>CAZHTX010000118.1:0-13206 GCA_964535475.1 uncultured Pirellulaceae bacterium
ACCCGACTGAATCGCGCGTGCAATAAAACGGTGGCTAGCGCCAAAACCGCTAACCGCTACAGCGAACCTCGGCGGGCTGCTGGAGGTCGCGGCGCTTGATCAGTCGCCATGTCGATCAACAAGTCGGCGACGAGACGTTGGTCATATTGAGTTAATCGTCCGCTGGCGCCGCGAAACCAACTGAGCACCGGCGCCAAATAACCAACCGGGACTTCGGCCGCTTCGGTTCCATTGACAGCCGAAGAACTCCAGCGCGGACCGACTGGGGTTGCTGCTAATCGATAATTACCACCCAGCGGACATTGCAACTCGGCATCCAGCAAGACGCTGGTTACTTCGGCTGCTTCCTCCGCCGGGACTCGCAATTGCGAGGTCAACGTGTCGAGCAACCTGGCACCGGCGATCGATGCGCGGTGGCTGCGAAGATAGAGTTGGTGGTTAATCCAAGCTTCCAATCGCGTACCTTGCAGGTTGTCAACGTGCAAGCGAACTTGAGCTGGTTGTTCCGCTTCCACGATTGCCAGATAAGGCACTGAGTTGGCAATCGTCTCGGGAAGAAACGAGACGATGCTGAAGCCATTTGCTTGGTAGCGATACAGTCCACCCAACAGTTTCGTCATGCCCGGACCAATCGGTCGCCCGCGCCCCAGTCCCAACGGTAATCGGTCCAGCAATCCTGGTTGCGGCCACGCCCCGATGTAGCCCGCCAACGACTTGAGTGCCCGAAACTTATCCAACAGTCCATCCAGCTCGGCCGGATTCGGCAGTAATTCATCTTTGACAGCGAGGAACAAATGATGGGGCGGAATCGAACCGCCCAGTTGATCGCTGATCACGTGCGCTTGGATGGCGGCGATATCGTCGGGTGCAAATTGCAGCGCGACCTTGGTGGGAGGCCCAAGCTGCTCGGCCAACCAGCCATATTTTTCCGGTACTAACGGGGCGATCTCGGCATGAATTTCCACGCTCTCAATCCCATTGGCCGTGCGGTTGGTCGGACGCACTCCAACGACCAGGGGATCCATCTGTTGCCACTGCTCGCTGTAAAATTCTGCTCGTCGCGAGTACCAGCCGTATTCCTCCTCGGTGACTTTGCCAATGGCAACATCCGCAACCGGTTTAAAAGAACCAAGACGCCCACGCCGCGAATCAATGATCTCATCACCAGCGATAATTGGGCCGCTACCATCAGGCCGGCGCCCGATACCGTCAGGCAGATAGCCGGCCGCGGTTAATTGGTCGAGTTGATTGATTGCTCGACCTTCTCCACGGGCTGCCAACGTGGCTAATCGGGTCAAACTGATATCGGCAGTCGCGTATAGTCGGCGCCGTAACTCAATTTGATACTGAGGCCCTGCCAGGTTCTGAAAAAAGTCTGCCGAGAAATAGGCGAAGATCGTATAGTCGTTAGTTGCCGGCAATAGCTTTCGCGCATATTGGAACCCCCGCGAGTCGGCTAGGTTTTCGCCCCCACGACCGCAAGCAATAAAGGCTCGCACCAGCGTTTCGGAAGAACTAATTAGGAAATATTCGCCCTCATTGACGAGATACGAACGAATTTGATTATCGGGAGTCGACAGGAGGGTGACTTTGCGACCATCCAGCTCCAAAGTTTGCAGAGTAGCACTTTCCAGCCTGGCCGCCGTGGCCGAGCGTTGGCCATTGAGCGAAGTTCCCAGCAGAAACGCATTCTTGGCTTTCAGTAACGTGCCAATCGCGGGGCCCTCTGTTAAGAAGAGGTCATATCCAATCAAGGCCATATCATCGATTACCGTCGGGCCCAGCGTTTTAGCCAGCTCCGTGGTGCTGAGATCTAATAGTTTTTCAGTTCGCGAGGCAGCTTGATAGTCAAATCCCCGAATGGTAATCATTCGCGAAATGTCCCCACCGTAACGACTGCTTAAATCTCGGAACCAAAGATAGTTCTTAAAGGAGCCGAAACGAAGGTAAAACGCGTCCTTGGGAACGCGCGAAGCAAGTGGTTCGATCGCCTGGGGTTGGTCTGCTGATCCTGCCGTTGCCATGAGCTCGCGTTCGAGCATCTCCCAGTCGCGATGTTCGAGCCACTGCGGAGCTGCCGGAGGGTCTAAGGTAGCCTCGGCAAATTGCTCGGTATCCCCACGGGCCACGCGGCGAAACGTCTCCGCACGCATCGCCTCCGTGCCGGCCAATAACTCTAAGGTGGAGGCGATATTCTCGTCACCCTCCCCAGTGGATGCGGACACTGCACCGGAGCCTGACGCGCCAATCGCCGGAACTTCGCCATCGTCTACACTGAAAGCGGGTGGCAGCGGTAGGTTGAGCCGCCGCGACAAGCTCGCCAACAGATAACTTTCCACCAGCGGTGGATAGTCACCCGCTTCGATGCCGTAGCTGGCCGATTGCGTGTACGATTGCCACCAAGCCTCCATCGCCGTCCGCTCGGGTTGGCCATCCCTGATGCGTTCGATGGCGTCGTTGATCACAGCCCCGCTCGATGGTCGACTCGGCAGCGGGCGGATGACAAATTCGCGTCGTGTTCCGTCGCTAACAATCACCCGAAATGGCGTGTCGCCGCGAAACAAAAAGGAGACTTCGTGCCCGACGGTTTCTTCGATTTCTTCGCTGGTGATAGTGCGAAAGATGTTCTTCATGCGTCCCAACAAGCGTCCCTGGCCAATCACCGGACCGGGAGGAAGCGGTTCCAGCGGCGGTCCGCTGCGGCCAACTTGGGTCAACTGTCGCAAGGTGGGATAATGTGTGCGTCCCTCCGCATCTTCCACCCGCACGGGCAACGGCGTGGCTGACTTCTCCCCGCGGGGTACCGCATAGCGAATTTGAGCAACACCAAAGGGCTCACCCGCGTAGGCGATAATTTCTGCCGACCCTTGACCCTGTGCCGCTGTCAGCGAGCCAGCCCAGGGGCCAGCGACGAGCAACAGCCCCAGCAACAGCCACAACCCCAGCAACAGACATCGGCGGGGCGAGTGGGCGGCGTGGGGTGATTGCGGCAACAAGCCCGGAAAAAACAACAGGCCCGGAAAAAACAAGCCCTGCGAAAGGCTTAGCGGACTTTTCCCGCCGGCTGCTCGCAATCGACAGTTAGACAGATTCATTGTGCACAAAAATTTGTTTGGAGTGGGGACCTACCCTTCCATCATAGGCGATTGCTACCGCTCGGTCGAATCGAGCAGGCGAATCAGCTCGCGGCAAAAGTCTGGCAAATCGTCCGGTTTGCGACTGCTCACGTGGTGACCATCGACCACCACAGGTTGGTCTTCATAGATCGCTCCCGCATTCACCAAATCATCCTTGATACCTGCCGATCCGGTCACCCGCACGCCTTTGTAAATGCCAGCTGAAATTGGAATCCAACCCCCGTGGCAGATGGCCGCGATTGGTTTTCGCTGTTGATCAAACTGGCGAACTAAATCGAGCACCACGGGATCGCGTCTAAGTTTGTCGGGCATAAAACCACCCGGCACCACGAGCGCGTTGAAATCTCTCTCGCGGACATCTTTCAAAGCCGCGTCGGAGACGCACGGATAACCGTTTTTGCCGGCATACAATTTTCCCGCTTCGGGACCGGCGACCACCACTTCAGCCCCCGCTTCAATCAAACGCAACTTGGGATACCACAGCTCCAAGTCCTCATAGATTTCTCCCGTAATAATCAAGACGCGTTGACCGCTTAACGCGTGCGTCGCCTGTGTTGCGTTCATTTAAACACCATGTGATTGCGTGAATTAAAAAGAGGCCGGGAAATTCCGAGGATACATTTTCCTGCCCCATTTTCATGCCAAACCCTTGTGCGCGGGATTTGCAATCGCCAGGCAAGGGGACCACAAAGGGTAGCCGGTGGTAAGCGCAGCGCCACCCCCGGGAACACTGTTAAGGGCGATTTCATGTCCCCTGGCACCACGGGCGGTTTATCCAGGGATATATTTTCCTGCCCCCATTTTCCTGCCGAATTCTGTTTGCAGGGCTTCGTCAGGGTCAGGCTTTGCGTTGCCTTGCCAGCAAGTCGCGGACTTGTGCGATCGAAGCAATGCTAGCGGGTAAAGAAGTCTATTGCGAAAAGCCCATGACGCTGACCATTGAGGAAGAGCAATTGATGTTGCAAGTTTGCCGAACGACGAAGCGGATTGGGCAAAACGGCAACGGGCCCGGTCTTGATTGAACAAGTAACGGCTCGTCATCCGGTGGAGTTTAAGGATGGCAATCCAGTGGACGACAGCCGCTACAATACGGCCACACAGTTCTTGATTAAGGCAACTTTTACTAACGGCCAGGTGATTGAATTTCGAATCCAGCGGACCGAAAATTCCAGGTGCTGCTATACCGGGCGGTGAGCGAGCAGTGAGATCAAAGCGCGAACCCAAGCCGAACTAAGTCGATTCAACTCTCCAAAAACAACGGAACACTAACAAACATCCAATCCTTCCTCCCCCAACACCGAACACAAAGCCTGACCCCGGCGCAGCCTCGCTGTCTCCGGCGCAGCCTCGCAAGAGATTACCATTGGTCTCGCAACTCGCGGAGTCGCACAAAGACTTCCTGGGCGGAGGGTTGCCGTGGCATATCGGGGAACGCGTCGAGCAACCGGCTGATCACAGTCTGGTTGTCAAGCCGCAAGAAGGTATTGACCTCGCGTTCCAATGCCAACGTCGTGATTAAGTGCTGATTGGTCTGGCTCGCCTCGCGCAGTAACGCCGACGCTCGTGCGTTATCGGGCTCACGGTCAAGGGTGAAACCCAGGTTGTTGATGAGATAGTCGTGGCCTGGGTAGACTCGAGTGTTGCCAGATAATTGTGTCAGCTGCTGTGAGCAGGTTTGGAATAGCTGCCTGGGATCGCCACCCCCACGACAGTTCCCCACGCCAGCTGCGAACAGCGTGTCACCGCTGAACAACGCCGGAGCGTCAGTGTCACACAACAGGCAAATGTGAGCCAGCGTATGTCCCGGCGTATCCAAGACAAGTAGTTCCACCGTCTTGCCCACGCGAACTACATCACCCGCATTCAAACCACGATCCACTCCCTCGATACGCGGGCCAGCCAGGACGTGGGCAAACAGTGTCGCGCCAGTCGCCTGAACCATTTCCGCGTTACCTCCAGTATGGTCACGGTGTTCGTGGGTGTTAAGAATCTGGGTGATCTCCCAACCCTTTTCACGGGCGCGGGCCAAACACTGCACATGGTCCAGTGGATCAATCGCCAACGCCTCACCGGTTTCCGGACAGGCGACCAAATAATTGAAGTTTCGAAAAGCGTTGCCTGTCCATATTTGCTCGACAATCATGATCTTGGCGCTACTAATGAAGATTCAATTGTGTTCCCTAATTCGGCAATCAGGCAAGCGGGGACTCAAACGTTTTTGCCCTTCAACAAGGGCTGCAATTCACCCGACTCAAACATTTCTGTAACAATGTCGCAGCCACCGACAAACTCCCCATCAACATACAGTTGCGGAATGGTTGGCCAATCGGAAAACTGCTTGATGCCTTCGCGAAGCTCCATATCCAGCAAGACGTCGGCGCTGGAAAACGTAACATCCAGTTGTTTGAGAATATCGACGACCGCCTTTGAAAATCTACACATTGGGATCTCGGGGGCCCCTTTCATGTACAGCATGATGCGGTTGGAATCGATGTCTTGCTGAATGCGTTCGGCGATCGTCATAACGTAGTCTCTGAACAAAGAAAATAGGTAAGAAAAAAATGAGCTAGTATTCGCCAGCTATTCTTGGGTATCGGCCCATTTTTCAGGGGTCTGCGTTTTTAGCGAAAGCGCGTGCACATCGCTGGCAAATAGATCCTTTAGCGCTTGCATCACCAATCTATGCTGTTTGGCGAGCGGCATGCCCACAAATACCTCGCTCACCACGGTCGCGTCAAAGTGCGCGTTGTCATTCAATGGGTCACGCACAATCACGTAGGCGTCCGGCAACGCGGCCAAGATGCGTTCCTCGATTTCTATTTTTAAATCTCTCATACTGCGTTTGCCTGTAGCCAACGAATAATGTCATCTGATTCGTAGAGCGGTTTGCCGTCAATCACTAGACACGGCACCTGACTTTTACCGCCGATTTGCAGCAACTCCTCTTTCGCACCGGCCTCGGACCGAATGTCTCGCATTGGAATCTTAAGGTCCAGGCGATCTAAACAACTTAATACCACGCGGCAATAGGGACACGATGGAAAATAATAAAGTGTCAACTCGGGCATATTATTACTCATGATAACTAGCTTCGTAAGCCGATGCCGCGATTCAGCATCCATAGCCCCAATGAAAACAAACCAACAATGAAGACGACGATCACACCAATCGCGAATCCCAGGTCGATATCGATCATTGCCGAATCGAGTCGATCTTTGAGGATACCGTATCGAAAAGCGCTGACCATATACACGATAGGGTTGAATCGCGACACTGTCTCCCAGGGTGGCGGCAACAAGCTGATCGAGTAAAAAACTCCCCCAAGATATGTGAGTGGAGTCAAAACGAATGTTGGAATAACCGCGACATCGTCAAATTTGCGCGCCAACAAAGCGTTGATAAATCCCGCGATGGAAAACAAGGTGGCTGTCAGCAGTGCCACAGTGAACGTAATTGGAATGCTGTAGAGGGAAAGTGACTCGACAAAAAACAGACTTACCAGCAACACAATTGTGCCGATGACCATCGCGCGAGCGATCCCACCCGCCATGTAGCCCAGCAGCACGAAGGCGTTGTGCAGCGGGGAAATCAACAACTCCTCAACGTTGCGCTGGAATTTTGACGAGAAAAAGGATGAGACTACATTCTGGTACGAGCTGTTGATGACACTCATCATCACCAAACCGGGCACGATAAACTGCATGTACGGTACACCGCCCATTTCGCCCACGCGAGCCCCGATCACCTTCCCAAAGATAATGAAGTAAAGCGTTGTTGTGATCACGGGCGGAACGATAGTTTGCGGCCAGATCCGCAGCAATCGCGTAACTTCTTTGATCACAATTGTCTGAAATCCAATCAGGTTGGATCGCAGGCCAACGGTCGGTGTGTCAGCGAGAATGTTGAGGGCCATAGTTCAATGGTGCGTGCGGAGTAAGTTCAGGAGGATTGAGTCCCGGTTTAATTTTCGGCGGCTTCCACCATTTCGACAAACAACTCTTCCAGCCGATTGGTTTTATTGCGCATCGAGGCCACGCCAAGTCCTTGGTTGGACAACATCTCGAAGGCCGCGTTGAGTGAACGCTCCTTTGGCACATCAATTTCCAAGGTCGTGGGGTCAGTCAGGCGATGCACAAAACCATCGAGGAGTAAACTCTCCGGGGCCGCCGATTCCAGGTCCAGCACGAATGTCTCGATATTCAATTTCAACATCAGCGACTTTGTATCAGTGTCCTCAATAATCTGCCCTCGATTGATGATCGCGATCCGACGACACAACATTTCCGCCTCTTCAAGATAGTGCGTCGTCAAAATAACGGTCGTCCCTTGCTGATTAATCTCCTTTAACAACGCCCAGGTCGAGCGCCGTAAATCAATGTCGACACCCGCCGTCGGTTCATCCAAGATCAGCAGCTTGGGCTCATGAACAAGCGCGCGAGCAATCATCAAACGCCGTTTCATCCCACCGGAGAGCAAGCGGGCACCGGTTGCTCGCTTTTCCCACAGTCCCATTTTGCGTAGATACTTTTCAGTCTGTCGACGGGCAACCGACCGCGGCATGCCGTAATAGCCGGCTTGTTGCATGACGATTTGCTCGGGCGGCTCAAACTGATTGAAATTGAACTCTTGCGGAACCAGCCCAATCTGGCATTTGGCCCGCGCGGGTTCCCGGTCGAGGTCGATGCCGAAACAGCGGATCGTGCCGCCGGTCTTGTTCACCAAGGAGGTAACAATCCCTATTGTCGTCGACTTGCCTGCTCCGTTGGGACCCAGTAAACCAAAAAACTCGCCTTCTTCCACTATTAGATCAATCCCGCGCAGGGCGACAGTCCCATCGCGATAGGTCTTGCTGAGGTTGTTGATTTCGAGTGCTTTAGCGGTCATCTAAGAATTGCAACCAAATTAGATCGCGAGTCGTTTCCACGCTCACTTCAGCTTTGATGAAATAACGTCAAATAGTTGTTTTGTAATCTGAACATCGCCCGCAAGTTCCAACTCGCGGATGCCGGTGGGACTCGTGACATTCAGTTCGGTCATGTAGCCGCCAATGACGTCAATTCCAGTAAACATTAAACCTTTGTCGCGCAGCGCCGGGCCAATCTGCTCGCATATCCAGCGTTCACGATCTGTCAGCGGCCGAACTTCGGTCCTGGCACCGGCGTCCATGTTACCTCGGTGGTCACCGGGGGACGGGACGCGGGCCAAAGCCATGGGAATCGGTTGACCGTCGATCAGTATTATCCGTTTGTCACCCGAATCGACGATGTCAGCCATATATTTCTGCAACATCACGAATTGCTCGCCACCCTGGCTGACTGTTTCCAGGATCACGTTGCGGTTGCCATCGGCGGTATCAGTAACAAAAACCGATCGACCACCCATCAGGTCCAATGGTTTGACGACCACCTTGTGATGCTCGGCAATGAAGGCACGCATTTCCCGCAGCGAACGACTGATCAGCGTGGGTGGGACACAATCCGGAAACCAAGCCAAAAAGACCTTTTCGTTGGCGTCGCGCAAGCCCTGAGCCCCATTGACCACCAGTGCGCCGTGATCTTCGGCACGCTGCAGCACGTAAGTTGCAAACACGTACTGCGTGTTGAAAGGCGGATCCTTTCGCATCAGGATGACATCCATGTCGCCTAGTGGAGTCACCGTTACTTCGCCGGGCACAAACCACTCAGCGGGATCGTTTGCGACACGCAGCGCGGTTAGGTGGCCGAAAGCCACGCCATCGCGCAGCCAAATATCGGACATCTGCCCATAGTGAATCTCCCAGCCCCGACTCTGTGCTTCCAACAGCATCGCCAAGGAACTATCCTTGCGAGGTTGAATCGACTCGATGGGGTCCATGATGATTGCTAGCTTGCGGTTGCTCATCCAAATGTCTCCTCGCACATCGCCGGCAGAGCAATGTCCATATCTCCCATCCATTGATGCTGAAAACGGTGTAACAGAAGCTCGGAGAAAGTCTGTCCCGCTTGGGCGGCGACTGTCAACGGCTCAAGGTAGCAGCTTTCGTCTTGACCATTTGCGTTCAGGCAGCCTCTTCGCCGCAAGCCTTGTTTCGCAAGGTCAAGCATCCAGAGCGCAAGCTCTTGAACGGTGCCATCTCGAAACTTCATCTGAAACCCATGCTCGGCGACACCGCGTTCCAAATTATGTCGCTCATCGGTGGTCCACTTTTGAACTCGCTCCCAAGCCGCGCCCAAGGATTGGGTGTCGTACAATACTCCGGCCCATAAGGCGGGAAGAGCGGCCACCCGCGAAACGGGACCAGCATCGGCGCCGCGCATCTCCAGAAATCGCTTCAATCGCACCTGCGGGAAAACCGTTGTCAGGTGGTTCTCCCAATCGCTGATTAATGGTAGCTGACCGGGCAGAACAGCCAGCTCACCAGCCAGGAAGTCGCGAAAGGACAGCCCGCTAGCGTCAATGTACTGGCCGTCGCGATGAACAAAATACATGGGCGCATCGAGAACGTAGTCGGTGTACCGCTCGAACCCCATACCTGTCTCGAATACGAACGGCAGGGAGCCGCATCGCCGGGGGTCGGTATCGCGCCAAATGTCGCTGCGGTAGCTGAGGTACCCGCAGGGTTTCCCCGCCGCAAAAGGCGAATTGGCAAACAGGGCGGTCGCCAATGGCTGCAGCGCCAGCGCAACCCGAAATTTCTTGACCATGTCCGCTTCGTCAGAGAAGTCCATTGTGACTTGCAGGGCGCATGTACTCTGCATCATATCAAGACCGCGAGCACCAACCTTGGGCATATAGCGTCGCATGATCCGGTATCGTTCCTTCGGCATCCAAGGCAAATCCTGGCGTGGATGCTTGGGTTGATGCCCCAACGCCAGGAAACGAAGCCCAAGTTCTTTCCCGAGCGTCTCTAGCTCCTGATGGTAAGCTTGGGATTCCTGAAACGTCTGATGCGCGTCGCCGAGGGGAGCCCCGGAAAGCTCAAACTGACCGCCAGGTTCCAAGGTGACGCTGCAACCGTCCCGCCGCGCCCCGATCGGAAGCCCCCGTTCTTCGATCGGTTTCCAACCAAAACGCAACAATCCCTCCAACAGCGTTTTGATACTCGGAGAGGGCCCATCGTAGGCCGCGGGGCGGAAATCGCTGTCAATGTAAACGAATTGTTCTTGCTCTGTGCCCAAGGCAAACAACTCAGGAGCCTTACAACCTGATTGCAAATACTCAACAAGCTGAAACTTGTTTTCAACCGGATTAATTTCTCCGTCTCCATCGCGCGAGCCTGGCATATTTAATCGCTGCAAAGTAACGTCTGGATGTTGCATGGTCAATGCGCCCAGCGCATGACATGATGAGGGGCTCCAAATTTTAATTTCTGCCAGCCTGCCGTGGAAACTCACGGTTTTCCCGTGGTACTGACGTGCAAAGGCATGCGTTTTTGGGGTTGGTGAGCGAAATTTGAGCGGTGGGGGGGCTGGCCGAGCAACAAGCACTCGTCGAGGCCCCCAAAGGACTGTTAAATTACTATGCAGTGAGCCACAGCTACTCCGTTCCCTTCCCTAGGAGTCCAATCATGTCTGAATCCCGAGCCGATGTTACCGCCCCTGAGGTGTTCGTTACCGTTCGTATCCCGGCCAATTGGGACGGAGCCCAGGAAATGGTCGAACGGATGGATGATCGTTGCCGGCTCTTGCCAAATCGATTCATCAGTGAAGACGGCATGGAGTGCGAAATGACCCTGCGAGACGCGGATGACGAATTCGCTAGGGTCTTCGCCATGTCGTGTCGTCGAGAACCGACGGACGAAGAAAAGCTGGCGATCGAGAATTATCGCGTGCAGGTTTGCTTGACCGGGCGATGCGGTTCACGTGAGTCTGCGTACACGTTTATGCGAGCAATTTCGCATTGGCTGGACGCTGGCGGCGCCGGGGTGTTTTTGGACAACAGCGGCGTAGCGTTGGGCCGCAATGGATGGCGAGAGGTCATGCAGCAAATCGATGCCCAACAACTCAACGCCGACGCACTCACGTTCGCCTACGTGGGTGTTTGTCGCGGCGAAGTGGCCCGCACCGTCGGCATGCAAATCCTAGGCTGCCCCGATGTGGAAATGGCCTCGGATCAGATTGGCGATGACGGTTTCGCACTTATCGAAATGATGCAGTACGTTTGTGAAGCGAACGAGTTGCCCAAGACCGGTGATCTAGCGGGTGACGAGAATGCCGCGCGCTTTCTAGTCTCGCGAGTGGACGACCCGCAACCACCGAATCACCCCATGCACAATCCTTTCGGCAGGATCCGCCTCACAAGCTTGCGCGACATCGCCGATAGCAACTAGGGCAGTGCTTTCAATTGATTATCCAGATGAGCTGTCAATGCGAATGCTGCTGCCAGTCCGGCAAGAAAAATCAATATGAATGATAATCGAATCTAATACCCTTGGAGTTGATGATTCGGTAGCCAGTTTGTGGGAACGTTTCTCCATCCAGTTGGCTCGCGCGATGGCAAAGTCAACCGGATCTTATCCACTGCTTGACAATTGGGCTTGTAAAGATTCGGCATAGTTACGGGCAGCGGAGTCAAAATCCGACACTTAAATCAAAGCCCGCTCTGGCAAGTGGGCACCACAGCGGTCGCAGAAATTGGCATTGAGCGAGTGGCTTGCTTTCTCGCATTCGAGGCAAACGCGAGCCGATTGGTTGTCGCGCTGCATTCGCTTTGCCGATAGCTCGGCGCTGACGAAACCGGAGGGCACGATAATTAGACTGTAGCCCAGCAAGATTAAGACTGCGCTGACGAATTTCCCAGCAGTCGTTTGCGGCACAATATCGCCGTAGCCGACGGTCGTCATTGTCACGATCGCCCAATACATCGATTGTGGGATGGAAGAAAATTGTGAGATGGATTCCCCCTTTTCACCCGGTACGAATTCGACGTGATACATCAGCGTGCCGCTGATCGTGACAGCCACCATCACGACGGCCAGGAACACGATAATTTTATCGCGAGCTTGCCAAATTGCTTGGGTCAGTTCATCGGCCTCGCTGAGCATCCGCCACAACTTCATGACGCGGAACACTCTTAACAGCCGGACAGAGCGTAGAATCACAAATGAACCGGGCTGCGTGCTTGTCAAACCAACCAGCAGCGAGGGCAAAAAACTGATCAGATCAATCAGGCCCCAAAAGCTAAAGGCGTATCGTAGGGGGCGTCTGGCGGCAATCAACCTGGAAAAGTATTCGAGACCAAAGAGGAGGGAGAAAATGATTTCCGCGGTGTGCAGCTGGTTGGTCAATTCCACATCATTGTGAATCGACGGCACCGTTTCCAAAGCGATCACCGAAATACTGGCCAAGATCATGGCCAGCACGCAGAGGTCAAAAACATGCCCCCAAAAAGTCTCCGCCTCGAAAATAATCTCGTACATGGTCCGCCGCCATGGTGGCCCGTCGGGGCGCTGCGACGAAGGCCGCTGATGTCGTGGCCGCGCGGCGGCTGGGAGATCACGAGGTCTGGCAGCTTTGGGACGAGTGTTGTCGGCGTTCACGATGCAGCGAGTTCAATCAGAAACGAATAATAGCAGTGCGGAGAGGTCGGGCGGCATTCGTGCGACGTTGTCAGCTCGTCTAAAAAAAACGCCACGGTACCGCGAAACCTGTTGACGGGCGGGCGATCATAGTATGATACGCAGTATTCCGCCAACGTGCAGCGGAATCGGCCTGGTGGAGTTCGGCTGGTTGGATTGATCGGAGGCGTTCAGCCTCGGCATCGTACCGCAGTCTGCTTGCAAGGAGGTCCGTCATGCCCGCCGAGGCAATTCTTCAGCCGCATGGCCAACCCTGGCTCGACGGCTGTCCGTGGGAAGCCCGCGGTGAGGGACTGCATGCTGAGCTCTGGTACGGAGTGGTCTCGTCCCGGCTCGGATTGCCGGTGGAAAAACAATCTGCTTGGTTTGAGGATCTCGAACGGGTCGCTTGGTTGGCAGCCCGGCGGGGAGCCGCGTTGTTGATTGCTGACGAAACTGCCACGGCGGAATGGGTTCGCGAAGCCGCTCGGCTATACCGAGTCCCCACGGTCGAACTGGTTTTGGCCGATCCCA
>CAZHTX010000119.1:0-13124 GCA_964535475.1 uncultured Pirellulaceae bacterium
CATCATTTTGAAGTTGGCTGATCGCTCCGGGACGCTGACCGGGATGCTTTGGAACGCCGACGACGATGTCTTCAATACTTTCCAGCGGGGGGACTTCCTCCGCTGCGTTGGTCGCTTGCAGGTCTTCAATGGCGGCTTGCAGATGATCGTCTCGCAACTTGAGAAAGTCGACTCCGCCACCGTGGAACCGGCTGACTTCGAACGCTTCGATGCCTCGGCGGCCGATGCGTTGGAGAGCCAATTGCGAACCCTGATCGAAGAGCTAACAGATCCGCTGCTCCGCGCCGTCGGTTTGGCTTTTATCGACGATGAAGGCTTTATGGCCAAGTTGAAAAAAGCCTCCGCGGCGGTCAATCACCACCATGCCTACCCGGGCGGACTGCTCCGCCACACGATCGATCTGATGGAGTTGGCCCAGCTGATTACGCCCAGGTATCCTCGCGTCAACGGCGAACTGGTAATCCTCGGAGCCTTTCTGCACGACTTGGGCAAAACCGAGGAGCTTTCCGTCGGTGAGGAAACGGTCTACACCGATCGGGGCCAATTGATCGGGCATATTATCATCGGCGTGCAAATGTTGGCCGATAAAATTCGCGAAGCGGAGCAGCAACTGGGACAATCGTTTCCCGAGGTGCTGCGTTGGCAATTAGAGCATCTCGTGCTCAGCCATCACGGACATCTGGAATTCGGTAGCCCCAAAATTCCCTTGACAGTGGAAGCGATTTTACTGCATCACATTGATAACCTCGATGCCAAGATGGCGGCCGCCGATGCGGTGCTGGAAACAGACGTCGCCGCGGAAGGAAACTGGACCAACTTTAATCCAGCTTTCGGTCGCAAACTATGGAAGCAGCCTTAACGCTCAAAACGGAAGTGAAAGAGTCCGCTCATGTCCACCCTGCCCACCCCGGTTCGTTCCGCAGTCGTCCTGCTCTCCGGCGGACTCGATAGCGCCACCTGTTTGGCAATGGCCAGCAGTCAAGGTTATCAAATTCATTCGCTCAGCTTTCGCTACGGCCAACGCCATCAGTACGAATTGGAGCGAGCCCAAGGCTTGGCCGATCACTACCAAGTGGCTTCCCATACGGTGATCGATATCAACCTCGCGGCAATCGGCGGTTCGGCGCTGACCGATCCATCGATTGCCGTCCCCAAGTCCAACTCGGTCGAGGAAATAGGCCCCCACATCCCGGTTACCTACGTCCCGGCTCGCAATACGATCTTCCTGGCGATCGCCATGGGATTGGCCGAGGCGCGACAGGCGCTGGAGATCTTTATTGGTGTCAACGCGCTCGACTACAGCGGCTATCCTGATTGCCGCCCTGAGTTTATCCGTGCCTTCGAGAGTATGGCCAATTTGGCCACCAAGTTATTCGTTGAGGGACACCACACGCTGAGAATTAACACCCCCTTAATTCAGCTTTCCAAAGCCCAGATCATCGCCAAGGGACTGGAATTGGGGGTCGATTACTCGCTCACCCTCTCCTGCTACGATCCTGGTGAAGGAGGTCGCCCCTGCGGGCACTGCGACGCCTGCCTGCTGCGAGCCAAAGGCTTTGCCGAATGTGGCCAGCCTGATCCCGCTTTGGCCTAGCTAGGCCTCTTTCAACTTGCCACCGCAGCTCACTCCGATCACGCCGACAATCACGATGGCGAAGTGATACCACATGGGGCTGCGAGCGTATTGGCCCGCTTCCAGGAAGTCCAAATCGGCGATCTTTGTTCCTTCGGGCAATTCTGGCACGTCAGTTGTCAAATTCATCGCGATCGTGATCGCGCCCAGCACGATCACCAAGCCAATCAGGATCTTCGTGGCTAGCACTGGTTTTTTCCGCGAGACCAAAGTGGCGAGCCGACCGCCAAAAACAGCTGCCACAGCACCGCCCACTAGCGATGCGATTGTCCAACCCTGACTGGCATAAACGGTTTCTCCTGCAAAAGCGAATTCATTGCCCAAGGAAAACCAAGTGGCGGCGATCCCCAGCATCACGACGCACACCATGCCCACATAACCGACCACAGCTGCCACTATCGCGCGAATCATTGAGTGCTCATTTTCAGTTTATAAAATTTCTAAGAACCTATCCGAAAACCATAAAAAAGGCTCGCGGCTAGCGCCGTCGGCTCACAGTTTTCGGATAGGTTCTAAATTACTAGTCGTGTCAACGAAGAATCGACCTGCCGCTCATCGTATCTTGTCATTCTTGAATCGGTAACTCGGCTTGGCGCAATTGGCCATCGCGGAGGTACTCGACCGTCACCCGATCACCCGCTTTGCGGTTTCTCAGCACGTAAGCCAGCAAATCTGTCTCTCGTGATAGATCGCGTCGTCCGTCATAACTGACGATAATGTCATTCACCGCGAAGCCTTGACGTTTGGCCGTGGCGTGGGCTCCGTATTGGCCCACATGCCGCACCAGCAATGCCATTTGATCGTCGGCAATCGGCAACTCTTTTCTGATCTCGGCGGGTGCGGTTTCCAAACTCAAGCCGCCGGTGGCAATCCGACGCAAGCCCCACGAACTGACTCGCCAGGAGATGTCATCGCGCTGACGCCATCCGACGGCCAATGGCAATTGCAGTCTTAACGGCTCAGTGCCACGGTTTCCTTGCACTGCAACCGCAGCACCCGACGCCGGAATGCCATGCAAAACCCACTGGACATCGGCCATGGAGATCAATGGTTGCCCGGCCATGTATACCAGATCATCACCGACTTTGAATCCAGCTTCAGCGGCGGGAGAATTAGGCAGCACTTCTTGGATGGTGGCACGCTGTTTTGGATCGAACACCAAGCCGATGCTTTTGGGGTGGGGGTATTGAAAAATAACCCTTTCCGGAACAGGTTCTTCGGCTTGCCAGTAATACTCACGCTGCGCATCGCCAATCTGATGGCAATGGATGCAACTCTTTACCAAATCGTTACCCGACTTCAGGCGACTTGTATACTTATCGCGCAGCGCGGGGTACTGTTCCGGTGAAGTGACATCCGGTTCCGTCCCCTGTTTACCCGCCAGGGAAGCGGCATTCTGCGGATAGCTATTATGCAAAGCCAAGGCCGCCCGCATCGCTTTTTGCATCCCTTCGAGCGAGACATCGGTGAGCCATTCGGTGCGGTGTGAACGAGTGCCAAAGCGTCCGTAAACGGTGCCGTCTCCGTTGAGAAAAAAGACGGCAAACGATTGATCAGTATCATATTGAAAAATGTTGAGGTCTAGCCCATTCGTTGACACTTGGCGAACACAGACAAATTCATTTAGCAAGCCGTTGATCACAGGATCTTTATCAACCAAGTCGTCATCCAATTTGACACACTCTTCGCAAGGCACGCAGCGCAGCACCACCATCAATGGCTTTCCGCTTGCTTTAGCCTGGGTAAACCCGGCGGGCAAATCGTTGTATAGCCAACGGCCCTCCGACTCCACACGTTCCCGATCAAGCTGTAATTTTTCAGCGCGGGACAACTTTTCCTGGGCAGTCAATACGGAAGCTAGCAACAGACAACATCCGAAAATGCTCAGGCGGGTGATGCTCAACAACATTGCCTTGTTCCTCGGTGAAAGCTGGGAAGACACTCGGACCTTTGTCCATCTAACATTTCTATTTGTAGAAAGCTGTTATTCATTTGCCGCTTCGACAATCATTGTGCCTTGCATCACCATCCAGTGGCCGGGGAAGGTGCAGATGTAAGGATAGGAGGCTGGCGTTTGTGGAACCCGGAAAAAGATTGAGAACTCATTTTTGGGTTCGACGACATCGGTGTAAGCCAACACCGCCTCGTGCTCGGGGACATACTGCCGCGCTGCGCCCTCGGGGTCGCCCACGAGTTTGTTAGCCAACTCGCCAACAGCTTGCGTGCTGCCCGGTTGCAGCAACGCCCAGTTATGTGGCACCGCATCGGGGTTCACCAAAGTCAACTTAATCGCTTCGCCAGCTGTGACTCGCAACTCTCGCGTTTCAAAAGAGAGATTTCTGCCGACTCGCAGCTTGATCTCGCGCGCTCCGGCGATCTCTTCCCGCCAAGGATTCGGTTTGCTATCGACCGCCCGCGAGATATCGGCGAGGATCGGATGTGGATAAATTACTTTCCGTTCCTCGCGGTAACCGGGGAAGTCGCGGAATGGTTCATCGAGGGCATGCACCGTGACAAACATTTCGCGTCCGACATCGTCACGTGGATAGAGCCGCAGGTGCAATTGGTTCACCGGTTGCAAGTCGGGGATCTCGAGAAACAACGAATGGCCATCGGCCAGCACGTGGGCCGACTGAATTGGCAACACGTCATGGCCACGGACCCCTGCGTGTCGGCTCGAATATTCGGGCGAACCGTAGGCGCCGCTGTAGCGATAGTTCCAGGCTTGCGCGAAATGGCTGCGGGGATTGGCGGCGGTGGTTGGATCAAGGGGAGCCGAAAAAGTGATCCGCACGCCATTTTCGTGAACGTGAAAATCAATCGGTTGTTGAACTTCGCCGCCCGTGTAACGGACGCGTTGCAAGCAACCATCTTCGGTGGTGTAACTTCCCCAGCCGGCCATCCCCACCACGTATAACTGACCATCATGGGGACCAAAGCTGCCGCGATGCACGCCTGACTGAAAATCACCCGGCAGCGGAACGGTTGCCCCTTGTAATTGATCGCCCACCTGGTCGCGAAGCAACAACATGTAGGTTCCCGCGCCGAAGGAAAGGTGCACCATATTGCCGGTTAACGGGCCCCAGCGATCGTCTTCGATATAGACTTGGCCACCGCTGGAGTTGTCGACGCCGCGGGGCAAATAGACCAGCGGCAGGGCGGGAGGTTCGCCGTTTTGCGGTCCCCGGTATCCAAAGAAAGGCTGGCCGTCGGTTGGCCGTCGCGCGCAAATCATGGACGCTGGTGTCCATTGCCCTTCGCTGCAAGGAACCGTGACCGTGCCATCGGGATAAACTCCGATGCCATCTGGATTGCGAAAGCCGGTGGCGGCAACTTCGACGCGCTGGCCATCAGGGCTGATCTTCAGTAAACCTTGATTACTCGATGAAGTGTAGAAGTATCCATCGCGATCGCGTTGCAGGCCACAGATGAAATCGTGCCCACCCGCTGAAGTCTCATAACCACCACAGAATGACTCATAGAAATCCATCTCCCCATCTTGATTCAAATCTTGTAATTTGGTGATGCGATCACGGCCAAGCACATACAGACCATCTTCAGCAGCCACCACGCCGAGCGCTTGCTGTAGTCCGGCCGCGATTCTCCGCCAGCGTGCGCGGGGTGTGGGTTCGCCCGCGGCGGGTGGCTTTGCGTCCAACCCGGAGACCTGCCAAACATCGCCTTGCATGGTCGTCACTATGGCATTTCCGTTGGGCAGAAAGTCGATTCCCGCGCCATAGATCAACGCTTTCCAAGGGTTGTCGCTGGGCAAGCCGATGGTATCAATTGCATAAGGTTGCTGAGTGCCAAACGTGATTGGCGTTTCTAACATTTGAGGCCACTGGGGCTGCCCAGCGGATAGTAGAGAGCGCAGCGGATGCTGATCCCGCGGGGCCTTAATCCTTCGAAACTCTCCCGCCTCCATAACCGGCGCATCGAGGTATTCAACTTCGCCAATGCGGTAAGCAAAGATGACTTGAGAGCCATGTCGATAGAAACCGTGGTACTTGAACGGTTCCCGCACGGGTGCGGTGCCGGCACCGGCGATGACTTTTCCAGCCATTCCCAGGCCATCCATGAAGCCATGTCGTACGGATGAGAATTCGAGAAACTCACCGGTCCAGACCAGGTCGTAGCTGAGCGTGTCGGGATTAAAGCAGGTGAATATTTTTTGCTCATCGCCGAGTTGCAAGCAGACACCGCGGGGGACGGTTAAGCCGGGTGCTTGAAAGACGCCGCACTGCACCGAGCTGAGCAATGTCTCGTTCCAGCGGCTATCCATCCAACCCGCTTCGTTTTGATTCCCCCAATGTCCGAAGCCACCCCCATCAAGCCCGGGAAAATCTTGCAGCAACGGCGGTGGGAACTCTTGTTGCCGAAAATGATCGGCCTGTTTGGCATAAAACTGGAACATCCGATCGCGGTTGACCGGTTGATGCAGTTGCGTCCAATACTCAGGATCAAGGGGTGCAGGATCAAGCGTCAGCTTTACCGGTTCCGTGGCGGTCCAGTGCTGAAGCACCGAATCGAGCACCTCGGGAGCCACTTTTTGACCATGTCCAAGATCGTTGAGGAAGGCGAATAGATCACGTTGTTGCTGGGGACGCATCGCTTCGAGCAAGCCGACCGGCATTACCGAACCACCATCCATTTGGTCCTCGATCTCGTCGCGTTCGAGCAACGTTTCGGCTCCGCTCGATGGATCTCGCAAGCGAATGGTTTCGGCGGTCGATTCAACCACGTAGCCGTTAAGAATCACGCCGGCCGCTGTTAAAACTCGCGTGGTGCGATAGGCATCTTCGATATGTCGTTGGGGAAATTTCACCGCTTCCACTAATTGCCAATCACTTCTCTGTTTACCAATCTGATCGAGCGCCGGACCGACTTGGCCGCCATGCTGGCCCAAGCGGTGACAGGCTAGGCAGGCAAACTTTTGGTCGGCAAACACCGTCATTCCCCGCAGCGCGTCTCCTTCCTCAGCAGCCTCATTGGCCAGTTGCCGGAGATTATCGATGTCGCTGGGATGGGCCAAATCGGTGCGGGTCCAGGTGAGGTAGTTAGGACGCCGGGGCACAGTCGCGGTGGGCTGCAACTGGGCTGTCAGCCAATCGAGTCCAGCCATGTTGTCGGCCAGCCGTGCCTCCGCATCCAAGTCGGTATGATTAAGAATGCCGATGGGCCCACGATAGCCGCTGTTTTCAATCGTGCGGATGATGCGAAGATCGAGATCGCCCGTGCCGAGGGGCATGATCTTTAAGCCTTTCGCGTCACCGCCCGCCGTCATGCCGTTGAGATTCAAGGCCAGCAAGTGGGGTCGCATTTTTGCCAGCAGTTCCGGCAGGCGATCGAGGTGGGCGTGGCCGTGGTGCAAGTTATAAACAATCCCCACGTTGGGCATACCAAGATGCTCAATCACGGCAATTTGGTTTTCGGGTTCGCCAAACCAGCCACCATGGTTGTAGAGGCCCACGCTGCAACCGATCTCGGCGGCCGCCGTGGCGATGCGTCCGATCCGCGCCGCTTCGGCCTCCACCCGTGCTTGTTGTTGCTCCGCATTCTGCGTTGGTTCGCCCCCGCCCGTCACCCACAATTGAGTCTTAATCTGGTGGCGGCGCAGCACATCAAGAATTAATTTAGCTTCATCATTAACGTCTCCGGGGAACCACCAAGCGGTCAGCTCGATATCATATTGTTTGAGCGCTCGCATCTCCTCATCAAAGGTGGGAATATGATGCGCGCGGTAATCATAAGCCAGTCGTTTGATGCCCAATTCGGAAAGCATCGCAGCGCGCTCTTGCGGGCCGCGTTGTTTGGCGTCAAACGGCACGATGCACCATGCGACCAAGTTCTCCTTTTCCCAGAGAGCATCCTCAGCTCGCGCCGACAGCAGATCGGCGTTGCCAGCCAAGCAGAGCAGAAGAGCGAACAGGTAAACGCGGGGAGTCATCATTGCACGAAACTCAAGGAGGGAGGGAACACTGATCGTGGAGGGGCGGGAAGTAGGCGACGAGGCGGTGGCGATCGCCCCGCAGCAAACCTCAGTATAACAAAACCGTTGCCACTGTCCGAACAATCTAACGAGGGCAGCCAGGTCCAGCAAATTCCATGAGCATCGATGACGTCTGGGCAACCTGCAGCTGGGAATTCATGGGGGGCTAGACGGTCATGGTTGGAGAGGCGATGTTTAAGCACCCACCCCAATCGTCCTACCACCTCGCCTTTAAGCAAGGGAATTCGAATCAATGCAGGTAAAACAGCTTGGCGATGCCGGTTTTTCAGTCAGTCAAATTGGCCTGGGCTGTTGGCAGTTCGGCGGCGATTTTGGCCCTATCAATGACGAAACTTCGCTGCAAATCATGCAGACGGCTGTCGACCAAGGGATCTCTTTCTTTGATACGGCCAATGTCTACGGGGATGGACGGAGCGAGCGGCTGATTGGCCAATTTCGTGCCCAGTCGGATGCCGAACTGAAGATTGCCACCAAGTTTGGCCGCGGTGATGTCTATCCCGATGGTTACAGCCTGGACTCGCTGCGGCAAGCAATTGATGCCTCTCGCCAACGGCTGGGGGTCGATTGCATCGATCTGTTACAACTGCACTGCGTACCCACCGCGGTGCTGAGGCAGGGGACCATTTTTGATTGGCTGAGAACGGTCCAGCAGGAAGGCTCGATCAGCCACTGGGGAGCCAGCGTGGAGTCGGATGAAGAAGCGCTGATCTGCTTGGACCAACCTGGTCTACTGTCATTGCAGATGATCTTCAATATCTTTCGGCAAAAACCATTGGAAGAAGTCTTCTCGCGAGCGGCCGATCAGGGCGTCGGCATTATCGTGCGGTTGCCACTGGCCAGCGGTCTGTTGGCGGGCAAATATACCGCCACCACCACTTTTGATCCCAGTGATCATCGAAATTTCAATTGCGACGGTCAACATTTTAACGTCGGTGAAACGTTTGCCGGTTTGCCTTTTCAGCAGGGAGTCGCTTTGGTTGAAAGCTTGCGGGATTGGTTGCCCCCAGAGTTGACGATGGCCCAAATGGCTCAACGTTGGATCTTGGATTACCCGGCGGTCAGCACCATCATCACAGGTGCGAGCAGGCCCGAGCAGGTGCTCAGCAATACGGCCGTTGCCGACCTTCCTATCCTGTCCGCTGAACTCCATCGTCAACTGGCCGAATTTTATCATCGCGAAGTTCGCCAACATATTCGCGGGCCTTACTAACTGTTGTGAGCGTTAGCGGTTTTGGCGCTAGCCACCGTTGTTCCGTTAGCGGTTTTGGCGCTAGCCACCGTTTTGTTGCAGAGGATTAGTTCGGCTTAAAACGGGAACCGGGCCTAGCGGCCAAACGGCTAACAACCGGTAGCGGTTTTGGCGCTATCCACCGTTTTTAGCGCGCGGGTTATTTGGGTCAAGGCGAGAACCGCGGCTAGCGTCAAAGCAACGCGGAATGGTGGTAGCTGCCAGTTGTTTGCTCCGCTGGGACAAGCCCGGAGCTGCTAACGCAATCGCTTACCCAATCATCTGCAGCAAGGTCTCTCGCACTTGCTGCGGGTTGGCGTTGGGGTTTTGTTTTTTGGCTTGACCGATCAGCGAACCGATTGCTTGAACTTTGCCACCCCGAATCTGTTCCACGATGGCCGCGTTGTTGTCGATCAAGGTTTGGCAGAGCGATGTTAACTCACCAGAGTCGACAACTTTGATTCCCAACGCTTCGACGGCTCCATCGACGTCGGTTGCGTAATCCAGCATGTACTGAAAGACGTCGCGGCCGCGCGAGGTGTCAAACTGCCCTGCCTCGACGCGTTGTAATAGTTCGCCCAAGTGGTCGGCCGAGACGGCCAATTGCCCAATCTGCAAACCTCGCTCGTTCAATGTTCTCAGCACATCTTGTTGAATCCAAGCACTGGTCCGCGTGGCGGCTCCCGAGACTTCGGCAGCACGCTCAAAGTAAGCGATCAGCTCGGGGCCTTGATTCACGATCACGTCGGCGTCGTAGATTTTTAAGCCGTACTGGTTCTGCAGCCGAGTGCGTGTTTCCGCCGGCAATTCACCCAGTTCGTCTCGAAGTTTCTCGACCAGTTCCCGCGGCAACCGCACGGGTAGCAAATCGGGATCGGGAAAGTAACGGTAGTCGGCCGATTCCTCTTTTTCCCGTTGCAGAAACGTAGTCTGTTTGCCATCGTCCCAGCCGCGAGTCTGTTTGGACCGCGTCTCAATCGTCGCACCGGTATCTTCCCAATCGACATACTGACGACGCACTTCGTATTCGATCGCCCGTTCGACCGCGCGAAAGCTGTTCATGTTTTTGATTTCGCAAATCGGCGTGGCGATAACTTTATCGTCAACTTCGAGATGCAAATTAACGTTCGCATCGACTCGCAAACTGCCCTCTTGCATCTCGCAATCAGAGACCCCCAAGTGCGTCAGCAGGAGTTTCAGTTCCGTTAAAAAAACGCGGGCCTCGGCGGCCGAGCGAAGGTCGGGCTGGGAAACGATTTCCAGCAGTGGCGTGCCGCAACGGTTGAGATCGATCCGCGTGTCGCTGGTTCCGGCAGTTTCGTCGTGGATGCTCTTGCCGGCGTCTTCTTCCAAGTGGGCGCGGACCAAATGGATGCGGCGAGTCTGGCCGTCACGCTCGGGGGCCGGGTCGGGGATGTCAACAAAGCCATCTGCGCAAATGGGTAAATCAAATTGGCTGATTTGATACCCTTTGGGAAGATCCGGATAGAAATATTGTTTGCGATCCCATTTTGTCAGCGGTGGAATCTCACAATTCAGAGCCAAACCGGTTTGCACGGCCAACTCTACCGCTCTGCGGTTCAGCACCGGCAAGGCACCGGGCAAGCCGAGGCAGACCGGGCAGACTTGCGTGTTGGGTGGCGCGCCGAATTCCGTGCTGCAGCGACAAAACAGTTTCGTGGCTGTCTTCAATTGCACATGGACTTCGAGCCCGATGATCACCTGGTGCGGCAATGTCTCGGTTGGGGGATTCCCGCTTGCGGCGTTCACGTTTGAGGCCTCCGACGATGATGCCCCGTGGTCGCCTGAAACGCCGCCGCGGCTTGCATCAGTTGGCCTTCCTGCAAGGGAGCTGCTTGCAATTGAACCCCGATCGGCAAACCGGCGTCGGTGATCCCGCCGGGCATCGTGAGGGCGGGAATGCCGGCTAAATTCGCTCCCACGGTGAACAAATCACAAAGGTACATTTGCAATGGATCGTCCGTTTTCTCACCGAAGCGAAAAGCGGGCGTGGGGGTCACCGGCCCCAGGATTAAGTCGACCGAGCCAAAGGCGGTGTCAAAATCGTTGCGAATCAACCGCCGCACCTTAAGCGCTTGAAGATAATAGGCGTCGTAGTAGCCGGCGCTGAGGGCGTATGTGCCGACCATGATTCGCCGTTTGACCTCGGCGCCAAAACCTTGCTCGCGGCTTTGACAGTAGGTTGCCAGCAGCGGACCATCGCGACGAACATCGGCGGCAGCCGGTTCGGCCCGGAAGCCATAGTGTGCCCCTTCGTAGCGGGACAGATTGCTGCTCGCTTCACACGGTGCGATGACGTAATACGTGGGCACCCAGTACCGGCTGTGCGCTAAGGAAAGGTCGACGATCGTCGCCCCCAAGGAACGAAACACGTCGGCGGCTTCCAGCACGGCAGAGCGCAATTCAGGGTCCAGACCCTCAGCATCCAACGCATCCATCAGTAAGCCAATCCGCATGCGTCGCACGTCACGGCTTGCCAATGCTTCCTGCCAGGCCGGCACCGGCTCGGCTAACGAAGTTGAGTCGAGTGGGTCGTGGCCAGCCAGCGTCGACAACAACAAGCCGCAGTCTTCGATATCCCAGGCCATGGGACCGATCTGATCTAAACTGCTGGCAAACGCCACCAGCCCGTACCGGCTGACGCGACCGTAGGTTGGCTTGATGCCAGTCAATCCACAAAAGGCGGCGGGCTGACGAATCGAACCGCCCGTGTCACTGCCCACGCCCAGGGGGCAATTCATGGCCGCAACCGCGGCGGCTGTGCCCCCGCTGCTACCGCCGGGAGTTCGTGACACATCCCAGGGGTTTCGCGAGGCGCCAACCGCGCTGGTTTCCGTGCTGGCCCCCATCGCGAATTCATCGAGGTTGGTCTTGCCGACAATCAGCGCGCCGGCTGCCCGCAAGCGATCAGCGACCGTTGCCTGATAGGGCGATTGATAGCCATCGAGCATCTGTGAGGAACAGCTGGTCGGCATATCATCCGTGCAGATGACATCTTTGAGAGCGACCGGCACACCCGCCAGGGCTCCGAGTGGTTTTCCGGCTTGGCGATCCTGGTCGATTTGCTCGGCTTGCTCGAGCACTTGCAGCGGATCGGCGCGATAGGTGAAGGCCCGCACGGCCGCTTCGGTATCCGCGATTCGGCTGAGTGCAGCCTGAGCAATTTCAACAGCCGTCAGCTCGCCACTCGCCTGCAAACGCAATAATTCAGCGGCGGAATCGAGGGGGAGGCTCATAATGGCCCGAGCACCGGCGGAACGAGGAAAGACTCTTCATCATGACGCGGGGCGGCGGCCAAAGCCTGCTCGCGCGTAAGCCCCGGTTGGACAATGTCATCCGCCCAACAATTGACCACATCCAGAGCGGTCGTCATCGGCAGCACATCGCTCGTGTCGAGCTCCGATAGCTGATGCACGAAACCGAGAATGCGATCCAACTGCGGCCCCAACTGTTCAATCTCTTGCTCGCTCAATTCGAGCCGAGCTAAGCGGGCCAACTTGACGACTTCGTCGTGATTCATGGTGCTGCAGGAGCTATTTGCTGCCGCTGGTCGCCATCGAGAACGGCTTTTGCTTGACCGTCTTGCGAACCGCGCCGCTGCGAATGCACTGCGTGCAGACTCGCATCGTCTTGTTCTCTCCCGAAGGCAGAGTCACGTGGACTTTTTGCAGGTTGGGAACGAATTTACGCCGGGTGCAACCGGTGATTTTGGTACCGACACCGCCCAAATACTTAGCTTTACCGCGAGTCTCCACGCGATTGCCCATTTGAACTTTCTTGCCGCAAGTTTCGCATTGGCGGGCCATCGGACAAACTCTCCAATCAACTGGAATCGCTCGGCCAAGCGTTAAATGGCCGCGAATCCGGGGGATGATGTGCAATATAAAATATGAATTCCGTCCACTGGACGGTAGATCTTTCCACAGAGCCCCGGAATATAGCGAAAAGCGGTCGCCTCGCAACCTCAGTTCGCAAACTGGGCACCAGTTTCAGCCAACAAACACCAAGCTCTGGTCAATTATGTTTGGTCCGCAGCGGATTGCCGAGCCGAAAATGCCAACACGCTCCATGCCACAATCCAAGAAACGCCACCCAACGGAGTGATTGCTCCCAGCTTGGGTTGATTGAGTGCCACCAGCAAGTATAGGCTGCCACTGAATAACAGCAATCCAGCGACGAACAGCCAGCCCACGACTTGTACCCGCCGGGGACGCAATTGCGGAGCCAAAGCG
>CAZHTX010000120.1:0-11331 GCA_964535475.1 uncultured Pirellulaceae bacterium
AGTCGGTGATTCACAAGCTGGGTGGCGACGATGTCGACGTCGTGATCACCGAGATCGGCGGCACGGTGGGGGATATCGAGAGTTTGCCTTTTCTCGAGGCGATTCGTCAATTTTCGCTCGATGTCGGTCGTGAGAACGTGCTCTACATGCACCTCACTTTGGTGCCCTATCTAAAAGCGGCCGACGAGCTGAAAACGAAACCGACGCAACACTCCGTCGGACAGCTGCGGGAGATCGGTATCCAACCTGATATTTTGATCTGTCGTTGCGAGCGCAGCATTTCGCGAGAGGATCGCGACAAGATTGCCCTCTTCTGCAACGTGGCTCGCGAAGCGGTGATTGAGGAGAAGGATAAAGATTTTTCGATTTACGAAGTCCCCATTTCGTTGGTCGATAACGGTCTCGATGAATTAGTTGTCAAGCGTTTGGGGTTGAGTGCCGCGACGCTCGACATGACCGCTTGGAGTGATCTCCTGCATACGCTGCGTAACCCCCGCCACGAAGTTTCCATCGCGGTCGTGGGCAAGTATGCCGAGCATAAAGATGCTTATAAATCGATCTACGAGTCGCTCGATCACGCGGGTATTTCCAATCACGCTCAAATTCGCGTTGGCCGTATTCAGAGCAGCGAGATTGAGCGCGAAGGGGCCGAACGGTTGTTGGCCGGGTTCCATGGAATTCTCGTTCCCGGTGGCTTTGGTGAACGCGGGATCGAAGGCAAAATTCAAGCCGTGCGTTACGCTCGCGAGCGGGGAATCCCCTACTTTGGGATCTGTTTGGGAATGCAGTGCGCCGTCATCGATTTCGCTCGCGAAGTGATGGGGCTGGCCGGTGCGCACTCAACGGAGTTTGAAAAGGATACCCCGCATCCCGTGATTTGCTTGCTCGACGAACAACGCAACGTGACCAACATGGGCGGCACGATGCGGTTGGGCAGCATGCCCTGCACGTTGACTCCCGACAGTCACGCCCAGGCAGCGTATCAAAGCGAGGAGATTCAAGAGCGACATCGCCATCGCTACGAATTCAACAATGATTATCGCCAGCAATTTACCGCCCACGGTATGCGGTTCGCCGGAACCAGCCCAGATGGTAAGCTAGTGGAAATTGTGGAGATCAGCGATCACCCCTGGTTCGTTGCTGTCCAGTTCCACCCTGAATTCAAAAGTAAACCACTCCAGCCGCATCCTTTGTTTGCTGGTTTTGTGGAGGCCGCCGTGGCCAGACGCAAGCTTCCCTTGGTGGCCGACGTCAATGACGCGACCGCCAACAACCCTGTGGATCATCATGCCTGAGCAACCTGAAGAACAGCCGCCCAAGCTGATTGTTGACGAGGATTGGAAAGAACAAGTTCAACGCGAAAAGGCGCAAGCCGCCGCTTCCACCGAGCCACTTGAAGGTGAGCCATCCGCCCAGCCTGTGGGTCAGGACGAGCTGGCCGCCAGTGATCAGCCGACGGATCAGCCAACTGCCGAGGCAATGGAGGCCGCCATGCAAATGCCTCCGCCCACGTTTGATTTTTTGATCAGCATGTTGGCCACGCAGGCGCTGCACGCGATGGGACAACTCCCCGGGCCCGATGGCGAATTGGCTAAACCTGAAAAGCCGATCGCCAAACATTACATTGATTTGCTCGGTGTCATCGAGGCGAAGACCAGCGGTAATTTGGACGCGGAAGAAAGCAAAATGCTGACCGAAGTACTCCATCAATTACGGCTGGCCTTCCTGCAAGTCTGATTAATCAGCCGCGAAAGTTTTCCCAATCGGTTTAAGCGAACCCCTCTGCAGAGTTGCTACGTCCGGTACCACTGTGATTCGGCCCGAACGGCTCACTAGCGGCCCCTCCAGCGACGATAGAGAGTTTCTAGTTAAGGCGGATCATTGAGTCTGCGGCCAAGCTGGTTGCAGCTCCCCTGAAATCATCGTGGGATCAATAACATCCCCGTTGGCGATCGTCTGCCCTGCCCAGGAACTCGTCCCACCGCTGGAGCTGACCAGGATGTATGCAACTCGTAATTCTCTCGTGCGGCTGGCTGCCGCTGCTTCGATTCTTGCCTCAGCATCCGGAGCGACTGCCCAGCAGTTGGTGCCCCCTGATCCTGCCGCGATCGCCGTTCCCCTGGATGCACAGTTCGTCGAAGCGGAGGCCGATTTTGCGTTTCCTGATTTCGAAACCGGCGCGCTGCCACCCGATCGCGGCGAAATGCTGGTTCCCGAAATAAGCACCACTCAACCGCTTTCCGGTGGCGAATTAATTCAGCAGCGGCACCCCGATGGTTCGATTTTTATTGAGCGGCATGTGGTCGAGGATGAAACGGGTAATTTGGTCAACCATGGTGAATTTAAGGAGTACAACAACAAAGGCGAGATTGTCCGTCGTGGGATTTACGAACTGGGGGCGATGCAAGGTGAATGGACGCAGTGGATCGATAGCGAAACACTCCGGCGGTTAACCGACACGCTCGATAAAGGATTTACGGCCCCATTTCGCTCAAAGGCTCAGTTCTCCGATAACCAGTTGTCTGGCGAATGGATGGTCAGCGATAGTGCGGGAAACCCCGTTTTCATTTGGCAGCTGACCAATGGTCAGCGTGAAAATGTATCGATGTGGTACAACAGTCGGGGTGAGGTGATTCGCGAAATTTTCTATTCGCAAAATATGCCGCACGGACCGGCGAAGATTGTCGCTCCAGCCAGCTCGGCCGGACGGACGGCAAAGGGCCAAGCAATCAAAGCGGTGCAATTTGATCGCGGTCGCGTGGTGCAAAGTTCGACCGAATGGTTCGACCCCCAGCGGAAGACAAAGAAGAAGGTCGAGCAGAGTGTGTTGGTACCGCTGGCCGTCGAGATCGCCTCGCACGACTGGTGGAATTCAAGCTTGCGGCAAATGCCCGAGCAGACCGCCGCCCCGATTCGTCATGGTCTCGTCCGCCGTTGGTACCCGAACGGTCAACCAGCCTTTGTGGGCAATTACAAGTATGGCGAACAGGACGGCCAGTTTGCTTGGTTTTATGAGAATGGCCAGCCTCGCGGGCGCGGTCAGTATGTGAACGACATGGAGACTGGGACTTGGAGCTGGTGGCACATGAATGGCATGAAGATGGCGGAGGGGCAATACGAGGCGGGGAATCGTGTCGGTACTTGGTCGAATTGGTCGGCCACCGGACAGCTGGTTTTCCGCGGCCCGGCCGATGCACTGTTGACTCCCGCGGAGACCGACGGGGCACCGCAGAATGTCGATTCGCCCGCCAACGGGATCGCCGGTGAGGGGCTGAATGACAGTGTTGATCGCAGCTCGGCGAGCCGCCCGAGTTCCCTGAGGCGGTCGCAATTACCCGGCCAATCGGTGTTGATTGATCCACGACGTTGATCTGGAGGACCGGCGGCTAGCTTGCCGTTCAGCTGGGAGTTACTGTCGTTCAGCTGGGAGTTATTGTCGTTCAGCTGGGAGTTATTGTGCCGCGCTTCGCGAACCATTGGGACCGCCGCTGATCTGGCGTCCTTCCGGCAGCGGCCGAGCCGCCGTGGCGATGCCGCGGCTGTAGAGGTGTTCTTTGAGCAAGCGAAACTCTTTAAAGCTGTCGGGATAGACCCACACGGTAACAGTGGTGGTCTCTGGTGGGCGTCCGGCGAATTCGATATCGAGCAGCGAACGGTTACTTTGTAAGACTTGCCGCAGTGGTTCGCCGATTGATTCATCGACGGGTTCAATCGTCAAGCCTGTCAGCTCGAGCCGGATGGCGGTACCGAGCGAGCCTCCGCGGCTGGCTGTCGCTCGGCTGCGTTGCACTTCGTACTTGCCGATAAAGCCACGAATCGGCCCGACCGTGGCGGTTGAGCTGCCGGGGCGTGTCCCGTCGACGCCACTGCGGAAGGCGACGCGGATTTCTTCCACTAAACTGTCGATCGGCACGACTGCTAATTTTCCCTGCCGCAGCCGCAGATGGATTTCGTCGCCAAAGACAGTTTTAGCCATTGGGCTGGGGAGGTGTTCCAGCACGGTCAGTTCGGGTTCGGCGTTCTCAAATCGCGAGCGTTCACCCGCCAATTCGCGGAGCTCGCGTTCTTTGGCAGCCAACTGGGCCGCCAATTGGCTGGCCGCTTGCTGTTCGCTGGAGAGCTTTGTCTTTTCCGCTTGCCATTGCTCTTTGGCCAGCGTCAATAAATCGAGCAGCATGTTGCGTTCTTGGCGCCTTTGCTGAATCTCCCGTTCGTAGTTGGCCGTTTCGCCGCGAAGTTCATCGACGGCGCTGCGGGCCGTGTTGGCTAGCGCCAGCGATTGTTCATAAGCCCGCATCTCCTCCGATTCGACCACCGATTCGATCGCCGCTTGTTCGGCGACTTGTTGCGACTGGGCCCCCAGCACGACCACCAGGATGATCAAAATGCCGACTAGATTCGCCACGATATCGAGGAACGAATCGAACCCCATTTCTAGCTTTGCGCGTTTTCGTCGGCTCATCGTGTCCGTTTCCTCTCCACTCGCACGCCACTGTTTCGCATCAGCATTTCCAGCTGGCGAAAGCGGGATTCACCGTCCGCCGATACTCGCACGCTGAGCACTGGTTCCCAGCGACCGTCTCGCATCACCGGCCCCCAGCTTTCCACGCGGCGACGAATTTCCCCGGCCAGCTCTCGCACCGCCTGGTCGATCAAACCATTGCGAACGGGAATGGTCACCGCCGCTCCGCCACGCTCACCGGCCAGTTCGAGGTACTGTCCGTGGCAGGTCAGTTGCAGTTCGCGAACCACCGTCGGTCCCCGCAGATGGCTGAACGAATCAGGGAGCGCCCAATTGTTGCCGGCATTTAAATCGGGCAACTGGTCACTGGGAGGAGTCCGCCGAGGCGGGTTGTTGGCTTGCTCGCGGGCCCGCTGTTCGATCGCCTCGGAAAAGGTTTGACTTTGCTGTGATTGTGCGGATGACGTGCCCCCGCCGCCTGGACCGGATGCGTTGACCGGTGGTTGCCCAGGGGGTGAGGCGGCGCTTTGCCCGCTGGCTGTTTGCCCACCCGCTGATTGGCTGCCTGCTGTTTGGCTGCCTGCTGTTTGGCTGCCTGCTGTTTGGCCGCCCGCTGTTTGGTTGCCCGCTGTTTGGCCGTCCGCTGTTTGGCCGCCTGCTGTTTGGCCGCCTGCTGTTTGGCCGCCTGCTGTTTGGTTGCCTGCTGTTTGGTCCTCGGTGGAACCCGTTTGTCCAAAGGTACCAGGTTGGTCGAGCTGGTTGTTGCCGTTGCCCGCTGGGCCGGCCAAGCCGGTTGCCCGTCCGGCCAGCTCTTGGCGGAGGCTGGCGATGTCGGTCGTCGGGGGCGAGTCACCCAGCCATGGTTGGTCGCCGTTAATACCGCCGTTTAGATCGCCACGATTTGGGCGCCCGCCGGGGCCTGCCAAGTTGCTCCCGCTGCGGCCAGAGTTCCCGTCACCGAACCCGCCGCGGCTTGCCGTTCCGCTTTCCGTTCCGTAATCCGTTCCGCCTTGGTTTCCGTTGCCGTTGTTGCTGCCAGACTGGTAACTGCCTGGTCCGCTGGCGGTTCCCGAGGTGGTGGGAGCGGCACCGACAAAGCGATTGCGTCGTGGTGCGTTGGCTATTCGGGAGCCGGAACGTTTGAGGGAATTTTCGATAGCGGCCAGCAGATTCGCTTTTAACTCCGGATCGGGCTGAGGGAAAGCCAATTCCATCTCGGCCGGGACCAGCTCGTACCCGAACTGGTCATCCCAGGCATCCATGGCGATGCGGCAAGCGGCGTAAGCGTGGATGCCATTGGGGCGAACCAGCAGCAGTGGATAAGGGGGTGGCGCGTTGGCATCCAATTTTTGCCAATGCCCGCGGATTGCTCGCAGTGCGGCATCGAGCGGATTGCCGGGGCCGAGGGGGCCACCCAGATGCTTTGAGGTCAGCCGCACACCTTCCGGCTGCAAAATAATTGCCTCGTCGGTGCATTCCACGTAGATCGGTCGTCGCTGCGTGCCGCTGGTCCCCTCGTAAGGCACAATCACCACGCGAGGCGGGCGTCCGTCGTCTTGCTCGCGTCGCTCCGCCAGTGCATCGCGTTGTTTTTCAATTTCTGACTCGAGGGAAACCAGTCGTTGTTGTTTCGCGGCTATGCTATCGGCATCATTCGACTCGGTCGCCGCCGTAAGTTCATCTTTCAGTTGATCGAGCGATTCGCGCAGCCGTCGCGAGTGATCTTCGAGGTGCGCCAGTTCGCCGCGACGCTCTTCGAGAATTTCGGTTTGACGATCACGATAGGCGATCAACTGTTGAGCTTGCCAAGTCTGCTGCTCGGCCAGTTCACGAGCCGTTTCCGACTCGGAGTCGACTAATTGCTGAGCCGACTCTTCGGCTTTTTGTGAAACCAGGGCGAGCAATAAAATCAGCGTGCCGAGGGTGCAAACTAGCACCGCCAGAAAAGGAAACAGCGAGGGGGAGAGGCCCAGTCGACGGCGGCGCGTCATGCCGCGTTTCTCCCCCCACGAGTCAACGCCCGGCGGGCAATCTGCGTGGCAGTTTCGCTGCCGCTGCCGCTGCCGGGTTGCGTGGAGGGCAGCCGAGTGGCCAACACCTCGACCGCTTCGGCGAGCGTCAGCATCGCTTGACTGACCGTGCTCGCTTCGCTGACCGACTGCAAGCCGCGATCGACCGCGTCCACGCTATCGCTGACCAGTTTGACATTTGTATCGAGTGACAATTGCAAGCTTCGCAGTTCAGTCGCCCGAGCATGGCTATCGGCTAACAGTTCGCCCTGTTGCAAGAGGGTCTTTTGGTGAGCCAGTAAGACCCGCGCGTTATCGCTGAGCGCGGTCTGCCACTGTTGCCAGCGATGATCAATTTGCTCGGCACCTTCGCGTTGGGTTTGGCGGAGCGAGTTGGCATGTTGTTGCAACGATTCGGCGAACGAGTCGCCCAGTACTTCCTGCATCGCGACCTTTAATTGATCGGCCGATTCATGGGCTGCCTGTTGCCAGTGATCGTGCGCGGAATCGATTGCTTGACGCCATAGTTCCGCCTGTAAACGCACGGAATCTTTCACCGTTTGAGAGATTTCGAGCGTCATTTGACGGAGAGCTACCAATGGGTCGTGGCTCTCGATCTTAGTGCCGCTCGACAGGATCGCCGGCAGCAAGCGGTCGCTCCGTTGTTCGATCTCTTGCAAAACCTCACGGCCGTGCTTTTCCACCGGGAACTGCAGAAAGATCGCGATCACGCTCAGCACCAAGCCGAGCGCGGTGGTATCAAAAGCGACGTAGAGACCACTCTTCAGTCGTTCCACGGCGGCCGCTCCGTCGGTAAAGTCGAGTCCGCCGAGCGTTTGCGTGATGCCGATCACCGTGCCCAAAAAACCTAACATTGGAATCGCCCAAACAATGATGCGGACGAACTGTAACGCATCATGATCGGCGTCGGCTTGGCGATCACCGACTTCGCGCATATCGTCGCTCAGTTGGTCCGCGTGCCCACGCCGCTGTTGTCGCTCCAGCAAATCGGTCAACCGCAGCACCATTGCCGAACGGGCGATGGTCGGTGGTACTTCCCGCAGATGCTCGAGCCACTGATTAACGCGATCACTGATCGAATGCAAGGAGTTGCCAGCGGGGCCAGATTTGCCTGCAGAGTCCACAGCCGCTGGCCAACCACAAAAGGCGTGCAGCGACTGGGGAACCAGTTCGCGGTCGCTGATCAGCCCCAATTGCCGATGGACTTTGGCGATCTCCCGGTGGCGGGCCCACAATTGCCCCACCGCAACGCAAAATAACACCGTGGCAGCGATTGCCACCGGGTGTCCCAGAAAATAACGTTCCAGCATCGGCACCGGGAGCGTGACGACCAGCGCGTAAAAGCCCGCCGCCAACGCTAAGCCGGAAAAACGGCGAATCGTGTTAGCGACCCACGAACCTTGGTTGGCCAGGCCTCGCTCGCGATTACTCACTGTTTCCTGCCCTGCTCAAAATCGTGCCGAGTTGTGGTGGGAAAGTCATGCCTTCACAGTGCCGATCTTGGGCGGTTGAGGTCAAGACTGAAATCGGAGAAAGCTGGCTGGTCTCGTTTCAGGATGCCAACTTTTAGAACCTGTCCGAAAACCCAAAATAACCGCGGCTAGCGCCAAAGCGGCTAACGGTTTTCAGATAGGTTCTTAGTATGCCACCATCCGTCGATTGCCCCCCGAAGGCATGATCAAATCACTGAATGATTCAAAGGGGTTGATTTCCAGTTCGGCCACTTCCAAACGGTCACCCGCTTGCAACGCGTAGTCGTGCTCGGCGGTGATTTGGTTGCTGCGGTTATGGAAGTGAATTCCCATGCGGATGCCCCCCAACGTGTTCGGCGAGTTGCGATAGAGGGTTGCCTGCATGCGGTCAAACTCTTTCGTCAATCCACTTTGCTTCAGCAGGTCGCTGACGAATACCGAACGCCCATCAGTGGGCAGCGGCAGGACGCGGACCGGGTCTTTCGAGCCGACGATCTCCAGCACCACGGAATTTCTGGCCCGAGCTTGCGAGATCACATCGTATTGCTCGCTCGCTGCCGAAGGCTGGAGAGCAACCAAAGGGTCCAGCGACTTGTCATTGTCCATGTACATTGGCGGTATCACGGAGCAGCCGCAGGCGGAAAGTGCCAACAAACTGCTGGCCAGGAGGGTACGGACGGGCTTCATGGTGTTTACACGGATCGTGGTGTGTGCGGATAGATTCGCTCCCCCCCAGAAGCGAACGTCCCACCTCCGGAATCGAATGTGCCGATTCCGCGGACATTGCGGGGTATCGTCATTTGCCGCGGGCAAGTTGAAAAAATAGTCTCACATCAGCGGAAATATTATCTCTTGGTCGCATTGATTTCACCCTCTGGTGGGGACCAGCTGGCGATTGCCGGCTGGGCAAATTCGCGCGGCGACGTTTACCTGCTAAGCTGTCGCCAAAACCCCCGGCTGACGCCGGTATGGAATCGATTTGCCGTTTTTTTCATCGAGCCCGACGCATCCTTTATGGCTGAACTCCCACCCCCAGTACCTTGGAATCGACGACATCTGTTGGATTTGAAAAGCCTCTCGGCTGCTGAATTGATGGCCATGCTCGACACGGCCAGTTGGATAAAAAAAGCGACCGGGGGATGTCGCGATAAGCTCTCGTTGCTATCGGGAAAAACGTGTGCCAATTTGTTTTTTGAAAACAGCACCCGCACCCGCAATAGTTTTTCCTTAGCGGCCAAAAGGCTGGGGGCCGACACGGTCGAATTCAGCAGTTCCGGCAGCAGTCTGGCCAAGGGGGAGACGTTCGTCGACACGGCCAAGACGATCGAAGCGATGGGTGTCGACTGGGTGGTGACTCGACATCAAACTCCCGGCACGCCCCATTTACTCTCCCGTCAATTGCAGTGCCATGTGCTGAACGCGGGAGACGGGCCTCACGAGCATCCGACTCAAGGGTTGCTCGATATGCTGACCATCCTGGAGCATCGCGGCCGGATTGCCGGGCTGACCGTGGCGCTGGTGGGAGACATTCAGCACAGTCGCACGGCGCGGAGTAATTTGTGGGGACTGCGCACCTTGGGGGCACGCGTGATCGTTTGCGGGCCGGCCACCTTGGTCAGTCAGCGGTGGGAAGAATTGGGAGTCGAAGTGGCCCATGATCTGGATGCCATTTTGCCGCAGTGTGACGTTTTAAATTTGCTCCGCATCCAGTTCGAGCGACAGTCGATTCCATCATTCCCCAGCATCCACGAATATGCCTTGCGTTACGCCATGACGGGAAAACGGATGCGAGCGGCCAAAGACGACATTCTGATCATGGCTCCCGGACCGATTAACCGTGGCGTGGAGATTACTCCCGAGGTGGCCGATGGTCCGCAAAGCGTAATTTTGCACCAGGTGACCAACGGCATTGCCGTCCGCATGGCCGCCCTCTGGTTGTTGGCCCAAGTGAAGGAGCAAGCATAAATGTCGACGCTTTGCCTGGAAAATGGTCGCATTATCGACCCCTCTCAGAGTTTGGATCGAGTCGGTCGCTTGTTGGTGATCGATGGAAAAATTGCCGCTTACGATCCGAGCGATGAGATGATCCCGCCGACTGCTCAGCGGATCGACGCGCGGGATCGCATCGTGGCTCCCGGACTGATTGATTTGGCGACCGAGTTACGCGAGCCGGGTCGGGAGGAGGACGAGACCATCGCCACGCTGCTGGCCGCCGCGGTGGCGGGTGGTTTCACTTCGATACTCTGCGCGGCGAACACCGATCCGCCGATTGATTCGCCCAGCACGGTTGAGCTGGTTCGTCAGAAAGCGGCCGCCGCCAACTTGGCCCGCGTGCACGTGATCGGCTGCGTCAGCAAAGGGCGTCAGGGTCAGGCGATGGCCGAACTCGGATTGTTGACCGAGGCCGGAGCGGTAGCCTTCAGCGACTCGCCCCGCCCGCTGCCCAACAACGCGTTGCTCCGCCGCGCGCTGGAATATTGCCGCATGTTCGATCGCCTCATTATCGATCGTCCCGGTGTACCGGAACTTTCGGTCGGCGGCGTGATGCACGAGGGGCAAGTTTCGCTCGTCTTGGGGCTGGCCGGTTTGCCGACCGAAGCGGAGGACTTGGCCGTCGCCCGTGATGTTCGCTTGGCCGAAGCGACTGCTGGTAGGTTGCATGTCGGCCCGGTCAGCACGATGGGAGCGATTGATATGTTGCGGCGGGTCAAGCTGCGGGGAGTGGGAGTAACCGCTTCAGCTTGCCCGCATAACATTTGCGCCAGCCTCTGCGACGAGGCGTTGCGGACCTTCGATGCACGTTACAAAGTCCATCCGCCGCTCCGCAGTCCCCGCCATATTGAGACCTTGCGCGAAGCAGTCATCGACGGCACCATCGATGCCTTTCAGTCGGGGCACATGCCGCGGGCCGATGAGAAAAAAATGAACGATCTTGATTCGTCCCCCTTCGGTCAATCGTCGCTGGAGACGAGCCTCTCGCTGGTGATCAGCGAACTGGTGTTGCCCGGTTTGCTGGATTGGTCGACAGCCATTCGGCGGCTCTCCACGACACCGGCTGAGATTGCCGGCATTCCCGGTGGCAGCTTACAAGTCGGTGCGGTAGCTGACATTGTGGTCATCGATCCGACGGCCAACTGGACCGTGGACGAGTCCAAGTTTCTGTCTTATTGCCGCAGCTCACCCTTGCACGGGCGGCAGTTGCAAGGCCGCGTGACGCACACCATCGTCGGCGGATTGGTCAAGTATCAACGTTAGCCGCTTTGGCGCTAGCCACGGTTATTTGGCCGCTTTGGCGCTAGCCGCGGTAATTTAGCCGCTTTGGCGCTAGCCGCGGTAATTTAGCCGCTTTGGCGCTAGCCGCGGTAAT
>CAZHTX010000120.1:11431-13117 GCA_964535475.1 uncultured Pirellulaceae bacterium
CGGTAATTTAGCCGCTTTGGCGCTAGCCACGGTTATTTAGCCGCTTTGGCGCTAGCCACGGTTATTTTGATTTTCGGATAGGTTCTTAGTGACTTATGGGGAGGTGCTTAGATCGACATTTTGCGGCCCATATGGGCAAATCCGGCGGCGGTTGCCATGCGGCCCCGTCGAGTGCGCACGATTAACTCGCTCCGCAACAAAAAGGGCTCGACTTCGTCTTCCAGCGTATCGGAGCTGACGTTCATCGTGTGAGCGATTGCTTCCAGGCCGGCTGGTCCTCCATCGAACACTCGTAGCAGCGTATCGAGATAGCCGCGGTCCTGTTTGTCGAGTCCCAAATGATCGATGCCGATCATCTCCATGGCGAGCATCGCGATTTCAGGCGAGACCGTCCCTTGGGCTCGGCTCTGCGCATAATCGCGGACCCACAGCAGTCGATTGTTGGCGATCCGGGGAGTACCGCGGCCGCGAATGGCAATTTCCTCTGTGGCCGGCTCGTCGACTTCGACTTTCAGTTTTTGCGAGTTGCGGCGAATGATCTCTCGCAAGTCGGCAATCGAATAATAGCTGAGGTGTTCGCGGATTTGAAAACGATCGCGGAGCGGTGCGCTCAACATCCCGGCCCGGGTGGTGGCGCCGATCATCGTAAATGGTTGCAGGTCCAGGTTTAAAGTTCGCGCGTTGACCCCTTCTCCCAGCACGATATCGATGCGAAAGTCTTCCATGGCCGTGTAGAGGTATTCCTCGACGGTGCGAGGCAGGCGGTGGATTTCGTCGATGAACAGTACCGAACCGCTGGCGAGGTTGGTCAGATAGGGGATTAAATCTTTGGGCGCTTTGAGCGCCGCCCCGCTGGCCAATTGCACGCTGGTCTTCATTTCGGCGGGAATCACGGTGGCAAAGGTGGTTTTTCCCAAACCGGGTGGCCCATCGAATAAAATATGCCCCAAAGGCTCGCCCCGCGAGCGGGCGGCGTCGATGGCGATGCGTAATCGTTCAATCGTCTCGCGTTGGCCGACCATTTCGTCCATCGCCGAGGGGCGCAGCCGAGAGTCTTGGTTGATCGCCGCGGGGATTTCGTCCCCGTCGTGCTCCCCACCATCGTCACCGCCGCCCGATTGCTGGTAAATTGCCTCGCGTCCCATAACTCTCAGCACCGCTGTGAAATCTGGACAATCGTACAAATCCTTTAACCCTCTCAGCTTATCGACGGTTCGCCGCGGCGGGGAGGGCAGGGGAGCACTACCTGTGGAAATCGGAGCAAAGATGGCGACTGTGGACAACTCGCAAACAATCGCTGGTGAACTGCAGCAAGCGGATGCCTTGGAGATCGAGCGACTCGACCGCTCGGCAGTCTGGCACGGCTTTACGCAAATGGCCGAATATCAGCCGTTGGTGATCGAGCGGGCGGAGGGAAATTGGTTGATCGATTGTCACGGACGGCGATTGCTTGACGGGGTCAGCAGCTTGTGGTGCATTGTGCACGGGCACGGACATCCCCGCATCGTGGCCGCGATCGAGTCGCAATTGACCCGCGTCGCCCAGGTCACGTCGCTGGGGATGGGCACCACAACCGCGGCCAAGTTTGCCGCCCGTTTGACAGAAATTACTCCACCCGGTTTAGAGCACGTATTTTTCAGCAGCGATGGCTCATCCGCCGTGGAAGCTGCTCTCAAGATGGCTTTT
>CAZHTX010000121.1:0-13104 GCA_964535475.1 uncultured Pirellulaceae bacterium
GAGCGGTTCGGTGGCCATAAAGTCGGTATAATTTCGCGGGTCCGAGAAAGGTGGGCCTGGATTTGGATCGACGCCGTTGAACCCATCATCTACAACATTCACCTCATTGCTCACGCTGGTAATTCCCGTCGCGAGGGGATCAATAACATCGGCGGTCACGGCCAGCATGACGACCTCGCCCATGGCGACACTCGGTAGATTCCAGGTCACGGTTCCCGCGACCGGGTCGACAACCCCGCCAGGGACTCCATTCACCGTGGCGGAAATATTCTCCAGAATGCTCGTCGGATAGCTGTCAGTAACCACCACATTTTGGCCTCGATAGGTGCCATTGTTGGTCAACGAAACCGAATAAGTAATCGTTTGGCCGGGAACAACATCGCTCAGACCATCGTCTTTTGTGATCGTGTAATCTGGGGCCGCGTGATAACCAAAATCGATTGCGTTGTTGACTTCGTTGACTGCCAGGGTCAAATCCGTCGTGCTATCCATCGTGCCGTCAGCATCAACCGTCGGGCTGGCACCCATTGCGTCAGGCAAATCACCTGCATCCACCGTAATCGTGTAATCACCATCGATCAGATTCTCAAAGCTGAAGTTGCCGTTGACGTCAGTTGTCTCGACACGCGTGAAATCGACGCTTCCATTACCATCCACATCGATCTCCAGGGTCACGTCGACACCCGCGATACCACGATCATTCTCAGCTGGATTGAACGGCCCGCCGTCTCCACGGTAGTCAAAAAAGATGGTGTCGCCGATCGCTCCATTACCACGATAGCCAAAATCCTGCAGGTTGTTGTTCTCGTCAGCTCCCAAATCATGCGTCGACTGATGCATCGAGCCCAATCCATCCGCGTCGAACGTGGGCGTGGTTCCGAGCGGTTGCGTCGTGCGAACCGTGTAACGTCCTGCTGGCAGATCACCAAAGCTGTATTGTCCGTTGGCGTCGGTCGTTGTTGTTAAAGTATGATCCACGATACCGTCGGAATTGAAATCAATATCCAACTCAACCGCCACGCCAGACAGGCCAATTTCATTGCCATCGTGAACGCCATCTGCGTCTTGATCCCAGAACACCGTGTTGCCGATGCTCCCAGTCCCCTGATAGCCAAAATTCTGGACCAGGTTGATTTCCTGTTCAGCCAGCGTCAAGGTTGCAGAATTGTCCATCGTTGCGTCCGGATCCGACGTCTGATTTGTTCCGCCCAATTGAGTCACAGTCACGACATAATTCGAAGCGGGCAGGTTGCCGAACAGATAATTTCCATTGGCATCAGTCGTCGTGGTCATGGTGTGATCAAACACGCCGTCCCCATCAAAATCAACTTGCAATTCGACGGTTACCCCCGGCAAACCGACTTCACCGGCGGCTTGAATGCCATCACCGTCTTGATCAAAGAAGACCGTGTCGCCAATCGAGCCAGTTCCCACAAATCCGAAATCCACATTGTTTTGGCTTTCCCCCACTCCCAGCTGAATTTCTGCCACCCCTGGGAGACCGTTAACACCGTCATCCGTTTCGGCGGTTTGATTCATCCCACCCGGCTCGCCGGTTACGTCGATCCGGTAATCGCCCACGGGTAGATTGTCAAAGGAGTACAAGCCGCTGGCATCGGTCGTCGTATTCATTATCACGTCGTCTGCGTTGCCAAAAATGCCATCCTGACCTGACGAGGTCAAAACCACAGCGACATTGACCAGCCCCGGTTCGCCTGCGTTTTGCAAACCATTGCCATCGACATCGAACCAAACAAGGTCGCCAATGCTGTTAGTTCCGGCAAAACCAAAATCTACTTCGTTCTGGTTACGACCACTCACACCGTCCAAAGTGACATTGGCAGTGCCGCTGATCGACTCAGAACCAGCCACCGGTACCATGTCGCCGGGCATGTCAGGATCACTTGCATCGACGTCAATACGATAGTCGCCATCGGGGAGACTTTCGAAGCGGTAGAGACCATCGGCGTCGGTGGTCGTTTGCAAGCTGAAGTCGTCAGTCGTTCCGAACACTCCATCGGTCCCGGAAAAAGTCAAATCGACATTGAGATTAACCAAACCGGGCTCACCTGGATTTTGAAGGCCATCATTGTTCACATCATGCCAGACAAAATCGCTAATCGAACCGGCACCACGGTACCCAAAATCGACATCATCACGATTCAAACCAGCGAGTGTAATGTTGGCCGTCCCGTCAATCACTACTGCGAAATCATCAGTCTCGGTCGTTCCAGTTATCCCCGCCGGTAAATGGGCAGAATTGTAAGTGATTCGGTATTCGCCGTCGGCAAGGTTACTGAAGCTGTAATTTCCATTGGCGTCGGTCGTATCGGTCAGCGACACATCGTCATTGCTGCCAAAAACGCCATCCTGGCCGGCGAACCCAAGCGTCACATCGACACCGGCATAACCAGGTTCGTTCAAGATATCCTGGACGCCGTCGCCGTTACCATCAAACCAAAGTCGGTCACCAAGAGTCAACGTTCCGGCAAACCCGAAATCAATGTCATTGTTGGCTTGGCCGTCGGCCAGCGTAACATTCGCAGTTCCGCTGTTCGATTGCGGGCCGCTAACCCCTGAAATGCTTCCCGGCAAATCTGGGTCAGCCATGTCAACCACAACCTCGAATTCTCCGCCGGGCAAGTTATCAAAGGAATACATCCCGTTTGCATCTGTGATCGTGCTAAACGTCAAATCGTCGTCGTTGCCAGCTATTCCGTCAGCGCCGGCAAACAGGACGTTAACCGTTACGTTTGCCAAACCGCGATCTTCCGCGTCCTGAAGACCATCGCCATCGACGTCGAGAAACACGAAGTCTCCGAGGGTGCCCCCGCCGACGTAGCCAAAATCGACATCGAAGCGATCGGTGCCGCCGACCGTGATATTCGACGTGCCGTCAATTGCGGTTCCCGAGTCGTCGGTTTCAAACGTCCCGGTTACGCCAGTGGGCAGATCCGCAGAATCAACTGCTATTTGATATTCACCGTTAAACAACTCGTTGAAACTGAAAAAACCGTTGGGATCGGTGGTCGTGGTCAGAGTTGTATTATCGCCCGGGGTTGCAAAGTCGCCATCGGCACCTGCGTAAAGCAGCGTCACCCCAACGTTCCCTAAACCTTCTTCGCCGACATCCTGTTGTCCATCATTGTCGGCGTCGAACCAGATGTAATCGCCAAGATCCCAAAGAGCTTCGCCAAAGTCCTGACCGGTTAACCCAGACAATGGCAAAGTGACATTCAGCGAGTCCGCAGACGTGCTGCTATATCGAGCCGGCTGGATCTCGCGAATTTGATAATTGTCAGCCGGCAAATTGTCAAAACGGTAGGTTCCGTCTGCCAGCGTGACCGTCGTTTCGATCAGGTTCGTTCCAGTCGCGTCCCAGAGTTCAATTGCAATTCCGCCAAGTCGAATGGATTCGCCGGCATCGAGAGCCCCATCACGGTCATCGTCCACGTAAACCGTTCCCAGGATGGAGGCCCCTTGTTCGGCAAAGTTGTAGCCCGTGCCATTGTCCCCGCCGTTGACATTGATGCTGCTGACGACATCGTTGACCGTCGCGTCACCATTGGCCAGCGAACCATCTTGGTCAAGTCCATCGCTATATTGGGCCGGCTGAGTTTCGCTCAGCGTGTAACCTGTTGCATCGCTTGGTCGTAAGTTGGTGAACTGATAATTTCCATTTGCATCAGTCGTCAAAGAGATATTGACGGCATTACCAAGGTCGTCGTTCCCAGTCAGCGTAACCGTGACGCCAGCGATGCCTGATTCGCCGACTCCCTGAACGCCATTGTTGTCATGGTCGTTAAAAACCGTACCGCCGAGGCTGGCTGGCAAGACTTCGCCAAAGTTGTTTTCCGTTCCCGCCGTGTCCGACGTGATGGTGATGCTTGAGTAAACGTCATTGACGGTGTCATTGCCTCCCGGGGTGCCAATGGTGTCAATTCCGTCTAGGTAACCTGCCGGTTGATTTTGGGTGATCGTGTAACCGTTGGCATCACTGGGCCGCAAATTGGCGAATTCATAGTAGCCATTGATGTCAGTGGTTGTTACCTCACTAACAACACTGCCCAGGTCGTCAAATCCGGCGAGAGTTACGGTTGCATTTTGAATGCCGCTTTCAGTCGTCCGATCGCCATCGTTGTTGCTATCTTGATACACATAACCCGAAATCACGGACTCGATGACTTCACCAAAATTGTAATTGGTTCCGCTGTCAGCTGCCGTCACATCAACACTGTCGATCACGTCGTTGGTCGATGTATCGCCGTTGGTTAAGGATCCATCGAGCTCCATTCCATCCGCGTAATTACGCCCTGATGGCGCGGCAAAGGCCGGCTGTGTTTGCGTGATGGTGTACTGCCCGGGCCGCAACCCGTCAAACGTATACGAGCCGTCGGCTGCGGTGGTTACGGTAATTGGCGTAATCGCGCCAAGATCATCGGTACCGGTAATCGTCACGTCGACGCCGCCAATTCCCTGTTCACCACCATCGAACACGCCATCGTGGTCCGCGTCATGCCAGACGAAGCCCGTCAGTTCGGCTTCTTCCAGTTCAGCAAAATTGTTATCGGTTCCATGGGTTTCCGCCCCCGTCGGCAGTACAAGATTGAAAAACCGATCGTTGACAGACCCATTGCCACCTTGCGTTCCGATGGTATCGGTTCCGTCCAGATAGGCTTTTCCGCTGGCCGCGGTAGTCGGCTGGGTTTCAGTGATCGTGTACGTACCAGGTCGAAGATCGTCAAACAGGTAAGTGCCATCTCCCAAAGTTTGCACCGTAATGTCGACGAGATTGCCCAGGTGGTCGGTGCCCTGCAGGCGAACCTCAACGTTTTCGATCCCAGATTCGGAACCATCAAGAACACCATCATTATCCGCGTCAAAATAAACGTTGCCACTCAGGCTATTTCGCCGAATATCTACACTGTCCGAGCTGGAATCGCTGCCGTCTCCGTCAGGGTCTGGATCATTGCGCTCTCCGGCGACAGCGCCTTGGAGAGTTGAAGCTTCGGTAATCGTGGCTGTGTTGTTTACCGTCGCGTTTGGCAACACGGTGTCGGACAGGTCGACGGTAAAAGTGAACGTCACTTGGCTGCCGGCCGCAATCGTACCACCGTTGTATTCCAGTAAACCACTGCCTAGATTGAAGCTGGCAATAAAGTCGGCCGGGTATTGGACACCGGAACTTCCCAGACTCACACTCGTCAAATCGTAGTCGGAACTCGCCAGGAAATCTTGCAGAATAACATCGTGGGCATCGCCCAGACCGTTGTTGTCCACGGTCAGCGTGATCGTCAGCGATTCACCTGCATCCGCGTCGGCTTTGTCAATGTCTTTAGTGATAACCAGGTTCGGTTCCACGACTTCGACGTCGACTCGGTTGGAAGAAGTTGCACCGACGGCGTCACCAATCACATCGATCGTCGCGGTGTTGGCAAGCGTCGTTTGTCCAGCTCCAAATCCAACGTTGGTACCGACATCCGAAACCGCTGCAGTCAAAAGAATCACAAACGAATTGTTGGCGGGATCATTATCAACCGCGATATCGATTTGACCGAAGGTAAATGTGACATCGTCACCGTCAGCAACTCCGCCGCTGACAACGGGATCTCCACCTTGAATCGTACCGTTGAAATCAGCTGTCAGCAGCCCGCCGGAGCCGGCAACGGTTTCAATCAGTTGAAAGCTGTCGTAATTGAGACCCGCTGGCAACAGGTCGGTGACCAAGAGGCCACTGGTCGTTCCTTCAGGCAGAGTAACGAGCAACGCGTAAGTGACACGTTCGCCGATCGTCACGTTCGTACCAGCGGTCTCCGTCTGATCCGTGTCGAACAAGCTTTTCGCAAAAGCCGGAGGGTTAGTGCTGAATGACGCTGATCCGGTATCGATATAGTCATGCGTATTATCCAATGCATCGCTTCCATCCCGTTCGCCACTGTCGGCGGTGGTATGGACACTTCGACTGGCAACGACGCCGTCAAGGGAAGTCCAACTGGCATTCGCATTGTTGATATACGTTTCGTTGGGCCCGACCGCCGAAGCGATCGAACCGTCGATCGTGATTGTGATCGTGCGCGCGCCCTGCGATTTGAGCAAGTCGAGGTCGGAGGTGTCATTCAGTGCGAGAATGTAGCCAGTGGCGTCGCTTCCGCTAAGCGTAAAGTCTGCGTTGGTTAATCCGCCGCCCATTGAGTCAACCACGTTGAATGTCGCGCCGAGGATGGCAGAGGTTCCGCTTCCGAGGGTCGGCAAGGCATCGTTAAATGTCACGTCAAAAGCATCGTAACCGCCAGTGTTTTGGACCACGATCGTGTATTGAACCGGATCGCCCGCATCGCCAAGCGTGCTACCCGATGGCGGGTCAACTTCGACAGATTTGGTAACTTCTATTTCCGCTTCGCGAACCGTCACGTCCAACGCGTCCGTGCTGATGGCGGTTGCGGGATTCCCAGCAAACGTGAACTCGGCGCGGTTGTCTAAAACGGTGCCCGCTTGATTGCCGGCAACATTCAGCACCACCGCTTCGTAACGCAGCGTGATCGTACCACCGGTATCGTTGCCGAGGTCCGCATCGGTGACCGTACCAAAGTCAAACGTGAGCGTGCGACCGTTGCCGGAGACAGTTGGCGAGGTGCTTCCGGTAATGTTAAGATCGCTAACCGTTGAGCCGACCATGCCAACGTACGCCAAACCGTTATCCATTGTGTCGACAATGACCGAATTCGGCGTCGTGCCCTCAGGGAACGTGATCGTTAACTCATAGGTTAACAACTCGCCGACGACCACATCGTTGAGGCCATTGAAAGCATCGTTGATTTCGGTGCTGACAAGTGTCTTTATGAAAGCTGAGATTCCACCAACGGTGACCGTATGAGTATCGGTGTCGGCATAGTCATTCGGGCTAACACCTGAGCCATCGCTGCCATCTCTTTCACCGTGAAGTGAACCGCTGGTAGTGTCATAGACGAGACTCGCAGTTTCACCGTTTCCGTCGTCCGTGTCGAGACCATTCAGCGAAGCTAGATCACTACCGGTATTGTTGCCGAGCGTACCGTCATCGGTACCAAATTGATCCGCAAGTGACGACCAAGTGACTTGGGCACTATTCGTAAGTGATTCGTCAGAATTGACGCTTATATCGAGAACTGCACTGTAGACGACCTCGACGGACTCGCCTTTGTTGACCCGGTCGATCACAATGTCGAGGACATTGCCAACTGAATTATCCGTGAAGGTTGTAGCTGCCCCGTCCACGAGGATGGAAGCTATCGATCCAAAGTTCAATCCACTCGGCAGGGCGTCATACAAACGAACATCAAACGCATCGCTGCGATTGTCACCGCTTGCCACGTCAAATGTCACGGTATAGGTCACCGTATCGCCGGCATCGCCGGTCGTGACATCCGCGGTTTTTTCAACGTTTTGGACTAGCGGTTCTGCGATAATGACCTGTGGTCGATTAGCTTGAGGCATATCATAGATTTCTGCGCCGTTTTGATAAATGCGGACGTCATTGTAGCGGGACTCCCCAAGATCGTTTTGTGAACCTGTACTGTTGTTGTCGACCAGGACGTTGAACTCCAGCACAACATATTCAAGATTCGCATCGTTGTCGGTGTTGACAACGTCGCCGAGCTTAAAATAAACGTCCTGTCCCGTTGTGTAGTTGTCATTATGGTTGGCCGCGCTGGTAGACGTCGCATCATCGGGGAGTTGCCAAGTCGGAGTGATCGTTGTCACATTGGCCTCGCTCCCGATCGCCGCCAGGCCCGCGCCAGCCAGAGTCGTCGACGTCATGCTTCCTGAGTCCGACACGAAAGCGACCCGAGCAGTGCCGTCATCGATAAACGTCAGCCCCGCCGGCAAGATGTCGCGAATCTGAAGATCGCTGAACGTGCCTTCGGGCAACGCCACCGCGGCCCGATAACGAATGATCTCTCCAATCGTGACTCGCTCAATCCCACCGACCTCCGCCGTGTGGGCTTCGCTTGTCGAGACGATGGACTTGGTGGCATCATGAGTCTTGGTAGTCACGACCGCGTCGTCACTTAAGTCTTCAGATGTGTAATCGACTCCGTTCTCTCGCCCAGAATAATTAGTCAGCGAAGCCGTGTTCGTATGCGACTGGGCCGCAGTGACTGTATCTTTTAATTCGAGGTCATAAGTGATAACAATGATATTGGAGCCATCATTTGCCGTCGTGGCATCATCAAGATTATTAATCGCGCCTTCGCCGACTGGATCAGAGATAATGATCCCGCTTGCAAACAGATCGATATCGGTGCCAGTATCGATACCGGTCCAGGTGAGCATAGTTCCGTTTCCATCACGAACCTCCAGATTCAAACCGGTAGCGCCCGAAGGAATTTCAAAACCAGCAGCCAGGATGTCGGAAATCGTCAAATCAAATGCGTCGGAACTGCCAGTATTTTCAATCACGATCGCAAATTTGGCGAGGTCACCGGCATCGAGACCGCTGACATCCGAGTTGATTGGATTTGCCGTCAAATCGGAACTGGTAAATCCTGTTGCGAAAGCCGGATCGACCGAACCCGGATTCTCAAAGCTCACAGGACCGACGCCTGCCCCGGTGAAACTAGCTCCGGTCTCCGACGTAGAGACGACGCCTTTTGCGATCGAAAGCACCGGTTGAAGCACTTCGATTTGAACGATTTCATCTTGCGAATTGATTTCGTTGCTCGTCGTTCCTTCGGTGACTCGCACGATATTTGTCAGGAACAGCCCATCGGCAGTTGGTAGGTCCTGCGCAGCAACGGTTAAATACAGTTCGATTGTTGATTGCTGCGACGCAGGATCATCAAAATCGCCGTAGTAAATGTTGAGCCCGTTGCTCCCGCTATCAACGTTGATGGTCGGCGTAATTCCTGACAAGCCAAAAAATGTATCATTGGAGCCTACCTCGATGGTTCCAGCAGCCGCATCAAAGTTCGCATCGGCATCGAAGGTCCAACTATCCCCCCCGATACCGTCGGCGTTGTGATCGTTGACATTGAAAATTGGCAGTGGCAAGTAGTCGGTGATCGAAAGGTCTTCGATATCGGACGTCGGGAGCACATATTGGATGCGGTAAGTTATCGTGTCACCCGGCGTCAGTGTGACTCGACCGGTGTCACCGATCGGAAGGATCGTGCTTCCATTGATCGCATACACTTCCTTGAGCAGGTTCCCACCCGCGATTACGACATTTGCAGAACTGGTATCGGATTCTGTTCCGATGACCGTGGTAATATCTCCGGTTCCGCCATTTTCTTCCGAATTTTCGCGGACCGTTCCCGTGATGGTCAAGCTGTTATTGGTAATCGCGTCGCCTTGGTCAACACTTCGGTCTCCCGACAAAAACGTATCGGCGTAATCTTCCTGAATAATCGTGCGAAAGCGAATCGTCCCAAAAGCTGCACCCTGGTTGGAACCGCCGTCGCTCAAACCACCTTGTAGGACTCCATCGGCGGCTAGGTTATCGATCAATGCCTGGGAAAGATCAAATCTCAACGTTGTTGATCCATCGCTTCCATCGGGCGTCACCCCGTCTTCGGTGGCGCTATCGGCGTAGTTGATATTGGTTTGGTCAACCACGAGCGTTTCTCCACCATCGACATCCGTAATTTGCCGAACACTGAAACTTCCGCTGACATTGCCATTCATGTCAGTGACATCGAAAGTCGCTCCATACGTAAAATCAAATAATTGGCCGTCTTGAAAAATATCGTCGACGATCAAGTCACCGAACGTGAAATAGTCTGAAATTTGAAATCTGAGAACATACTCAAGTGTATCTCCAGGGGTTGTTCCCGCAGTACCGGTGTCGTTGATCACCGAAACCGATTTCTGAATCGCGATGGAATTGCCATCGAGAATATGCTCAGGTCCGATCGCATCCGGATCAGCCACGGCGTTGTCGATACCTCCGCTGTCGCGACCGTCGATTGGAGTCCAGTCTCCGATGGCCCGCGCATTGTTAGAACTTTGCGAAGCGGCGTTGTCATCCTCACCGCTGAGCGGAATCACGCGATTCCCGTCAGCATCAAATTCGTTCACGTAAAAACTAAACGTGATCGAAACATCAGCGTCGGAAGTTCCACCCGTAACCGGATTATCGGGCGTGATGATGAGGTCGAGGTTGTTGCCGGGAAACGTGAGCGAGTTGAGATTGTCGGCATAGGCGGTCGTGGCGACACCGTTTACCGTCACGACATCGATAGAGGTCACGACGATGTTGTTAGGCAGACTATCGATAATGTCGAGGTTGCTAATGGTCTGACCATCTGCAATGTCGATATCAAGTCGATATTGGCGCGGGTGGTTGGGTCCAGTGGCGGTTTCATTTTCCAGACCAAGATAGTTTTTTGTCAGCGACATTAAACTCGGTGTAATGGTAATCTGCTCTGCCCAACTGTTCAGGGCAGCGGTGGGGTCCGTTACATCCGTGCCTGCGTCACTGACGACCGAAGGGTCGGGGGCTGTGGGATTATCTAGCGGATCGCTGCCGTAACGAAAACCAGAGCGGGTTTGAATAAACAAATCTGTGCCGAGATCGGCCAGATTACTGGTCGTCGCGGTAATGATGAGATCGGCGGGCGGTTGTCCGGGGGCGTAGGAGCCAAAGGGGAGTTCCAATACGATCAGTTTGTCCCCCGCCGTGCCAGTAATTTGATGCGGTGCTCCCGTGTCGTCCACGGCAAACGGGTGGTCAATCGTTCCGGTTCCGCTGCCATCGTCGGGGAAGGTGACTTCGATAAAGTTCAGCGGTTGCCCCAGATACTTTGCCCTGACATAGTCGATTCCGTCTGGGGTATCCGTTCCTGCTGCTCCATCGGAACCATTGGCGGGAAAGATCAAATCGACAAACGGCCCGTAGCCGACACTCGTACCAGTGTTATCAAAAGTGACAGCGAACGTGAAGTTTTCGCCGATTTGTACTTGCTGACTGGCATTTTGAATCTGGACATCCGGCCCGACGGCCAGGACGCGGTTATAACTGGATTGTAAATCCTGGCTGAAGACAACGCTCGACTCGAGTGTGCCGTTGGTATATTCAAGGGTCCAGTCACCACCGCGTGAGGCGTTTCCGGTATCGTCATCGCTTGCCGCGACGTCCGTACCAGTCAATGCCGCTATTGAGTCGACAAGCTCACGGCCCGCCGCGCTGTCGGCCAAGTCACATCCGTAAAGTAGCAAGTCTCCGTTCGAATTAAGGGCCTGCCCCCACTCGGCAATCTGGCTAGCGTAAGCTTCGAGGTTATCGGCCGAGACCCATGTGTCGCCCAACCGAAAGGCCGCACTATCGCCATGAGAAACAATATGCAGCGCATCCAGATCACTAACTCGCGACAGAATTTGCGAAACCTGTTCCACGCCATTGCTGTCGGCATCCAACAGAACGACTTCGATGACACGATTGTCTACGTTGTTGTTCAGTAGATCGTCGACGAGCAGTTGATAATCATCAACGCTGGTATCGACAATGACCAATTCACTCCGCACTTGCGTGTGATTCGCGAAGCTGTCTTGAGAGAGTGAGTCATGGCTCTGGCTTTCTTCCTGATACGTCGCCACATCCTCTTCAAGGCTCGCCGAGGATGTGTTCTGGTTTGCGTAGCCTTGGCTTCCATCACTGGCATTGAGGTCCATTCCGGCATCCATCGCTGCGTCAAACAAGATGCGATCCTCCAGCTTACGGAGGAGTAAGTCAGACTTGCGACGAGCTTTTTTGGAAAGATTTCGGAGCATTTCTTGTGCGTGATTGGCCGAGGAGTTGACAATGGGCAGCGCAAATCGAGCTTCGCGTGTTGAAATAGATACGTCATATCTACACTCGCGTTGTTGAAAAATGTCGACGTTCTAGTTGGGCCATGCCGGTCATACGGATTGCGCGGGCAATTTGCGTCGCAAACGCGGTTCAGCGTAAACTCAACTCATTGCATTCGCTGAACGAGCGACGGAGCCCCAGCTATCAGGCATCAAGATCGACCTTTCTAGCGACAAGACGAAGCGCAGGTACATGGACGCCGACGCAGCGAGGGCGATTCTTGAAGCATCCCCAGATCAGGCGTGTCGGGTGCTATTTTCCCTGGCCCGTTTTGGCGGCCTGCAGTGCCCCTCTAAAGTGTTGGGGCTTCGTTGGTCAGACATCAACTGGGAGCGTAGCCGCTTCAAGGTTCGTTGGACGAGGACCAAACGGGCGGGCAAGGGTGATCGTGTCGTCTCGCTGTTTCACTGAGCTGCAAGCGGAGCTGACTGACTTGTCCGAGAGCGTTCAGCCGGGCATCGAGGTGCCAGCGACCGACTACGTGATCAAGCGTTACCATCACACCGAGCAGAATCTGCGGACTCAGTTGCACCGAATAGCAGATCTGGCGGTTGTCGAAGCATGGCCGAAGCCGTTCATGTGCCTGCGTGCATCACGCCGCACTGAGCTGGAGCGATCAGGTCGGTGTTGCCAATCACGTACTGGACGACTGGTTTGGTCATAGCGGTGCGATTGCCGAGACGCATTACCCGCAAACGAGCGAAACAGACTTCGATTTGGCCGGGGACCTATTGGTGATCCCGGCACAACGGCGTCAGGATTCCCCAAGAGAAGTCAACAAACAAAAAAACCCCGGAAAAACCGGGGTTTTAATAGTTGCTGGTGGATCAGGAGACGTAAGTCAGTACACCCCAGAGGATTCGCGACCACTAACGCCCGCGTTGGTCAACAACAATTCCGGCTATTGCGCGGGGCAATTGGGAGGGCAATCAGCAACAATCAGAGATCGTCAGCTTGACGAACTATTGTATTTGTGGGGCCAGCTGGATGATCCATCGCGGGCTTTTTTGCTGGCGATTGCGCAAGGCTTAGTTGCGAGGTCGCAATCTGCCATGAAATGATCTAACAAAAAATTATAAGGTAATAGTTGACGCGACCAGAGAGGTCGCTACTATTTCAACAACGGCGACCGACCACCGGAGCCACATCCCATTCCTGGGTGATGCTCTGTGGTCATGCCGATATCCCATCTGGCCGACCTAACAGCGGAGCCATCCATACACTGGGTGACGCTCCGTTTTTTTCGCGCGTCACCTCTCTCGTACTCGAGGAGCGAT
>CAZHTX010000122.1:0-13026 GCA_964535475.1 uncultured Pirellulaceae bacterium
TCGGCGCGGCGGGCGGTTTCTTCGATCGTCGGTTCGCGGCCGAGTTCCTGCAGCAGTTGGCGAGCCACATTACGGACCCGACTCATGGTCTCAACCATGTGCACGGGAATCCGAATGGTGCGGCTTTGATCAGCCACAGCTCGCGTGATCGCTTGACGAATCCACCAAGTGGCATACGTGCAAAACTTAAAACCACGGCGATACTCGAACTTATCAACCGCCCGCATCAAACCGGCGTTACCCTCTTGGATCAAATCCAAGAATGACAACCCTCGGTTCCGGTACTTTTTGGCGATGGAAACCACCAGCCGCAAGTTCCCTTCGCTGAGTTCACGTTTCGCTTGCTGATACCGCGAGTAAACCGACTTGAGCACCATCACACGTTGGTGCAAGCTGACCGGTGTCTCCTGGCAAGCAGTCAAAATCTGCCGGCGTTCGGAGAGCAATCGCTCACGGAAATCGAGCCCCTGCTTGCTGCCCGCGTGCGCGGCCAGCAGGGCGTCGATCTCACGAACTCTGGCGTCAAACTTTTCCAGCGTGCCGATCCGCGTCTCAATCCGCTGAGTCCGCAAACCGAGTTCTTCGATCAGGCGAACGGCGCGACGGCGACGCCGCGCCAAGGAACGCCAAGCTTCGGCCCGCCGATTCGGATCGGTAGACCGACTGGTGGCGACCTTCCAATCCAAACGATTACGCCGCAGCAAGATTCGTAGGGTCACCAAGTTATGTGGCAACCGCCCCAGAATTTGCTCCTTCTCCAAATGATCGGTCACCGACACTTGGACGGTGCGATCAAACGGCAACTCACCACGGTAAACCCGACACAAGGTCTTATAGGCTTCACGCAGCACGTAGTCGTTTTCGAGAAGCTTGGTGCGGAACCGTCGGCGAGTCTCTTCGATCCGCTTGGCCAGTTCGATCTCTTCCTTCCGAGTCAACAATGGAATCTCACCCATTTGGGTCAGATACATGCGAACCGGGTCATCCGACCAAGTTTCGCTCTCGTCAACATCGGCGAGCAAGTCGTCGGAACTCCCCAGCTGGATGTCCCCCTCCCCGTCAGGCTCGGCACCTATGGCACGACTGCTGTTCTCTTCATCGTCACTGTCATCGAGTGGCAATTTTTGAAAGCCTGCAGCAACCTCGGCTGCTTGCGGCACGTCATCTTCGAAATCATCCAGTAAGGTTTCGTACAACTCAGAGCTCCTGTCCGTTTGCTTTCGCGAAAGACCCCCCGTTAAACTCGCTGTGAAGCGACAAGTTCAACATGGCGAAGTCAATACGTCTTTCAAGTTGCGGGCCTTCGCATGACGTCAGACGTCGAGTGGTTTGGCTCACTAATTCTACCACCCCTTTACGACCGCTAGGCCTCGATCGTCCAATTGGTAAAACTTTGCGATCAAGTAACATTTAAGGGGCGAGTGCAATGCCCTCAGAACAGCCTAATTGAGACAACACGACCTCTTGCCGCGGCGACACCCCGATCACGGGACGACAAATGATCAGCCGGCTTACCCATTCGTCCAACACAACACACCCTCCCGCGGCGAGGCAAAATGGCAAAAAATTTGCCGACTTTCCGGACGAATCAGCCCGCTATTTTTTGCTCTCGCAGCGTAGTGACTGCTGGCGGGAGAGCGATTGGACGTCGATTGCCTCGTCCCATAGGTAAATCTTAATCAACCGGCCGCGCCGGTCCAGTGTCTAAGATATTTCCTAGCGCTTTATCGCTCTGACTTTCTCCGCTACAACGCTCCGCTTTCGCTCCGCCCCAAAAGGTTTCCCACATGTTTCTCCTGCACTGCCCCCAAGGTCATGAACTCCCCGTCACGGCTTCGGCCGCCGGAAGCAAAGTCACATGCCCCACCTGCGGAGAAGTGCAAGCAGTGCCCAAGCTGGGCGAGCTCAGGAAATTACCTACGGCAAACCCTGAACCGGCTGCGGGCCGCAGCCAGGGAACCACGTCGGACGCGGCGCGTCTCGTTTTCGCGCTGTTCATGTTCGGGGCGGTAGCCGCCGGTGCTTCAGCCGCTTTTGCCGCCTTTCGCTGGCAATCTTTCCCTGTGCCACCGACCAGCGAAGAGCATATCGCCAGCGACCGCGAAGATATCGCCTCTCTCAACCCGCTGGAACTGATGGAGGTCTGGGAGAGCTATGAAAAGATGGACCTCACCAACCAGATTCCCTTTCCCTACCAACGCATGCAAAACCTCCGCGATCATTGGCAGCAAGTCTGCCTGATTTCCAGCAGCATCGCGGTCGCTTGCCTAGTGGCTGCCAGCGGTGCCGTCATTTTTGGCCGCCGCAAATCGGCTACCGGACACTTAGGATAAGATCCCGCCTCAGAAAGTGCCTAGCCGCCATCTTTCCAAGTCCACTGCGAGCTCCAACGACGGCGAGTTCCCAGCCTTAACAGAAGACCATCGGAGCGCCGCACGACCACAAACGTCCGCTCGGAGAGACTACCGCCCTGGATGACGACCGCCTCCTCGCTGGACCATCCCAACCACTTCCGCGGCGCGCCCAACCGCTGGAAAATTTCCGGTTGCTGTTCGGCAAAGAGCTGACACCAGGGCTGATCGACAATCGCCCCTCCCGACAAACCGCCAACCTCACGCGTCGATAGACTTTCCTGCAGCGGTTTCATGCTGCGACAATGCTGACACACTCCCTCGCGAATCACGCCCGGAACCACGGCCGCTTGGCACCACTGGCACTGTGACATCCGATCTCGCGAACCGACGCGCCCCGTCACCGCACAAACCACGCCCTGGTCGACAGCAATCAGCCTGCCGCTGACTTCACAGCGAGTCAGCTCGTCGAGCATTAACTCCCGTCCACTCAGCTCACAAACCGCCACCGCTTCGGCAACCGTCACGGTACCATCGGCAAGCGCCAGACAATGGAACGATTCACGTCCGGACCGCGGACAACGATACTTGGGCGGCTGCTGCAGACCGGCAGAAAAATCTCGCGACCATCCGGCAAACTGCAACTGGGCACTCACGCCGCTGGTAAACCGAAAAACAATTTTCCCAGCCGCCCAGTACGACCAAATCACGGCCACTTCCGACAATCGCCCCGGTGATTGGGCCCCTTCAACAGCAAACCGTGAATCGCCCCGCAGCCCAGCTTCAGCCACATCCACCCAAGCTTCCATGACCTCACGATCCGCTTTTCGCAACCGACGCTCCATCGACTGCACCTCCCCCAACCCGCCACGGGCCACATCCTGGGCTGCTAATTGGCAACCATCCGGACCAAAATAGTAATAATGTAGCTCGTCGGCTGCGGCTGTTCTTGTTCCTGGGGCTGTGGCAACGGTTGCATCGGCAGCCAAAAAGCCCAGTCGCAAAGTGGCTCGGGCATCCAGCGTACAACCAGCCAGCTGCACGTGCCCACCACGTACTCGATAGGGCCCCAACAATTGACCGGCTATTTCATGAATGCATTTTGGCTCACCGCAAGGGACTAATTCCAGAATGTCATCATTAGAAAAGCCAGCAGTCGGTGACGAAGCAATCTCCCCAACGCCAGCGGTGGGCTCTGGCGAGCGCCCCTCAGTAGCGTGATCGGTAGCCTGCTCGGTGGCGTGATCGTTAAGTGCGGTGGGATTCGGTCGTGTCATACCATCGGCACCGATGGACGGAAGGGAAGTTGGCAGACCACCTAAAAGGGTCCGCCGGGGAACTAAGAACCCATCCGAAAACCATAAACAAGGCCCGCGGCTAGCGCCGTCGGCTCACAGTTTTCGGATAGGAACTAACTAGATAGCTTAATCGGCCATCTAGCAGCGACGAAGCACATAAACAACATCTTCGCAGGTTCCATCCACCTCAATGGGCTGGTCAATATCGTAAGTAAAGTCATAAGCCTCCTCAACAACCCAGCCTCCGGCCGCTTTGATCATCCTCCGCAGCTCGCGATCTGTGTAGGATCGCAGCACCAGCACGTCTTTGATGCGGAATTGTTTCAGTGGCGTATGGACATCAAACTGAATGCCAAACCGCTCGACTCGCCCCGGCACATCCCGTTCAATTGTCCACATGTGGGTGTTGACGGCCAAATTACCTCGCCGGGCCGACCACGACTCCGTTTCGCTGGGGTTAGCTTCGGTCGGCCGAATATGAATCCCCAGCAGGTAAAGACCACCAACTCGCACCGCCGCGGCCATCGCCCGCAAATGGCTGCGGGCCGCCCGCTCGCTGTCCAAGTGGCGAAAACTGTTGATCGTGTTGAAGGCTAAATCCCAAGGCTGAGAGACCTCAAACTTCGCCATGTCGGCCACGAAACCGCAAGGCTCCAGTCCGTGCTTAAGCATCCGCGCATTGCAGAAATCGATCGACTTAGGATTCAGATCGAGCCCGCCGACCTCATATCCTTGCTTGGCCAACCGAAACAACAACCGCCCAGTCCCACAAGCGGGTTCGAAAAAACGAGTCGCCTCGCCTTGCATGAACCGCTGGTTACAGCCCTCGATAAACTTTAGCTCAGCAGCACAGTCGGCCCCAAACACCAAGTCATAATACTTAGGGTGATCGTAAATGCTCTCATCCACAACTTCCATCAAACTCATTCCCCGTTAACGAATCGATTCCAGTCCCAAGCCACGCCGCAAGACACCAATCTGTCCAGCGTGCAGTTGTTCATGCAGCGGACAAAAGAACACCGCACCGAGCTTGTTCGGATAAACCGCGTAGGGCATCTCCACCGGCTCAAGAAAATGCTCCGGGGCCGTCGCGTTTAACTCGCCAACCGCCGCCTCATAAATGGTCTGCATCCGCTCCAGCAACTCGCCTGCCGAAGGCTGTTGGCTGGGATCGGCCAGTGGTGAACCGCCCCGCCCGTAACGCTTGCGAAAACGCCCCGGCACCAAATCCAAGTCCTCGGGCAGACGACCACGTTGCCGAAACATCAACAGCCCATACTGACTGACGGCCAAATGACCAACTTGCCAAGCCACGTTACTCTGCCCGCCAGCTGGAATCTCAAACCACAGTTCCTCAGGAGTTGCTGCTAACAACTCCAACACATAACTGCGGGCAAATTCGATTTGACCAAGTGCCACTCGTAAAGTCTCCGCCACCGCCGCCCCGTCCGACGGTGGCTGAATTGTCGGATTGCTCACTACGCTCGCTCTCCCAGTTGTTCCAGTTGTCAGGAATCAAGCCAGCGGCCAAGCATACGTAAGGAACAGCCAAAGCAGAAGGGAAGCGCGGCGCAGAAGGGAAGCGCGGCGCTGCACCCGAACTGCTTGAGAGATATCTATCGCCCGCTGGAAGATATCTCTCATCAGGTGATAGATATCTGTCAACGACCATCTGGAGCGTTGTTTGCGAGGGAGTTATTTGCTGGGAAGCCGAATGACTCCGTCCCAATCGTCCGGCGGCACGCGCCCGTGACTGGCGATGTAGACGGTGAGAAAATCTTTAGCCCGATCCCCAGGCGGCACCTCGTGCAACAGCCGAAAAGCCTCCTCCCAGTTCCCTCCGAGGACTTGCGTTAAGGCGGCTTCGTAAGCGGCAATGCCGACATCACTCAAGTTGGCATCGCAGCCGACGGGCTCTTTTTGACTGGCGGGCTCTGTGGCTGGCGGTAACAACTGGTGGACCATCAGCGGCGTGCGAATCCCTACCGGTCGCACCCGCGCCAAGCGGCGAACGCGAGCCACACTGCTGGGCAAGTGCTCGTGGACGTACTGGGCCGTAAGCTCGTCGATGAGGATCTCGGCCGAGAACAACTTGGTCATCCCCTCCAGCCGACTAGCCAAATTCACGACGGGACCGAAGGCGGTTACTTTGACTTGGTCGGCCGTACCGATGCGACCCGCCACTGCCCGTCCGCAGGCCACCCCGATACCGCAACGAAAGCGTCCCAGCGGTCCACTTTCCTGGGCTCCTTGGCGGCGAAAGTCCGCCAGGATATCGAGCGCCGTGCGACACGCCCGCCCGGCCGCATCCTCTTGTGCCAACGGCCACCCCCAAAAACCCATCGCGGCATCGCCGTGGAAATCACCGATCACTCCATCTTGCTGGAGGATATTACCAGTCATAATCCCCAACGCGCCGCTGACTCGCTGCAGCAGTTCCATCAGTTGCTCGCCCTGCTCTTCACTCCGCCGGGAAAAGCCTCGCAAGTCGCAAAACAAGGTGGCTATCTCTGCCTCGCGGGGCCGCAGCACTTCGATCGGATCACGTCCAGCCAGAGCCTCCATCACAACCGGGGCAAAGAACCGACTGAGACCTGCTTGCCGCTGCTGCAAGGCTCGCATTTTCCTGAGGTTCCCCAAGGTGGCGGCGACAATCTCCGCGAACTTGACATCGTCCTGGAGATTTTGCGGCGGCTCCTGGGCGGTCGGCTCCAGCGACATCCCGGCTTCGGCACCGAGTTGCCCGGTGGCGTATAAAATCCAACCGCCACCATTTTCAACTCGCACCGGCACGGCAAAAGCCCAGTCCACATTTTCACTAGCCGTGTAACCACCATTACCCGTATCGCCGCGACGCATGCCTCGCCCCCACAAGTGCAGCACGCTCTCACCACCACGCGCGGCTCGTCGCGCCAGTCCGCCGCTCGGCCGCGGCGCCTCGTTGGTGGGAAGACGACAATCGTAGTGCAGCACTTCGACAGCCTGACTAAAACTCTCCTGATTCGTTAAATCACGAATACAAAGAATAGCCACCGCCGAAGCGGCTGGGATCGCTTGCAACAGGACGCCAGTCACACGCACCAACAGTTCGCTATCACTGACGCTACTGGTGATCAACTCGGGCAACCGGCTGAGCACTTCAATCCGGCTGGCCGCGTCGCGAAAGCCTCGCGAGCGCAACAAACCGGGAGCGAAGGCGTGCTGGGTGACACCATTATCCAGCTCCGATGAATCGGCCACTTCGGGGCGTTGGGCGAGGGTGAAGGTGGTCCGTCCAATCACGAAGTGCTCACCGGCACTCAAGGTAAACTGATCGCGCCGCGAACCGCGAAAGAAAATCGGATTTCGCGCGTTGGGCAACTTGTGCACTTCCACGCGATCGCTATCGAGGGTCCGCACTTCGGCATGCAAACGTGAAATGCGATCGTCCCAATCGACCTGCCAATGCTCGGGGGAACGCCCAATAATAAACGACTCTCCGCTGGCCAATGATCTTCGCCAGCGTTGGTCGGCCTCGGCTCCCTGAGCAATTAAATCGGCCATCGGATTCCTAATATTCTTAGCTTAGCATCACAGCTCGCCAGCCAGCTGCTGCCAAGCCGCCCCGCCGAGAATGATGACACCGACGAAGGCCGCTCCGACCGCCACCACTAGCACGGCGGCAGCCGCCACGTCCAGCGCCCGCCCAATCGCTTCGTCATGCTGGGGATGCAAGCGAGCTGCCAAAATCTCGATCGCGGTATTCAACAATTCGGCCATGATCACCACGGCAACACATAAGATCAAGATACAATACGCGAGCAGGGAGACGCCCAGCAGCGGCCCCAGCACCAACACCGCGACGGCCATCGGCAGGTGCACCCAAAAACTGCCCTGGCTGGCAACGGCGAACCGGCAGCCACGAAGCGCGTGGCCAAACTTGGCTATCCAACTTCGCAAACCTTGACCTCGCATGCCGCCTACTCCAAACCTTCGACCCCTGGTGGCGGTATTAACTGACCACCGAGCTGGCCAATCCCACCCCTGCGTCCAGGCCAAAACCGCGGCTCCAACGCAAATTGAAAGCCCACGTTATCGCGTCCCGCATCGACGGTGATACCCATCCGCAGCAACAATGATTCGCCGATCCGCGTCAATGCAAACTGCTGGCCAACGTTACCGACCTCTCCGAGATCAAAAGTGGCACCCGCCGAGGTGATCCATTTTTCGTTCAACCGATAGTCTAACTGGCCTCGCAACACCGTGCTGCTGATCGGTCCCTCCAAAGACATGATGCCCAAGTAGACATCCCCCAGCCCCGGACGACTGCTGGCGACTCCCGCGCTGATGCTCCGCAGCCCACCCTCAAACCAGTCGACGTAACCATCACTGAGCAGGGCCACACGATCGCCGAGGTGATACCGGAAATCATACCGCGTGGGCCCCACCGTTTCATCAAAGTTATCACGTTCTTCATCGAAGAACAGCGATGTGCTAACGTCAAAGCGAACCAGATCGACAATCCGTTCCCGCCCCGGCAACCCTCGCTTGGTTTGCAAACGCTGGTGCAATCCCAACCGCGCTTGCAACATGTCATCAGCGATTTCAGGACTGGGGGAAGTGACATTTCGCTGTAAACCATTGCGAAACGCATAGGTCCGCGGATCGTACTGGGGAGGCAACGGCAAGCCACCGAATGTGTTAAAGATCAACCGCCGACGAAACTGCTCCTGAGCATCATCATCCAGCGGATTATAAAGTGGCAGCTCGTCAAAATTCGCACTCGAATCGGCGTAGAATAATTCACTCCGCAGCTCGACCTTATGGGCCAAACCGCGAATATTCAACAAACTACTCTCCACGCTTGGGTACAGTCGCCAAGCGGGCAGGCTACCGCGAATCCCGGCTTGCCCCACCAACCGCGTTAAATCTTCACCATCGGCCGCTTCCCCCCAGTAACCCGCTTCGCCCGAGACGAAAGGCGTCAACTTAAACACTCCCAGCTCAAACGGAGCGGAAAGTTCCTGGCGAGAAAAAGCGACCAACCCCTCCCGCTCCAGCTCACCCGGCAAAGCGGTGAACTTGGGCAGCTCAATTGGATTCTCAGGCGGGCTGGCGACTTCTAACTCGTTGTACCCCACGCGATTGTGGGCCGACCAATTCACACGATCCCCAAACCATGAAGAACCAACGTTATAATGGTCCAGCTGAGGCAATCGATTCGTCTCCGTATGGAATTCATTCAGTCGCACAGCCGCGTGCAAATCGATCATGTTATTAAGATAATATTTACGGAACCGCAGTTCCGTATCATGATCTTTGTGTTGATCCCACTCGTTCTCTAAGTACTGTTCGAGAAAGTTACGATCACTCAGTAAACCGACTTCGGCAATCAGCTCGGTGTCACCCGGTAAATAATGACGATGCCGCAGCAGGAAGCGGCCCCGCAAGTCCTCTTCGGGGACCAAATCACGACGATCACTCCCCAGGGTATCGAGTCCCGAATCACTGATTGCCCAGGCATCTGCGAAGCCAGTAATCGGTCCGGGAATCCCCCACGCGCCCGGCACGCCATAGGTAAATTTACTCCCCAAAGCTGGCCCCCGTTCGCTGAGATAATCGGTCGACAAAATCCAGTCGACCCCATCGGGCGGCGCGGTGACTCCGAATAACTGGAAGACATCAAAGTCGGCCATCACCTGAGTGCCAAAGATGCTGTCATTATTGATTTTCAAGCCGGTCAAATAGAAACTACTCCTCTCCAAATTGCTGGAAAAGGCGGGCCAATATAAGACCGGAAAACCTCCCAAGTAGACTGTGTTTCCGGCGCTGCTGACCGACCGCGAACTTTCCACGCGGTTGCGTCCCGTCAATGGGTCATATCGAGTCACCGGTGTCTCGCGAAATTCAACTTGGTCACTTTGCAACCAATAGCGTGGCACTCCCAAGCGAGAACTGGTAATGGCAGCGCCAAAGGCTAAGAATTGACCGCTGGCTACCTGCTGCAAAACATCCGCTTTTAAGCGCACGTAACCATCGAACTGGGGAACCGAAGAGATCGCTTCTGCCTCTAAAATCATGCCGTAACGTTGCTTGATGTTATAATACATTCGCTCGGCATAAATCACGCGGTCACCTTGCCGGAAGACAATGTCACCTTCCAAGTAAAGCTCTCCGTCCGCTTGGTCCAATGAGGAACCACCACTCAGCAACCCGCTCGACGCAGGTAACCAGCCCACAATTGTGTCGGCCGACAACGAGATTGTGCCCAGCTCAAATAGCGAACCATCTTGCATCGCCGCGCTGACGTCGCGCACCAGAACGGTCGCCCCGCCGCGGAGCACGACGGCCGTTTCGCCAGTCTCGGGCAATGGCCGCGTCAGCAATTGCGAAGGACTCCCCCCGCCCCGCGACATAAATTCCAGACTTTGATCGCCACCGACGATGAACTGCATCCCGGTGTCCCCCAAGCCCCGTTCCATTTCCGGAGGCGTGTCGATCGGCATTGCCGGTGGCAGCCTGGAGGGAACTCCCGGAGGAATCGCTTCATATTGCGACTGCTGATATTGAGCCTGCACGAGTTTGCCATCCGTGGAAATTTCACGGGCGTTCACCTGATCGACCTCGGCAATCGGCGGCAACGTGGCGGCTAACCATTCAATCTCCACAGGAACCGAATCGGGGCGGCCACGATAGCGAGGGGCCGAGAACAACGGCTCGGTGGCCAACTCCAACTGCGTGTGCAACGGCTGGTCAGCCTGGTTTTCGACCAAGATTGCCACCCGAATCGGCTCGCCCGGTTGACGCTGCACGACCGCCAAAATCCGCTCGCCCGAGCGACTTTGCGCACCATGCCGCAACTGGCATTCGCCTTCAAAAATGTAAGCCTGACGCCCTTGGGAATCGCCAAATCGCCAGACCACGTCGCCACTGAGTTGCAAACCGCCGACTTGCGAACCGCCAACTTGCGCAGGCGGGTCATCTCCGCGGGACCAAGAGAACCCCAGCACCACAACCGCGAAGATGGCAGCGAACAGCGCACCGACAAACCGGGAGCGGTCGCGGCGGAGCGTGCCGCTGCGGCGTCGATCGGTTATCATACGTTGCCTGGTCAACTCCACCCCGCTACCGGCATCCATGCACGGTATTCAAAGGCGCCGTTCAGTTAAAATAGCGGCGGAGTATAGAAAGCGGTTGGCTTTCGTCACAACAGCAACTGGGCAACTTTACTGCTCCCCAAAAAAGCAATTCCAGCCAGTCATTTCGGTCCATCCACACCGCTCCGTCGGGTGCCCAACGACAACTGGCCGACCGCGAATAACTGACCAGCGGCCAAGGTCAAAACCATCGGCATCACCGGCGACCGCATGCGAATGTTGCTCCAATACACCGCGTGCACGGCCGTTAAAGCGGCGGCGAGCAAGATTGCCGAGATGAGCGGTGCGGAAAAGATGCGGCCACCAGCTCGACAAAGCCCCCAACCGGCGGCCACCAAGAGCGTCAAATAATACCCCCCCAGCAACCAGCTGAGCAAACCCACGCGACCTCCAACCCGGGGGATTGGCGACCACAAACGAGCGATGCGGACCAGCGAAGCGTAAAAAAACATCCCCGGCGATTGCCGAATCGTTTGCTGAGCCCACTCGCTGGCCAACCGATCTTGGGCGAGCTCTGGATCTGGCGCTGTGGTGTCTGCTTTGGCGGTTTCGGCCCGTTCAGCGGCCAATTGGCGGAGCTTCGCGGCCCATTGGTCGTGGAAATCGTCAGCCGGCCAAGCTTCGCCCCACCAAGCTGCTTGTCGAAACGAAGTGTTGCGCAAGTAAGTATAGAATTCCGGGTTATTTCCCAGCAGCAACGTGTAACCGCCGTGCGAAGTGGCCCACACCGGATGCCCCAACTGGCGATCGTTGCGCAGCGTCCAACCGCTCACCGTGACAACTAACGGCAGCAACACAATGCAGACAACTCCGGCAGCCCGAGTCATTGCGCCCCCTTTGCCGATATTTCTGCCAATCTCCCTGCAGATCAACCACAGCACCAGCAACACCGTCCAGACGATAAACACGGGTCGGCAGAGAAAACCGGCTGCCAGCAACAGGCCGACCATGAACCACCGACCGCCAGCTCGACCACCGAGATTCCCATTCTCAAGCGTCCCGCCCCCAGAATTCGCCCAGCAAATTGCTAGCCAAGTTGCCACGGCCAGCGTCGTGGCCAACGTTTCAGTCATGACTTGGGTAGACTGCGTCAGCAGCAGCGGGTCGATGGTCACAAGTGTGGCGGCCAAGCAGGCTAGCGGGCGATTCCACCGATGTTGCTCGCGGGGAAAATACTTACAGACGAGGGCAAACACTAAGATGGCGGTCAGGGCCCCCAAAATCGCGTGCAGCCCGGCAACCGCGGCTGCGGGCAGCTGGCCATCGCGGACTAGCCAAGACAACAGCCAGGGATAGAGGGGCGGACGAAAAGCAGTCGGGTCGACGGTGCCGCCCTCCCCTGGTATGCCAAATGTACCTTGCTCAGCTAACGTCTCAGCAATCAAGCGATAGGAGTCAGGATCGTCGCTGAGATCCCCGAAAGGCCCATAGCCGGCCAGGGAAACTAACAACACCAGTCCGCGAACCAGCAGCGCGGCACCACCGACGATGGCGAGCAGCGGCCAAGGGCAAAGATTTTGGTCGACACATTGGTCGACATTCTGGCCAGCGTCGTGGTCGATGGGATGCTGCATGGTTGAGCAGTTGAGTTCATTCAGTTTCGAGGAGTCGCAGACCACACACGTCGCACCATTATGCCTCAGTCCACGCGTTTATCTTACCGAGTCGCCAGTTTTTTAATTACCTGGCGATCTGGCCTGGCAGTGCTCGCCGGGCTATTGCTGCTGTTGGCATGGCCGCTGGCTAACCGGCTGGAGTTTGACCGCCGCATTGAGCAGATGTTTCCGGCCAGCGATCCGGCGGTGGCGGCCTTTGAATTGATGCGTGAGGAGTTTGGTGGCAACGCGGTGGCGATGATGGTTTATCACGACCGTCAGTTAATGAGCGAGGAGGGGATCGAGCGAGTCAGCAAGTTGGCGGCAGAGACGGCGGAGATTCCTGGGGTGCTGGGCGTGTTATCGCTCGCTCAAGTCAACGACGCATTGTCACGAGCCATGCCGGGGCGATTCCTCGGTTTTTCCGATGTTCCCGCCATCCTCGAAGCTGGTCCGCTGCCGAGTGGATTTCGCGATCTCTTTGCCGGCTACACGCACGACACGGAGGATCAACTCGCCGCCGTGGTGGCAATTCTGGAGCCGAGTCGTCCGGAGTTGCACGCCGAGGCGATTGCCGCGATGCGAGCTGTCGCCAGTCGGTTGCCGGCCGCTCAACAACCTGTGGCCCTGGTTGGTGAACCGGTGT
>CAZHTX010000123.1:0-12960 GCA_964535475.1 uncultured Pirellulaceae bacterium
CGGGACGCGTCTCTGGCTTTTGCCATAACGGCTCGACCGGTGTGATGACGCAGGTGGGGGAAGTTCAACAAGAGCGAGCGTGGACACGGCATCGCGGCTCCGAACTTGGGCTGCATCTACATTCAAGTCTGAGGCACGAGCCGAGCACCAGAGCGGCATGACATCCTGGACGTCGGCGGCTTCAGTGACACGGTGTCAAACGTTGCCAGCTCGTTCCTGGAGCATAACGCATCCCGCTTCGTCCCCGATGTGGAGGCCGTCCAGCTGTGAAGTGGCATAAGCTTCCAGCTTGTCATTCGCAGGTTGAAAGGCTTAGCTGATACAGTTTTATCTGCGCGTCGGTTTGCCGGCTTACGGGAGTTGTGTATTCAACTTAGAGAGCAATTGGAGAATCGGTAATTGGAAGAACAGCAGGCCAGAAACATAAAGCAGGTAATCCTCATGCGGCACGACCTGAAAATGCGGAGGGGAAAACAGATCGCTCAGGGCGCCCATGCTTCGATGGCGTTTTTTACTTGAAGGTTTCAAAGCAGGTCGTCAATTTCTGTCGATGACTTTTCACCCAACGAGCGAGCTGGGATTTTGGGATCGATTGCGAAGGTATGTGTCCGCTGCAACAGCGAAGAGGAGCTGATAGCCGATCGCTACGCTAGAAGGTGAATTGGACACGCAGCGCCAGTAAATCAGCTTCGGTTGCACCGATGATGGCATTTCCGACCGTGGCGTCCGTGCTGGTCCACGGATGAGTCCATTCGAACATTACATGGGCACGCTCGGTCCAGTGCCAATTCATGCCTACGGTCATTTCGTTGTATCGCCCTCGGTCCAGTTCGCCGAAGTCCAAGTAGGACCAGCGGGCCTTGGCTTCCCATGCGCCCCAGCCAGCACCTCCCGGAACCAGAAAAAAGTTCGTAAAGGGTCTCACCCGCCCGAAGTGGGCCAAGTGGCGTCCGTCGCGATTATAACTCCGATTCTCTCCAGTTAAAAAATAGCTGGTTTGAACATATGCTCCGTAAAGCGTCACATCGGTGGCATGAATGCGATCGACCGCGGTTGCGTACAACTCGCTCTGGAAAGATAGCGGACCGGTAACGGTGGCGAATTCAAAATTGGCTACCGAGTAAGAGTTGGCAGCGATGTTACCAGAATCGATGAGACGTTGCGTCTCGCGATACTCACCTGCCCTTGCTCGAAAACGTATTAGATCATCACGAGGATTGTTGTAGACGAAACCAAATCCCGTATGCAGCAGATACCGTCCATTCGATGGCTCGTCGTAATATGGAAGCCACGTTGCCCGAGAACTCAAACGCAGCCCCTGATTATCATCGATGACTTCCTTGGTCGATTCGGGAATGTCATCAAAGAAGACGCCCAGAGCGAGTGTCTTGTTGAGGTCGTCTGAGATGTGGTAGGAAGCCATGCCCACTTCACGCGATGGTGAAAAGATATCGGAAGTGGGTATGGCCCGCTCCATAAAAGTCGTATTTGGCAGCGGCGTTACCTGATCGAGACTAAATGGCACAAAGAAGTTGCCAACCCGCAAGCGTCCATTGAAGGGCAGGTCGTTGATGCTGAGATACACGTCTTTCATTGCGACATACGGTTCCGACACGCCGTTGGAATTATCGTTGTCGGGCTCGAAATCGAGTTGTACCCGAAAGTCATAAACACCATAGCCATTGCCGTCAACGTTCAGTCGAATTCGCCGCCAGTTGACAACGTCTTGAGCGTTGCGGCTGATGGCTGGTGACGCGTCGGCCCAGTTGAAGTAATCGAACATCACCTGACCACCAAGTTTTGTCGTCCATTTTTGCTTGGTGACATCGTTCAATTCAGTCTTTTTCCGCCCCGTCTCTTCCTTCTCTTTGACAGCCTGTTCTTCGGCCTCTGCTTCTTGTTTGGCCTGTTTTTCTTTTTCCTGATTCACTTCCTCGAGCGCTTTTTCGAGTGCTTCGACGCGTTTTGCAAGCTCGTGGCCACTGCTATCCGAGGCGGAGCCCGAGTTGTCCACAGGGGGCTTGGTGTAGATCACCTGAAATGGCGATTTGCCAGCATGCGTTGCATTTACCGGTGGCGGTACAGATTCAGTCACAACTTGGGGATAGACCTGACTGGGAATCTCTTGAGCCCATAGCTTGCACGTGCTGCACAGCATCATGACACTCGACAAGACATAGAGCACCCAAAGTCGCTGTGCTCGGCAGCAAGAGCCCACAGCCTGAGACCGATATCCCGCGCTTAAATCGGTTTGCATGAGAACCTCGGCCTGTTGTTCATCCGACCTCTTGTTCTCCGGTCAGCCAATTACTGGCTTGACTTCCGCAAAATCGACTTGCTGCGTAAGTTGGGAAAGAGAGCGCGCGGTTGTACCCTCACTTATCCTCTCCATCGGATCGACAGGATAACCGTCTTTACCGGAATAATCGGAAAACTTGCATAAGTTTGAAAGTCCCCTAATTTGTTGCAGTTTGTGGAACAACTTCTCAATCGCGTCGGAACACCTCGCTAGTTCTCGTTCGGAAGTTTGCCGATCTGACTGATCGTGAACCTACATCGCTCGGCCCATCTCGAACGCCTCCGCCACTCCCAGGAAAATGAGAGTTGGAATCGATTGGCGGATCTTTACACGCCTTTGATTCGGGCGTGGTTGCAAAGATAAGAAGTCTTGCTTGCTGGCTGGCTCCACCGATCTCGGCAAGTTCGAGCATCGTAGGCAACCGGCCGACATCCAGGCAGGGCTTTGGTAACTCGAATGCTTGGAGGGCAAACCGGAGGATACCGCTCTATTCGGTTTGCAGCATCTGGCCTTGCAGCATCTCGGCTCGCAGCATCATTTGCTCGCTGGATTGAAAGCGTACGATACAGATGCTCTAATCACCGCGGACGGTTCTTACTCGCAAGGAAATCATTGGAGGTCTGCGATGACTGCTCGGACGGTAAAGGCGCGCGCGAACGACGTGACAGGTGAAGCGAGTGTGTCCAAGACAAAGGTCAATCGTTTTCATCAACGTTTAGGGACTTTGACTTACGTCCAAGCCTGCCGTTTGCTGGGAGAAGAAGGGGACAAGCTGATTCAGTTGGGAGGTCGAGCATTTGAACTCCAATCGGATCGGGATGTATTTCTTGGTGGAGACCTGTTGCGAATTCGAGTGGAAGACAACGAGGTCGAGGGCGGGGTCGCCATCGCATCGATGACGCTGTCGTCGGATCGCAAAAAGCAACTTGCTCTCAACTGTGACCGCTGTGATTCGCCCTGCTCGCATCTCGGCGCGGCCCTTGATTATTTACTGGACGCCAAGACTGTCCTCGGGCTGGCGATGCCGCCCGATGAGGAAGTTCCGCTGGAGCATTTGACTCCCGAGGAGCTTCGCCATCGCATGCTTGCGGATCGTGAGAAGCGGGCGGCAGAAGAGAAAATGAAGGTCCGATCAATCCAGCCCGAGAGGCCATGGTCCGATTATGTCGTTACCAGTGGTGGCAGCGGTCGAACCTATCGCGTCGCGATACGCAGCTTGGACGGAGAAGATTCGTATTGTACCTGCCCCGATTTTCGCACCAATCGATTGGGCGTTTGCAAACATATTTTCCATGTGCGAGCTAAGATTGCCAAGCGATTTTCAGCGGCAAAGTTGCGGGCACCCTATCGTCGCAAGCGACTGTCGCTCGGTTTGCGTTACGGTGACTTTGATGGCACGCGACCGACAGGCCTGCAGTTTTTCCTGCCGAGCGAAAAGACCAGAGCTGGTGGTGACGAAAAGCTGGCGGAACTAGCCGGTCCAGCGGCCGCGGCTTCCACGACCGATGCTGCCGATGTAATGGCTCGCTTGCAGTCTTTGGAGTTGGCTGGTTATGACGTCACAATCTTTCCCGACGCCGAAGCGTTCTTGCAGCGACAGTTAACCCAGGCTCGATTAAAATCGCAATGTGATGACATTCGCCGTGATGCTGAAAATCATCCCTTGCGCACGGCATTGTTAAATGCGACGCTGTTACCGTACCAGTTGGATGGCATTGCCTTTGCCGCTGGTGCCGGCCGAGCGATCCTTGCCGACGATATGGGGCTGGGAAAAACAATCCAAGCGATCGGCACGGCCGAATTGTTGGCCAAGTTGGCTGACATTCGCCGTGTTCTGGTCATCTGTCCAGCATCGCTAAAGAGCCAGTGGCGCGGGGAGATTTCCAAGTTTTGCGGTCGGTCGACACAGGTGGTGATTGGTAGTGGGGCGGAACGCGTTGAGCAATACGAGAGTGATACGTTTTTTACCATTTGTAATTACGAGCAAGTGCTGCGGGACTTGTCGGCGATCGAGAAGGTCTCATGGGATTTGATCGTTCTCGACGAAGGCCAGCGGATAAAGAATTACGAATCAAAAACGAGCAACATCATCCGACAATTGGAAAGTCCGTTTCGATTAGTATTGTCAGGCACGCCGCTGGAGAATCGCTTGGGTGAACTGTTCACTGTGGCGCGGTTCGTCGACGACGATCTGCTTGGGCCGGCGTACCGTTTCTTTCATAATCATCATGTCGTTGATGAACGAGGCAAGACGCTTGCCTATCGCAATTTGGATGCGCTGCGACAGACGATGCAACCAATTTTATTGCGGCGAACCCGGACGGAGGTTGCCCGTCAATTGCCCGATCGGACCGACCAGGTGATCCGCTGCGAAGCGACAGCGGAACAACTTGAGATCCACGATAACGCGGTTCGTGTCGTTGCCCAAATTGCAGCGAAAAAATTCATGACCGAAATGGATCGGTTACGGATGCAAAAATGTTTGTTGCTAGCACGCATGGCCTGCGACAGCACCTACCTCTGTGACCAAGAGTCGCCAGAATACAGCAGTAAGCTGGAACGCATCACCGAGGTCTTGGCGGAGCTCGTTGCCGATCCAACTCGCAAGATCGTTTTATTCAGTGAATGGCGACGAATGCTCAATCGCATTGAGTCGCGACTGGATGATCTGGACTGCCAATATGTGAGGCTAGATGGTCAAGTACCACAAAAGAAGCGAGCTGAAATTGTTGCCCGCTTTCAAGGCGATCCGGCTTGCCGAGTGATCTGCATGACGAACGCGGGATCGACCGGTTTGAATCTCCAAGCGGCCAACACGGTGATCAACGTTGATCTACCCTGGAACCCCGCTGTCCTGGAGCAACGGATCGCTCGCGCGTATCGGATGGGACAAAAGAATCCTGTGCACGTTTATAAGTTTGTCACCACCAACGCCAGCTATCCAACGCTTGAGGAAGGTCTGCTAACAACGCTAGCCTCCAAGCAAGATTTGGCAGATGCCTCTCTCAACTTTGACAGCGAAGTTGAGGAAGTGGCGATGCAAAGCGGAATGGAGGATCTTAAGCGACGGTTAGAAGTCATCTTGCCACCCAGCTTCGCTGCTCCGGTCGACGAGAGCCAGCGGAGTCGCGTGGAAGCGGAGGCACAGCGACTGGCGGGTGAGAAGCGTCGCGAGCAAGTCGCTCAGGCTAGCGGTCAACTGTTGTCGGCCGCGTTATCGCTGGCGGGTGGACTGCTCGGGGATTCGGGAGTCGAGCCCTGCAAAGAGAAGGTGGACGCGTTGACAACCAAGCTTGGCGAAGCGATCGAACGCGACGAACAGGGGCGGCCCCAGCTGAAAATTACACTGGCCAACGACGATGCGCTGCGTGATTTGGCAACGACGCTGGCACGGTGTTTGGGGTAAATGTCAAGAAACGGCATCATCTCCGTCGCGAATCGCGAGCTGATTGGTGACGATCAGTCAGAACTGTCTGCAAGCAGCATCAGCGCATCGAGGCTCTCGTCCAATTGCAACCCGAGATCTTTTTGGTTCCGCATTTCCGCTAAAGCTTGATCGATCGACCGTGCTCGGGTTGCAGCGAGGTTACTGACCGGGGCCGTAGTCTTGGCAAAACAGGTTTGATCGCCAATCGTAGGGATGGAGACCTGCTCTAGTCGTCTTGCCGTACTTGTCATTGCCGAATCTTGCCAGACTGGCGTTGCAAGTTGGTTCCACCCTGAGCTTGCTTCACCTTCGGCCTGCATGCCACCAGAATGGCTCAGCCTGTTCAGATAGTTGATGACAACCAGGGCGTCGATGGGCGTAATGGTATCATCGCGATTGACGTCCAAGTAGGGTCGGGGCATATCTACCGACTCTCCTTCGGAAGACGCGCGAGCTCTTGATAACTCATTGATCACCAATAAAGCATCAACGGGATTGACTCTACCATCGGCATTTGTGTCCATGCTGTTGAACATGTTTGTGCCGGCGCCGCGGATAAGGGCATCGGAACCAGCCAAAGAGTTTATGACAAACATGCGGTCTGTCGTTTGTGGTTCGAATACGACCACATAAACGTTTCCAGCCAGCACATCGGCCACGGTCACGCCATCGGAAAAGCTACTGATTTGGATCATGCTCTCATCTTGGACCACGATCGATTCAAGGATTGAGGCGGAACCGACTGGGAGCACTGATACGGTTGTTGAAACAGCGGCTCGGAACATCACCGCAGTAGGCAGTTCGTCGCCGGGGATTACATGGACGCCGTGAACTCTTGCGGGGGTGAAAATGCGAACATCGGGAACGACACGAATGGCAATGGCTGCCTGATCGTCTTCCGCGATGTCGCCATTTGCCGGAGCGGAATCAGGATCCGATTCCGCGACCGCGACTATTTCGGCCGCAACGTTTGGTTCCCCAGCACCGGCACCGAGGACGACGATTTCCAAAGCCCGGCTTAGATTGTCTCGCACATTTCCCACATCCCAAACACCCGTCTCAGGGTTGTAGACACCTTGAATCGCCGAAAAGCTTTGATACTCGAGATTCTCAGGCAGAGGAATTTGCACTTGGATACCGCTGGCCACACCCGGCCCATCGTTGCGGAGCACGATCCGGACGGTCGTCGTTTCATTTAGTTCAATTTCTTGGTCATCCGTGGAGATTTGCAGAGACAAATCGGCGCTGATGGGCTCGGTAGACATCACTTCCGAAACCGTAAAAGCGAAATTGTCCACGACGCTAACGTCGTCCTCATCGGCGGTTACGGACGTCGCGATTGACGCGGTCCCGGCCGAAACGGAAACCACAGTTACGGCAACGCTTGCGGACTCTCCTGCTTCGATCGTACCGAACCGAATGTTGCGAGTACCGCCAAAGCCAGTGACATTCCCTTGCGAGGGAACTAACGATTGAAAACGCAATTGGGGCGGAAGCTGTTCCTGCAGAATCACATTGGTAGCGGGAGCATTGCCGCTGTTGGTAACCGTGATTTCGTAGCTATGGCTGTCCCCCAAAGATATCGTCTCCAGAGGCTGGGCAATTTCGATTTCCAAATTTGGCGCGGTGACTGGCGTGGAAAACGTCAATAATTGGCTAGCATTATTGTTGGCCCCATCGGGATCGAAAGTCGAGCTTGAAATTTGTGTATCGACTTGCAGTTCGCCAACTGGATTCAGGGACGAAAACGAGAGGGGGAAGTCGGAAGAGACCGGTTCACCGCTTGTGCCACCGGCCAACTGGAGATTTTCAACGGTGAATTCAGTTCCGGACTGGTCAGCGAAGAGTGGAGAATCGGAAGCGAATTGAACCGGCGACGAAAAGACCAACTGGACTGTTCCCGCGGCATCCGTGCTTGATTTATTGGAGAGTTGCAACGTCACTGGCACACTGCTACCGGTTGCAAAGTCACTGGCGGTTAATTGCATGGCCACGCCCAGATCGGCCTCGGCACCGATTTCATTGACCAGGTCCGAATAGACTCTAACTGGCGCGTTGTTCGGATCTTGAACGATGGCGTAGATCTGATAGTTACCTTCAGGCACATTGGCAGCATCCCAGGTGTACTCAATGCGGCCGTCGTTCTCGATCAGTCCGTCCACAATGAAATCCCCGTTAAATCCCTCTCCATCATCATCGTAGTACAAACTGACATTTGCGACCGAATCTGAATCAAACACATCCAACTGGATGTTCACGCTACCATCTTCATTTACCGAAACATCTTGAAAGTTAACCGTGGGTGTAACGGAATCTCTCTGCGCGGAATATTGTACATCCACCAAGTTGCTGTCATCGACAACCTCAATGTCCCAGACACCGGGCGTCGGATCCTGAACGATAACGGTGGTGGCAAAACCGCTTGACAAATCGGGCACAAGTGCGATGCCACGATTGGCAAATTGGTCGGGAGTCACCACGTTTCCGACCGGATCGATCACGTTGACTTCGACGTCGCGTTGCACCTCATTTTCCCAATCGGCCGTCATCAATACGTAGGATGTGCCTGGTGCAACTTCAAAGCTGTTGGTGGACGGAATATTCTCGCTACCTAGAATTTGCCAGTCTCCGTCGAAGAACAGTTGGAGGCCAAATACCGTGGGGTCAAAGAATGGTAGATCGACGGTACCCCAGCCAGCTAGCGAGTCGTTGGCCGGATTGCCATCGTAGGAAACCACCAGCTGCCCTGCGGCACCGCTCAGCGTCTTGCCGCGAAGTCCAGGAAAAAGGCGACTGTCAGGAAAACGCAAAGAGACATCGCCTGCGGCATGCCCACGTTTTTTTCCGTAATCAACTTGCACATCCATGTTCCCATTGAGCAGGCCGCCCAATGCGGTTACAGTCGCGGGTGATTCAAAGACTTTGCGGTCGAGATCCAAAGTGACTCGTCCGGAAAATTTCAGCACGTCTTCCGACAAGAACGTGAGCGAGCCATCCCCGGTGTAAAAACGCAGATTGGATTCAAAGTTTCCGTCTACGCGAGAAAGGCTAACTTCGGGAAGATCAAACGGGAGCCAGCCAGGAAGACTAGGTTCGTACGCTGGCCCAACCGAAAATCCCAGTCCCGCCACAACGCTGAGCGGAACGTTATCTGGAGCCATGTTGCGAACGCCGCCGCGGATGCGTTGCCAAAAGACCGGCGTGCCTGGTACGGCCACGTCCATGCCGTCCAATTCCAAAACGACATCGTCCAAGTTCCATTCGTTGCCGACTTTCTCAAAGCCCACCTCCGCAAAAACCTCTTCGAACGGCGGGAACGGCAGGTCAGCTTTAGGTGGAATCTTGATTTTTACTCCACCGGTGATATCGGTCACCGCTCCGGCCGTCGTTTCCAGTTGGACGAACATTTCTGTTATTTCAAGTCCGAATGGCAGCGGGATATTGGTCAGCTTAAATTCCCCTGCCAAGTCTATGGTGCCATCTTCCACTTTCAAAAAACCGGATCGACCAGCCACGGGGTCGTCGGTAAAGTCCAGTGTTGCCCGTATTGACGAGAAGTCCTCACTAACCTCCAAGAAATTCAACTCGTTGATTTGGAATTTCCCTTGGATCTTTAACTGATTGACGGGGCTGCCCGCGTCGTCAAACACGTAACGAATCGAGGCATTGATGTTGGAAAGGCCTATGAAGTTTGCCAACTTGAACAACGCATTGGACGGAAAATCAGCGGTGCCCACGTCCGATCCGAATCCGATACCCCGATCCGAGATCACCAGAGGTTTGTTGCCGTCCATGGAGACCGTGAGGTCACCGAGCGTGAGGCCGGAAAATAACTCTGATTCCGGCAGCGAAAAGGAGCCCTCTAGCATGATGTTGTTGCCGGCCAAACGCAGTTTCGTAAAGTCCGTTTCTTGACCACCTAGAGTCCAGTCATCGCCCCTTGTCACCTCGGAAACGTCGGCCACCGGGCTGTTTAATGAAAAAGTGAGATCGCTCTGAAATAACGGGCCGTCGGTCGACATCAACTCCGAGAATACCGTTCCGCCGGCGATGGAAAGGGTCTCGCTGTCGTAGCGAGTCTCCGCATTTTCCACTCGCAGCATTCGGCCAGAGCCCGTTTCGAGACCGACATACACCGTCCCGCTGGCCGAGCAGATTAGGTTGCCATCTGCATCGGTGGAAGCAACAAAGTCTTCTTCAGCTTCCAGTACGAACACGCCGGTGTTACCGCAGCTTTGTTCCGATACCGAATAATTCCAAGCAGTGCCTTCATCGTTGGTGGCGACGATGACTTGGACCTGGTCCGAATTGCCGGGGGGAACTTGAATTTCGCCACTGGACGAGCCGCCCGTGAAACCCGTTTCCAACAGCGTTTTGCCTTCGTAACGAATGATAAAGTTATCGGGAATGCGAAAGTGTTCGTAGTGGTACTCTAGGGTTCCGCCACCATTACCGCTCAACTGCAGCGTCCTGTTACTTCCTTCGAATCTTCCCGAGTCGGAGATTGAGTTGCCCGATTCTCCTTCCGCTATCAACGCCGCGGATTCCCAAGTGGCCGCTGATTCCCAAGTTGCGGGCGCGGTGTTAGCAGCCAGTTGGAAAACGCTGGCGGCTAGCAAGTGACGCTTTTCCAAGGCTTCAAATCTCAGGACTTCATGCTTTCCGCGATGAGACCTTTTCATACCGCGCTCCCGTTGAAAATGCTGATGCTAGAAGACATTCACTGGTGCGAGTGGCTGATGCATAGCAGTGAATGATGGTACACTCACCGGCCCTGCATGGCCACCCATGCAGGTAGCATCCTAAGGGACGCTACCGACCGTAACAACCATGCGGAGAGAAGCGATTTTGCGGAAATATCGCGAAAATTAGCAGTTTATCGCTCCGCGTCAGTCGGCTGAATGCGAAGAATTCCAAGCTGGCGGACGATGGCTGTCGCCTTCACATGGGCGATCCCGAGTGGCGATCCTGATAGAGATGCCCGGTGAGCTAATTCCGCTTGGCATACCAATTGGCTTGGCCGGAGAGCCAATGCTACGACCCTCTAGCAAGATTCGGTCCGGGGGGGCGGCGAATACTCCCAAAGGCTAGTGGGCTGGCACGACGCCGTGAATTGCGGTACCGCCAACTAGCATCCTCAAACGGCAAAACGCCGTTTGGTTAGGGGCGGGTTGCTGTGCACGATTTCCCCCGAATCTGAAACTTTTAAGTAGTAAGAAGCCGCAATGTGAAGCGCGGCTGAAAGGGCGCAATCCTCCAAAGGTTCTCGTTGCTCCCAGACATTGACCCGATAATTGCCGTTGTGGTGCTGACATACCTCGATGTGGTCCAAACGTGGTGGCCGGCCAGTCTGCTCAAGAATCTGCGTCTTGATCTTCTGCGCGTGGTCTGCTTTCTCCTCGAATTCACTTTTCTGTGGGGCACCTTGATCGACTTTTGCCATAATTTCTTCGCCCGCTTGAGTGATAAAAGTTAATTTTGAATTGTACCCGACTAGGTCCAAACTCGATACCGGTTCGGCCGAAGGTAACCTCACCGCTGGCGTCACGGACGCTGACTCGCCGGCGTGACCTCGTGTGCCCGCCGCGCGGACATCCGCGAAACCAGTTTGTACACACACTCATCCGTTCTTCTGAGCGGCATTTCAGCCTCCAGGCTATTGGACAGAAGAAGCCTCTTCGAACCGCCGGCTAGTGCCTTTCGACGAATGACGAATATCGCTCAGGAAATGCAAGAAATCCGTCGTGAGGTGACTGATATCTTCCATGGCATTCCCTTGGAACCACATGAAATTGATTACCCTGGTATCATAGCAGCGTTTGAAGTCTCGACTCTAGCCGTCATCATTAAGACGTCGATTCTGCACGTACGCAACGAAGTCCCCGATGCCGTTGTCTGGGACTTGCGCTAAACTAGCAGCGAATTTGTGGTGCGCATCCGCGGATCAGTGAACTATTGAAAAAGGAAACTAAGCATGAATAGACTGCAACGTCTCTTGGGATTCTCCTTGGCGTTTTGTTTGGTAGTCGCTGTTTCTATCCCGAACACCGTCGTCGCGGAGGAATTAAATTTTGGTACGCACGGTTTTGCCAAGTCCGGGGATGTGAAAATCCACTACGTCACCATGGGGGAGGGCCCGCTGGTCGTGATGGTCCATGGGTTTCCTGACTATTGGTACACGTGGCGTAAACAGATGCCGGCGTTGGCCAAGCACTTCAAAGTCGTGGCGATTGATCAGCGAGGCTACAACCAGAGCGACCAGCCGAGCGGCGTTGAACAGTACGCGATGGAGCGACTCGTTGGCGATGTCAAGTCTGTCATTGGGCACTTCGGACGTGAGCAGGCAACGGTTATTGGTCACGACTGGGGGGGCGCTGTGGCGTGGACGTTTGCCATGACCCATCCCGAAATGACTGCACGTTTAGTGGTTCTGAACTTGCCTCATTTTAATGGCTTGCGACGTGAGCTTAAGAACAATCCAGCTCAACGAGACGCATCGGCGTATGCGAGGGAATTTCAAACCGCGGATGCTGCCTCAAAATTATCGGCGGAGGGATTAGCATTTTGGGTCACGGACCGGGAAGCTAAAGCTAAGTACGTTGAGGCCTTCAGGCGATCATCGTTTGAAGGCATGTTAAACTACTATAAAGCCAACTACCCCCGTCCTCCTTACGAGGAGGCGGAGGAACTTCCACTTGTGGAATGCCCGGTCCTCGTGATTCATGGTTTACAGGACACTGCTCTTTTGCCCGGTGCTTTGAATGGCACTTGGGACTGGGTCAAAAGCGACTTGACGCTGGTCACGCTACCGAAGGCAGGTCATTTTGTTCAACAAGATGAGCACGCGACCGTCACGCGTACGATCGTTAGCTGGCTGAAAATGAGAACGTCCAAAGGTGATCGAGGTGACTGAATCCAAATTTTGATTAATCGACCGTCAAATATGTGTCCCTTGGCGGTTTTCACGATTTCGATCTATGTTAATAAAAATCCCTCTGTAACAACGAGCCGACATTGTTGACTAGCCTTGATTCTGATCCACCTGCACTTTTAACGCCCTCAGATCGTCGCCACGATCTCGACGCACTTCGTGGGTTCGCGATGTTATTGGGGATTGCCTTACATGCAGCGATGTTGTTTATTCCTGGAGCCGACCTGCTTTGTGCCACGCAGCAACAAGAAGAGATCGCTGTGGCGTCTCGCTTTGGCAATGCTACTTCAATGGTCGCCGATG
>CAZHTX010000124.1:0-3351 GCA_964535475.1 uncultured Pirellulaceae bacterium
AACGGCGGGCGAAGTTTGCGGCGCGTACAGCAACGTGGTCAGCTCAAATAACGGAAACCGCGGTTGCTGATCGATGGCCGCGGTCGTGGTTAGTTGTTCTGTGAAGAGCCTTTCCAGGTTTGCTAAGACCGTCGTGTCACTGTTGTTGACGGTTGCGTTAGTTGCTAGCGGTTGTGACCGTAAGCGATGGGATAAGATGACCGCGGCCCGTTGACGATAGAAGATGTTGGCGTCGCCCAGCAGTTCGCCGAGTTTTTCGTTGCTCAACAGGTTCAAGTCGGGATATTTGATTGCCGGCCGTGTTTGATGCACGATGCGATAAAGTCGACCGTGCCCCCGGTCAACTCCTTGCGGATCGGCCGAAGCATCTTGATAGCAGTGATAGCGATCGTACCAATCGAGAATATACAGGCAGCCATCGGGTCCGGTCTTTTGGGCCACCGGCATGAACCACACATCATTGGCCGTGATGAAGTCGTCGTGAGGTTGGCCTCGATACGTGGAACCGTGACGGGTCACCGAATCGACGTTGATACAACCACCGTGGATGTTGCCCATGTAAAGTTTGTTGCGATAAGCTTCGGGGTAAGCGGGCGAGTCAAAGTACTCGATGCCACAGTAGGCCGCCATCTGGTGTTTATAATCAACGATCGACTCAATCTTCCAAGTGTGAGGCGGGTAGGGGCCTCCTTGGCGATGGTAGTAACCGGTTTCCGTTAAATGCCATAGATGGTCGATCACGCACGCGCTAATGAAGGCGCTGCCTTGATCATCGAAGGCAATTCCCCAGGGGTTGCTGGTTCCTTCGCAAAACAAATCGAAGCGACGGGTGACCGGATCGATGCGAAACATGGCACAAGTAAAATCGTAGACACGATCATCTTGTTTAACCACGCTGCGGTTAAAGACCCCGTTGAGGCCATACAGATATCCGTCTGGCCCCCAAGTCAAAGCGTTCGGCAGTTCGTGCGTGTCATCCCGTCCAAAGCCCGTTGCCACCACCGTGCTGCGATCGGCTCGGTCGTCGCCATCGGTGTCTTCGAGAAAGAGAATATCGGGCGCGTTGGCAACCCACACTCCACCGTGACCGACGGCGATCCCGGAGGGGATATTCAGCCCTTCGGCGAATATTTTCACGTCGTCGAAATAGCCATCTCCGGTGGTATCGGTCAAAATTTTAATCCGGTCGCGTCCTGGTCCCGGTTCATGGCGGGGGTATTCAAAACTTTCGGTGACATAGATGCGGCCGCGATCATCGAAGGCCATCGCCACGGGGTTTAGGAGGTCCGGTTCATGACTGACCAGTTCGGCGCGAAAACCGGGCGGAACGGTCATCTTCGCCACCGCTTCCGCCGGGCTGAGCGGAGGTCCGGGAGGGCTTGATTGGCGTCGCGGAATGAAAGGGTCTTGCCCACTGGCCCGCAGCCCCAAGTCGGGTAGTCCGCTGAGCGGAGTTACTTGGCAGGAAATCAATCCAGAACCGAGGCAAGCGGCAAGCATCGCGAGCAGCATCTGCCGTGGCAAGCACAGCGAGCTGAAATAGGCTAGCAAACGCATAGTTGGCGGGAGGGGTTTAACAGGGAAGGGGAGTGAAGTTGGGATCGCTCTAGTTTAAACACTTCCTCCAACGCCTGCCGAGGCAACCAACGCACCTCCGCATGAGTTATTAAACAGAGCAAAATCCGCCGCAACGCGCCAGCGTGCGGTTCTTCTGCGCAATCAGCCGCAACGCACCAGCGTGCGGTTCCGCAGCGAAATCAGCCGCAACGCGCCAGCGTGCGGTTCTGCGGAGCAATCAGCCGCAACGCGCCAGCGTGCGGTTCCTCTGCGGAGCAGAAAAGGTGACGTGGGGAGTCTTTGAACAATTTCAGCCGGAGATAGTCGGCTGTTTTGCTGCTCGACCGTTTTCACTGTCTGCCGATACTTCGCGCGAAATTCCCGCTGGCAGGGACGATCGCTCGGTATGCTGAAAACTCCCCCTGTCACCTCCCGCCCGCTAGCGGCGGGTGGGGCGGATGATCGTGGGGCGAGGCGCGAAGCGTGCTAGCGAAGAAACTTCTTCACCGCACGAGGCAAGCTCGTGGGGGTCGGGGCGCATGGAGATATTTAAGGCCGCTATCAATTTAGTGGCTGCTGAGCTCATGGTTTCGTTCTCTCTCCATCGCCCCTACACCCGGTAGTTGCCGCGCAGCTTGGTTTGGTGTCGACTCTGGGGATGAAACTAACAGATGAAATCCGCCAACTGGTTCTGGAATCGACTGCGGCGACGGCTGTCTCGCGCGTGACCAAGGTGCAGTCGCTGTGGAGTGGCTATGGTCAGATCTGCCGCGTCGAACTGCTCGGCGGGCCGGTCGATTCGGTGATTGTCAAACATGTCGCGCCACCCAGCAAATCCGTCCACCCCCGTGGCTGGAGCGGCGATCAATCGCACGCTCGAAAACTGCGGTCGTACGAAGTGGAAGCCCATTGGTATGCGAACTTCAGCTCCCTCTGTAACCCCCGCTGTCGCGTTCCCAATTGCCTGGCGACGCGATTTCAGCAGGGTGAATACTTGTTTGTTCTTGAGGATCTTGACGCGGCGGGTTACTCGCGTCGGCGGAGTAATCTCGATCATGCTGGTGTTCGGCTTGGTCTCAAATGGCTGGCTAACTTCCACGCTCGATTCCTGGGCGTTGCCCCGCTGGGACTGTGGGAAGTCGGCACCTATTGGCATTTGGCTACGCGGCCTGACGAACTGGCCGCCATGGCCCCCTGCGCTCTCAAGGATGCCGCTGCGGCGATCGATGCACGGCTCAATCAATGTCGCTACCAAACGCTCGTGCATGGTGATGCCAAGGTGGCCAATTTTTGTTTTTCGGCTAACTCAACGGAGATCGCTGCCGTTGATTTTCAGTATGTTGGCGGCGGCTGTGGGATGAAGGATGTCGCTTATTTTCTCGGCAGTTGCCTGCCCGAGTCAGAATGCGAACAATACGCCGCGTTGTTTCTCGATACCTATTTCGCCGAGTTGGGCCAAGCGATTGCGCAACGCGATCCAAGCATCCCAATTGCCGAAATCGAAAGTGAATGGCGGTTCCTGTATCCGTTTGCTTGGGCTGACTTTACCCGGTTTATGCTCGGCTGGTGTCCAAGCCACACGAAACTGAATGCTTATACTCGCCGGATTTCTGAACAAGTTGCCCGACAAATCAAGCGCTGAAGTCGCCTTTCGCTCCGCCGAAAGTAGGCACCTCAGCATGAGTCTTTCGGTGATATCAGTCGTTGAACGCTGGCTCACAGTTCTCACACTCACAGTTCCGCGGAACCGGACGCTTGCGCGTTGCGGCTGATTGCGCCGCGGAACCGCACGCT
>CAZHTX010000124.1:3451-12905 GCA_964535475.1 uncultured Pirellulaceae bacterium
GCGTTGCGGCTGATTGCGCTGCGGAACCGCACGCTGGCGCGTTGCGGCTGATTGCTCCGCGGAACCGCACGCTGGCGCATTGCGGCTGATTGCGCCGCGGAACCGGACGCTTGCGCGTTGCGGCTGATTGCGCCGCAGGAACCGGACGCTGGCGCGTTGCGGCTGATAACCGGACTTTTCGCCCGAGATTAAAGCGTGGTGCCGAAACGGGCTCGGAACTGGATAAAGTCCAGCAAGTTCACGGCGCCGTCGTCTTGATAATCAAAGATTTCGTCATACTCTTCATCGGCCTCGGTCTTGCCAAAGGTGCTCCGGAAACCGATGAAATCAATCAGGCCGACCGCGCGATTGCCATCACTATCGCCATAGAAGGCGAAGAAATTGTCAGCGGCCGATTCGCCAAATACAAAGTCGCCACCGATTTGACCATCGCCGTCGCCGTCAAGAAGGACCCCGCTGCCTGCTCGTCGTACTTTATCCGCATCCACGACGAGACGGTACTCACCGTCCAACAACGAACCCCCGGCTCGTGTCGACGGACCACTGAAAGTCAGCCGCGCAATCGTGTTTCCCATCCCGTCATCGATCAGCACGAATGTGTTCTCGACCGCCAACTGTTCACCGTTCACGGTACGCTCAATCGTGAAGGCGTCCGCATCCACATCAACCGCACCGGCGAATAAGATGTCCATACTACGGACTTGAGATCGTTGCGATTCGCCCCCGTTGATGGTGACTGAGTCAATCGTCGCGATCGATAGTAAGTCCAATCGAACTTGTTGGTTTTCATAAACCAGGTCCCAAGCGTACCCGCTGGGCACCTCGGGAAGTACCACTTTATTAAAGCGACCTGCAATGTCGCCAGTTACAGAAATCAAATTGAAGGAATCACCCAGGCTGGGAGCAAAGTCGTCCGTAAGCCTGATTTCGAGCGTGCCACCCAGCGTGGCGCTACCGTCGTGGCGAATTTGATCATATTGTCCTGACTGATTGCCCCACAGATCTAATACCGTGTTGCCAATTTCCAAGTAATCGATGTTGGCTGGGGCGTTTTCCGGTAAATCATTCACTTGGACTTTGATTTCGCTTTCCACTTGATTGCCGACATGATCGGTGGCGCGGATGCGAATGCCATATTCAGGTCGGACTTCAAAGTCGACCACTTCGCCTTGCTTGAGACGCAGGACTTTGCCATCAATCATGAAGCGAATGTTGTCGTCGGAGCCGCTGCCATCGACTAGCTGCAGGAAGTGATCATCGCCAATCGTTGAATCCTCCACGTCCAACGTGCCGACGTAGATTGGGCCGGAGGTGATGTCGATATGTTCGTCGATCCCGCCGATCAAGTTGACTCGTTGGGGGGCGAACGGATCGTAAACCACATCGAACGTGTTCAGCGAGGTGCCTCCGTCGTTGTCATCCACTTCAACACTGACTGTATAACGTCCAGGCTCAGTATATTGATATTCGCCTTCGATCGTCTTATCGCTGCGAACGACGATGGGTCGCGTGTTTCCGTCACCAAAATCAGCACGCCCAGTCCAGAAATCTTGTCCCGGATCGACGAAGGATCCGCTAAAACTGACCTCGCCGGTGGTCGTTGTCGTGGTGGATTGAGTCAACATGGCAACCGGGGCAACGTTGTTGGCTGCGATCGAGATTGGCTCGGAGACTCCGGTCAGTCCCTCGTTGTCGGTTAGTTGCAAGAGAACTTGATAGTTACCCTCATCGGCAAAATGGAAAGACCAATTTGGCACGGGCTGACCGGCGGTGAGGTTTCCTGAGAACGAGCCGACTTCTTGGCCAAAGCTACCCAGGGCAAACCATTTGAACGCAGCAACCGTGTTGCTTTCCCCCGCATCAGAAACGGTGGCGTTGAACTCCAGCGATGTTCCTTCGTCAATGCTGGAAACGGGATCACCAGCAAAGTTGATCGTCGCCACGGGAGGTGCGCCGGCGACCCGCAGCAGCAGCGAATCGGTGTGTGCGGTGTCGGAATCGTCGACCGCGGTCAGCGTGACAATGTAATTGCCTTCATTTTCTGGCGTGAAATCGAAGTCCGTGGTATCACCTTCGGCAACTTGGTTGCCTTCGAGTGTGACAACCCAAGCAAAACTGTTGAGTGTCAGACTGGATTCAACGGTGAATGATTCTAAGCTTCCTTCGGTGCCAGCACGATCGGCTCCGATGTCGATCGGTTTACTGATGCCGAAGTTGATTAGAGTATCTGGAGCACGATTTCCGATCGGCACCGTGGTCGGTGTAGTCGCGTTCCAGCCGGTGGGAAGTTCGAGTTCGATGGAATGGACCAAGTTGGCCAAGTTCGCGTCGATTCGATAGTTGCCGTTTGCATCGGTCACACTGCAAGCGATCCCATTTCCTTCCGCGTCCCGCAGGTGCAGCACTATCCCGCCCACGCCACGTTCGCCCGCATCGCGGCTACCATTTTCATCCGCGTCGAAGTAGACGCTGCCGTGCGTTGTTTGGTTGAAGCGAGTAGCCCCAATAAATGCTTGGCTGAACTGGATATTATCAATGCCCAGCGCTTGATTTGGTTCGTTGCGGCTGTCCAAGCGAATAGTTAATTGTTCGCCAACGAGGGCAGTTGGAAAGGTGAAGCTGGTTCGTTCGCCTGCTTGACCTTCTATCAATACGTCGTTTTGCACGAACAAGACGTTTCCACTGCCGTCAAAGACTTCGATCGTATCAGCAACGTAGTCGTTGAGGTAGAAAGCTAGATCAAAACCATGCAAGCCAACTTGATAACCAGGGTTCGCGACCAGAGTCGTTTCCAGCAGATCGCTTGTCGCCCACAATACGTTGACTAAACCTCCAAAATCGTTGTTGTAGAAATTTATGTTTGGTCCGTAATTCACAGCAACGTTCGGTGTGTAGGGGCCGTTAATGCCGCCACCATAGCTAAAAGAACCCATCGTGGATGCTAAGACGCTATCACCGTAGTCTTGGTTCACTGGTGTCCATACACTGAATTCGCCGTCGAAAGTAAGAATGGTCGAAGTTGTGATGTCGCCTACTGAGTAACCTACTTGTGAACTAACCACAAAATCGAACCCGGTTCTGGCCTCACGTCCATTCTCATCAAACGCGGTGACGGTGATCCGTGCCGATTGAGGAACGTTGGCGGGATACTCCACCACCATCGACTGGCCGGAAGTTGTCGCGATCACGGAGGAATTGTCGCTGATTGCGGAATATCGAATGAACTCGCCATCCAAGTCGGTATCGCCAGTGATTGGCAAGTTGAAACGATGCGTTTCCAGGATGGGCGCGTTTTCAGAACGCAGTGGGGCAGGGCGAATATCTCGATCCTCATTCCCGATGAGATCGCCCAGTTCTCCGTGCCAACCATTGACTGATCCGTCCAGCACCTGGTTCCCATCGAGCTCGTCGAATTGGTAATAGGCCAGTAATCGATCAAAACCGCGAGCCTCGCGATCTTGCAGGACTATGACAGACTTAAGCTGAGCGGCGAGGTGATTTTCGGATTCGGCATAATCCCAAAAGCGGTCCCAGAAGCGAACTTCGTCGAGCTCTCCGCGTAGGCCTTGAACCGAATTGTAATTGCCTCCAATCTCATCTTGGTCCTGACCAAGGTAAAGGCCGTTGGGGGCAACTCGCATGGCCGAAGCAGATGTTGGCAAATTCCGCTCGCCAATATATTGACCATCGATAAACAGCCTCAGTTTTCTGGTTGGTAGATCCCGTGCGACCGCGTAGTGATGCCATTCTCCGTCAGCCAGATCGATCGTAGAGGGAACCGTGAAGTCAAAGAATGCATCCTGATCGCCGATCCTAATAACGGTGTTCGAGAGATGCGTGACGAAGAATTCATTGCTGGTGCTACTTCCCCCTGCTGAGAGGATAAATTGGTCAGTTATGTTTGCTTGTGAAGGTCGGAACCACGATTCGAACATAAAGGATTCACGACCATCCAGTAGTTCACCGGGCAGTGTCACCGCGCTATCGTCAAACATTAGCGAGCCGTGATGTAGCTTCTGCGGATCGATGGCATTAATCGTCAACGCGTTGGCGTTCGGGGTGGCAACCACCAGGGGGCCATTACCGCCAGCTTCGATGCGTGAAATCCATTCATCTCGCGAGACATCATTGATTGGGTTCCCCAACAGCGAAACCACATCCAGCGAAGTTGTCGGAACCAATATTGCTTCGGCTCGCACCGCGTCAGCAGCCACCACCACATCGACATCCGCCACCAACTCAACACGGAGGCCGTTCGCTCCGGCGGTAAAGGTCCCCAGCGACAACCAATCGGTTCCGCCAAACTCTGCAGCCGCGTTGTACTCGCCCACTGGTACCGTTTGATTGACGGTACGCGAGAATAACTCGGTGCCTCCGGACATCACCCGGTAAGTTACCTCGGTGGGCGTTTCACTTTCCAGCGTAGGCCAAGTTACAAACAGTTCTGTCTGGCTTCCTTCTGTGCTGTCGATGTTCCAAATTGCCGTGCCACCCGCTTTGGCGTAGCGATAATCGTCCAGCCAAACATTGTCGGCGGTAAAGACTTCGTTCTGCCAAACACCAATTTCCTCGTAACCGACGTCACCATCGTCCACGATGATCGCACCAGCTAGATCTTGCAGGTCGCGAATGTCATTCTCATCGACAAACAATTGTCGCAGGAATGGTGTGTTGATCAGATCACCAGGTTGAATGTTGGTGATCGCGTTGTTTGCCAGGTTCAGCGTTTGCAGGAAGTTGAATGGTGCGGGAAGCGTCACGCTGGTCAGTTGGTTGTCGCTGAGGTCGAGGAAACGCAGATGAATGGCATGTTCCAGACCGTTTAGATCAGCCGCACTCGACAGCCCTAAACCTGAAAGGTCCAAGTACTCGATCTCAGCGACTTGGCTGGCGTAGATCGGTTGATGGAAGACGAGAATACCATCCGCGTCGGATGTTGTAGGGTGTCCGAGCGCGTCGGCGATTGCCTTGCGAATCAGCGGGTTCACGTCGGCTCCGGTGAGGACCACCGTATCGGATGGGACTCCCACCGGAGCGTTGCTGATATCGGCCGGGTCGACAGCCGTTAGTGTGTCATCGACGTTGGCATTCAGATCAAAGACCTCCAGGTCCTCCGCTACGAATACATCGGTACCCTCTTGACCCAGCAAGGAATCGAGTCCTGGTCCGCCCAAAATCTGGTCATTTCCATCACCACCACGAATCGTATCGCGGTCGCTGGTTGGATAGGAATTCTCTGGGGTTAGGGTTGGCGCGTCCAACTCGACACCAAAAGTAATCGGATCAGTGGAAGTTGAATCGGTCGGTCGACCAACTCGTAGGTAGTAGGTGCCCGCGGCTAAATTGCGCAAATCATGCAACGATTGATCGCGAGCAATGATGTAGCCTTGTTCGTCGATTAGATCGGCAACGACTCCTTGCACATCGATCTCCAGTGTCCCCAGTCTTTCACCTGTTTCCAGCGCAGGGAGAAGATAAAGTTCCGCGGCTTCGGTGGGCGCTTCGACTCGAATGGTCAGCGTCTCGTGGCCGGCGGACAAGGCTGTGGTTACTAGGTCGGTCAGATCGATCGGTTCAGAGATTTCCCTACCAACCAAGTCGACCGTTTGCTGAAAGCTGAGTGTCGCGGTTCGGTCGGCGGAGGTCACCAAGCCATCACCGGCTTCGGCCAGTAACCCAATTTCCAATGTTGTGGTCGGCGATGATCCATTACCAATCGGTGCCGCTTCCGCTCCGCTGGTCGTCCACAGCGATCCACCTCCCACGAACGACAAACGATTGCCAAAGGCGGCGAGACGATCTGATTCTGCCGGGCTGTTAGGCACTTGGGAAAATCGGCTGAGCGTGAGGTCGTCCGGAGCGGCTGTAAACAGTTCCCGGCGAACCCCATCGGTGGCGGTAAAGTAAACCTGATCGCCGACAACTGTTAATTCACGAGGATCCGAATCGCCAGCATTGCGGTTGATATCGCTCACTAACCGAGGCGTCTGCCCTGAACCTGGAACCGTGCTGAAGTTCTTGTCAACCTTGACAACTTCACTGCCCCAAGATGAATTGTCAACCACGAAGAACAGTTCGTCACCTCGCATCACCAGATCGCGGGGATTGTCACCGATCTGTGACGCGATCTCGACGACGCAAAGGCGGAAATCCATATGCTCGCGCCAAGGCAAGTTGTCGCTGCGAACCATGTTTCCGCCGACAAAGTCGACATACATTCGATAGACCGAATTACCTTCTCCGTCCGGGGATTCGCCAAAGAAGTAAACCACGTCGCGGTTCAGATCCACTCCTTGATCAATCCAGTCTTGGTACTCCTGCGGGTTGGCGGAGCCTCCGGAAAAGAAGTCACCGGGCTGCAGCGCGTAAGCATCTTTCTCAACAATAAAGCCGTGCGAGTTCTTGGGCTCCAGGGTGTTACCATCAAGACCTCGGAGGAAATATCGAATCCCAGTTTGGTTTCCATTGCCTTCGACGACGCCATTGGTGACCGTTAACTCGCCATTATCATTATTCCAGAAACTTGAGAACGCCAGCAGCCCATCAAACGCAAAGGGCTCAGCGACTCCACGAAGGATATTCCCCATCGATGATTCACCGACAATAAACATGCCATTGGGATCATTGCTGTTGTTCCCCGGTGATGCGAATAACACTGGGTCGTTCCAGTCTTGATGTCTCCCCACGAGATAGACAACTGGATCGACTTCGAAATCACTTTCTATGACTCGCATCGAGTCGGGGAAGAACTCGATCACTTCGGGGTCACGTGCGATAAAGAACGTCGATTCGGCGGTCCCGCTGGTGTACCACAGATCGCGATACTGTCCGGCGCTGTTAGCGGTTAAGTAATACAGCCGATTGTCGCTGGCAGTAAATCCAGCCGCACTGCCATCGATGGTCAGAATGCGTTGAGTACCAACATCCGTCCCGTCGCTCTTCCAAAGCTCAACCGTGTTCGCAGTGCCATTGGCAAAATCGGTAAAGAACAGCTGCTCGCCGACTTGAATCATGTTTTGGGGATCAGCACCCGCGGGCATTTGGAGGCGGCGTGTGCCCGCGGTTGTTCCGTCGGAAACGTATAAGCCGGTTCCCAAATCGGGATCGTCGGCGGTGAAGAAGACTTGATCGCTAACGCTGGTGAATTGGCCCATATTCGCGGGGGCGAAAAAGCTATTCGAGTTCAGCACCGTGGGAGTCAAAGTTACTTTGGGGACTGCCCCGGTATCTCGCCACTGGTCTGCCAAGCTTCGCAAATCAATCTCAGCCACCGCGACTTGATTTTGAGCTCCGCCGACTCGCAGCACGGATGGACGCGATACCTCACCGGTATCGCTGATCATTCCGGAATCGGAGAGTGATACGGTAATTGGGTTTGCTGAGCTGCCCGGCGATAAACGCACGTGATCGACTGAATTTTCGACCGCCGATCCATCACCGGCCGTAGTAAAGCGCACCCACGTTTCGTCACCTTCGAGCTGCAGGTTGGGGAACAGCAGAGGTTGCCCCGTTTGCCGATCGACGACGAAGCCATCGCCGTTTTCGATGACTTGAACTTGATCGCCCGCGGGCAATTCGATTTGTTGCCGCACGCCTGGAACAAAGTAGACGTGCCCAGCATCCTGACGCAATCCACCGATGATCCCGTCTGCAGCACTCGCACCAATCACCAGGTCGTCAATCCCGTCGTCGTTCAGGTCTCTCAATACGCCGGTTGAAATGGTTCCCGCTTGCGATGTCGCGGTGGTGCCGCGAAGCGTTCTGTCAGCCGTATCGCCGGTAATGCGATCGCCGTGTGACATCACATCGAAAAAGATGCTGACTTCGCCACGATTGTTTGTTTGCGTCGTTAAACCATTCTGAAGGTTGATCACACTTTCGCTCGGTGCCCCAATCACTAGGTCAATCCGACCATCGTCATCGAGATCACCCGCCGTTGCGGTCAAGCGACCCTCGATCGCCGATGATGCGCCGATTTGAGCGGCGGTTGCTCTCGAGAACTTGAGATCCGCATCATTCGCGGTTAATGATTCCATCACTCCCGGTTCGACTCGGAAAGTTTCACGCCCAAGATAGATCAGCAGGCCACCATCCAGCGCACCGCTTGATTCTTGACTGCGTGAAATGGCAAAGTCGTCAAATCCATCGCTGTTAATATCGCCGAGCGGGGAAATCGAAGCTCCCAGTGTTTCCCCTTGGATCACCGCGTCAGCTTGCGTGGCGATCTGGACGTCGCCGGTTTGACCGCCGAGCAGCAGGTACGTGGCACCTGTGAATCGTCCGGTACCATCGATGAACAAGTTGGGTGAGGCGAAAGCTAAATCCTCTTTGCCATCGCCATTGATGTCACCAATGACTGTGGTCTCAAACCGAGCCGCTTCATTCAAGGTCATGCTGGCGGGTGTGTTGATCAGCGCGTCGTTGAAGAACAGACGCACGTTTTGGTTTGCGAGGATCGTACCAACTTGACCACTGTTGAGGGGCTGAGGTAGGGGAAGCGTTAATTCGGCATTCCCTTGTCCATCCCAATTGATCAGACTGGGTTTGACGGGTTGGCCACCGACGGTTGCTTGCAGCGTGGTGGTCGGTGTTGCGTTGAAATTGCGGTCGAACGGAATTCCACCCGCGTAGATTTCGTAAGTAGTGGTCGTCGTCCCATTCGCGTTTTCAATTGTTCGGTACGTGTATAGATCATCGCTTTCGGTACCTAAATGGTCGCCGCTGCCCAAAGCGACGAAACGCGTCGCCAGCTCGATGTTGCCAATTTGATCAACTCTGGAGACACCGCTCGGCGCAAACGGCCCGAGCACGATTTGAGAAGTGTTCAAACCTTCGACCACGACATCTTCAATCCCGTCACCATTGATGTCGCCGATTCCTCGAGCAGCGAACAGCCCATCACCGGAGGCCAAACCTTCGATCAACGCCGCGTCATCAAGTTTGGCAGCGGGATCATTGACCACATCGATACCCGCGTTGGAAACCGCTACGGTGGTTGTCAATGTGGGCGTCGCCAGCCTGGCGGGGGCGACTTCGACGGGTTGAAGTGATCCCCCGCCGAACCCGGATGGAACCAGTTCGCCACCAAAGACCACTTGCAGGTCGGTTCGGAGCGGCGAGAACAATCCCAAGTCATTGCGACCGTCACCATTAAGATCGCCAAAACTTCCAAACTGGGGCGCGCGGGTGAGCAATATTTGCCCCGCTGACTCGGGTTGGAACACCGCATCGGGCATTTCGAGGGTGAGATGTGGGTTTGGTATCGTCGAGTTCAACCGTGTGATCATCTCGCTGAAATTATCGCTGACGTAGACATGAGTCACCGCATGGGCGTTTGCTTCGGCGCTCGTATCCAACGTGCTCGTCGTTTCCAGCACGGTCGCGGCGAAATCGGTCAGTCCATCGCCGCTGAAGTCACCGATCGGACGCAGGCCCGCTACGTTGGTATTAGTCA
>CAZHTX010000125.1:0-10880 GCA_964535475.1 uncultured Pirellulaceae bacterium
TTCGCCCTTCGCTCTTCGCCCTTCGCCCTTCGCCCTTCGCCCTTCACCCTTCACCCTTCACCCTTCACCCTTCACCCTTCACCCTTCTGGTTGCCTGCATGACACTTCGCTTTGGAATCGTTGGCTGCGGAATGATCGCCAAATTTCATGCTCACGCGATTCGCGACAACCCGACGACATCGCTAGTGGGTGCTTGGAGCCGACGCGGGGAGACGACCGCTGAGTTTGCCAATACTTTCGATTGCCGCGGCTATGATTCGCTGGAGGCGATGTTGGCCGATCCGGAGATTGACGCGATCTCGATTTGCAGCCCCAGCGGGGCTCATTTAGATCCCGCCCTGGCAGCCGCTCGGGCTGGCAAGCATGTGGTTGTCGAAAAACCGTTGGAAGTGACTACGCAACGATGCGACGCGATCATCGAAGCCTGCGAGCAATCGCGAGTGAAATTAGCCGTGACTTTTCAAAGCCGCTTCCATCGCTCCAGCCAGTTACTAAAAACGGCTGTCGAGGCGGGGCGGTTCGGCCGGATCACGTTGGGGGACGCCTACGTGAAATGGTTCCGCAGCCAAGAGTATTATGACAGCGGAGCTTGGCGAGGTACTTGGGAGCTCGATGGGGGCGGGGCCTTGATGAATCAAGCGATTCACTCCGTCGATTTGTTGCTGTGGTTGATGGGACCGGTTCGCACCGTGAGCGCGATGGTCGACACGGCGACGCACGAGCGGATCGAAGTGGAAGACGTGGCGGTGGCGACGCTGAAATTTGCCAACGGCGCGCTGGGAGTCATCGAAGCGACGACGACTGCTTTTCCGGGAGCTTTGAAAAAGATCGAGATCTGCGGCAGTGGCGGTTCGGCCGTGCTGGAAGAGGAAGACTTAATCCAGTGGGATTTTGCTGAGCCGCAGGCGACCGATGAGACGATTCGCGAGGAGATGCGAGGGCAAACGCAAACCGGTGGCGGTGCGGCGGACCCGTCAGCCATCGGGCATCATGGGCACCAAATGGTCTTCCAAGACTTTGCCGACGCCGTCGCCGAGGATCGCCAGCCCGCGATCGATGGGCGGGAAGGGCGACGGAGCGTGGAATTAATTGAAGCGATTTATCAATCCGCGCGGGAAGGTCGGCGGATTGAACTTGGCTGAGCCCAATTGATTTACTGGGCCCAACTAGCGGTTACGGAATTGGCCGCCCGGGCGAGCTGCCGTGGTGCGTCGAGCATTTGGGGGCACGACGACCCGTGATGATTCTAGCGGATCGCTCATCCTGATTACTGAATCGCCGATGGGGGTGGGGTGCCCCACATATCCCATCTGGCCGGGCCCCGTAACGTGGCCCGGATGACCGTGTCCGCCGCAATCAGCGCAAGCGCCGCAGCCTTCAAAACCACAGCCGGGCTCAAATCCACAACTCGGCTCCAAGCCGCAAGCGACTTCACCGCCGCCGCACGAATCACAGCCATCGCAACCGCTGCCGCCGGCATAGCGATAGCCCCAAATCGACTTGGTGCCGCTCAGCATCGGACGGCAAGATCCACAACTTTGGCCGTTGTAGTTACCGCACGAATCACAGGGATCACAGCATTCCGCGGGATCATTGATCCAAGGATCCACGTACATTTCACCGCAACCCGATTGGCATCCGCCGTGGAACATCAGCGGACCACAGCAGCCGGTCGACAACAGGGCTGCCGCCAACATCGAAAAAAGGGCGGTCATTTGCAAAACAGGGCGCATCGAAATTCCATCCTGGGAGGTAGTCTGGTAATTGGGCGAAATCGTCTGCGAAATCGTAATTGTCCAGGTGTAGGATTCGGCTACCTGAATCAGCAAACTTGAGGTAATCCGGATAATCGTTAAATTCAGCACAGTCTCCCAAGTGACTGGACGCGTGTGCGCATTTCTGCTAATTTTCACTGATAAGTGCGGCCCCCCTGACATTTCACAGTTGCCCCGCTTGTCGCGTGCCGGTGTTACGTTACCCTCGTGACGCTCAGTTAACGCTTGGCGAAAGCCGCTTCTGCGGCCATAATCAAATGCTCAAGGGTTTGTTTGCTGACCGACAGCTTGTTCGAAGTTAGGAATTCAATGAGTGACGCGCGTTCCCCGGGAGTGTTTGCCCGGATTATCCTCGTTCCCCTGCGACTAGCCACCGGTTGGGGGCGTTCGCCACGGTCCTTGGGATTCATGGGCATTATGTCCCTGATCCTGCTACGACTGTGCATTGGCTTCCACTTTTACAGCGAAGGAGTCGACAAGCTGTCCGGCGATTTCGACGCCGGCAAGTTTTTCTCCGTTGCCCGAGGCCCCTTCGCGGGGCATTTCCAGCGTCAAGTGTGGGATTGGAACGGCAATATTCGGCTCGATTCCGAACGGACGATTCAGACTTGGGCCAATTATCGTAAAGCCGTCAAAGATCATTACGAGATGGATGACGCCCAGCGGGACAAAGTCGAACAGGCTTACGCTAGGGCGATTCGGCAACTGGAGTGGGTACTGCAATCGAACGCCAATGAGATTGAACAATTCGAGTTGGGCCGCGAGCGAATTCTGCAGCTAGAAAAAGACGCTATGCGAAGCGGTGTAACGAGCTTGGGTGGACAGCGTGACACGGTGCGACGAGAATGGCAGCAGTTAATCAACCCTGTATTCGTTCAAATCGACAAAATTTGGACCAATTTGGAAACCGAAGCCAACGGGGTCGCCACCAGCGAGCAATCCAAGCGTGGAGTCTTAAAGCTGGGGAAACCGCGTGACGTGCTGGTCGACACCAGCGTTATCAACCCAATTATTCCTTACTTTGATATGACCATCGGTATCTGCTTGCTGCTGGGGTTATTCACTCCGGCCGCCGCGTTGATTGCCGCGGGATTTCTCGGTTCTGTCTTTATGTCTCAGTACCCGCCGACGACGGGGCCCGGGTCGACCTACTACCATTTGGCCGAAGCGGCCGGATGTTTGGTGCTGGCTGGCACCGGAGCGGGGCGATTTGCCGGTCTGGACTTTATCTTTTACGCCATCAGTGCCCGCTTGTGGCCTGCCAACTCGGAGCGAACATCAAATGGATAAGCTGTCTGCGGAAGAACAAGAAGTTGGCAAGAGCAACTATTACAACGCGGTGGGCATGATCACCCCGCTATCGCGCCGCGATCTGCTCAAAGGTATCGTTTCCACCGGCGCCGTCAGCGGTGCCGGCCTGGGAGCGATGTACTTCGGTTATGACAAAAAAATCGCGGACCCTGTTCGCGTGGCGGTGATCGGTACCGGCGACGAAGGCAACGTGCTGATCGGAGGCTGTAATCCCGATTACGTGGCCGTTAAAGCGATTTGTGACATTCGCCCGTTCAGCATTTTCCGGGCCTTTCATGGCGACTGGAGCACACCCAGTTCGCTCAAGCGACGCCCCGGGCTGATCAGCGTCGCCGGATACAAAGACGAAGCCGAAGCTCGCGATAATGTCAAAGTCTACGATGCCAGCAACGGAGGCATTACGGCTTGCTTGGACGATCCCGACATTGAAGCAGTCATCATCGCCCTGCCCCTTTGGTTGCACGCCGTGGTCGCTGCGAAAGCCATGGAGAAGGGTTTGCACGTGCTGACTGAAAAACTGATGGCGCACAACGTGGCCCAGTGCAAAGTCATGTCACGGATGGCGGCGGAATTGAAAGACAAAGCGGGCAACCCGATCCATTTGGCGACAGGCCACCAAAGGCACTACAACGTCAAATACGATAATGCCGTAAACATGATTCGCTGGGGGTTGCTCGGTCAAATTCACCATATTCGCGCCCAGTGGCATCGCTCCAACGTCCCCGGAAAAGACAGTTGGAAAATGCCCATCCCGGGCGGAGAGAAACGCGCCGACGGCTCCGATTATCAAAAGATTCTCGGCGATATTCGCTACCGAGAAAACGCGCTCAAAAACGCCACGGACCCGTCGGAGATTGAGCGGCTGCAAATGGAATTGGCCCAGTGGAAAGCGTGGGATGACGACAAGAACATCGATCCCAAAGAATTCGGCTATCAAGATCTCAGCATCGGAGATCGACTCTTTACGGCGATGGAGGAACTGCATCGTTGGCGATTGTTCGACCGCACTGGCGCCGGCTTGATGGCCGAGCTGGGCAGTCACCAGCTAGACGCCGTCAGCATCTTCCTCAGCTCGCTGCGGGACGATGGCAAGAAAGTTCACCCGCTCAGCGTCCACGCCGTGGGGGGACGTCACTTGATGCCGCTCGATCGCCAAGTGGAAGATCACGTTTATTGCACCTTCGAGTTCCCCGGTCCCGAATACGAAGCGGGCAAGGTCGGTTATCGCGATCCGGTGGAGAATTATCCCGATGGCGCTGTGCCGGGCTATGAAACCGATCCCAACAAGAAAGTGGTCGTGACGTATTCGACGATCAACGGCAACGGTTTTGGCGGTTGGGGCGAAGTCGTATTGGGAACCAAGGGAACGTTGATCCTCGACAAAGAGACCGACGTTTACCTCTACCGAGACAGCGACACTTCGGCCAAGGTCGGCGTCAGCCAGCAACCAGGTGGTGGTTACGCGCTCGATACGTCGGCCAGTGGCGACTACGCCGCTCCGCTGGCACAAGCGGCCGATTCAGGGCCGGTCAGTCGCGGGTATCGCGAAGAGATCGAGCACTGGGCTTATTGCATTCGCAACCCTGATCCCAACAACCGGGTCCGTTGTTACCCGGAAGTCGCCATGGGTGATGCCGTCATTGCGTTGGGGACCAACGTGGCCCTCAAAAATGCGGCCGAAGGCAAGGGCGGTTACTTGGAATTCAAGGAAGAGTGGTTCGAGGTCGACTCGGACGAAGTTCCAGATGGCAGCGATATCGCCAAGGAAACGGAAAACATGAAAAAGCCGGTTGCCTAACGCGGCATTGCTTTCACTGCAACCCGCCCGAGCGTGCTGCCCGGGCTGGGTGGAATGTGGTTCCCAGCCGAGAAATGGATCTTTCTCGGGTTTTAAGACGAGCAACGAGAGCTTACTCGAACTCTCCATCTTCGGACTCGACTTTGCTGCGGCGAGTCAGTCCGGCACGATCCAGCAGGCTGCGGCGCAGCAGTTCTTCGATGTGATCGTCATCCGGCGGTGGAGGCCCAAAGGCTCCCAAGGTCTCCGGGTCGTACTCGATTCGATATTCGTGCTTGGCGATCGCCAGCGTGCAACCGGGATCAAGCCGTTTGCGAATGATCTTGCGATTGTCGACTTTGGTGCCGTTGCGGCTGTTCAAATCATTGACGAACCAATAGCCCTGTTCCAATGACAGCCGACAATGTTTGCCAGAGACATTGGAAAATTTGAGCGCTATGTCGCAAGAATCGCGACGTCCGACCAGCAGTTTTTTCTTCAGCAACGGGATATTGTCGCCCCCTCCGGTGGGTACCAACTCGCCGAACATCTCGTTATCTACCATCACTGGACCTCGCCAGAACATTCAGTCGCGGAGACGCCAACGGGGATTGGTGGCGTTCACAGAAAAGATCAATTTAAGACTAGCTTTTTCCTCGTTGCCCGTGGGTTTTAAAAAATATCCGAAAACCATAAAAAAGGCCCGCGGCTAGCGCCGTCGGCTCACAGTCTTCGGATACGGTTCTCATTTTAACACAGCGGGCCACGGAAACCAGAAATCAGCCCCTTTGAAATTGCATCGGTGGGGAATTTTTCTAGGAATTTTCCGGCACTGCGATGCAGTCGACCAAGGCATCCCGCAGAGGGTCATCGGTGGGTCCGCAGAACCCCCAGTGTTGCCGCCGGCGCCAGCCTTCGCCAAATTCAAAGCCGGCCATGCGGCCGACATCGCCGGTGAGGTCACGCATTGTCTGGACATAAGAATCCATGCCTTGACTCTCGTCGAGCCATTCTTTTTGGCAAGCGTGTGCTTCCAGCGCGGCGACTTTTTTTTCCATCACCGGGCTGGTATCGACAATAAAGTCGGGTCGCACCGGTTCTCCGAGCGGCGTGCGATTGCCATGGGGCTGGGCATGATAGACGGTCAGCGGCGTAAAATAGGGAGCGACCGGGGGCTGGGAATCGAGGTTGGGCATACCGTGGGAAAACGCTGCTGAGACGGCCAAGCGGCAAGCTTGTTCGTGGTCTTCCATGTAATCGGTAGGGGCGTGCGTCAACAAAATCGAAGCTTTTGATTGTCGGACGACGGCCGTGACTTTGGCGACTAATTCAAACGAGTACAAGATCTCCATATCACGGCAGATGGGCGGGTAGAACTTGGCTCCCAAAAGTTCGGCCGCTCGTTGGGCTTCCGCCAAACGGGTTGTCGCAGTCTGTTGGCGATCCATGGTCATGCTGCCGCGACAACCGTCGGCCAAATTAAAGTAATGCAGGTCCCAACCACGCTGGGCTAAACGCAGCATCGTGCCGGCCATTACAAATTCGATATCGTCTGGGTGTGCAGCTACGGCGAGAACAGCAGGCATTAAAATTATTCCGACTCAAAGCGTTTGATTTTACGATCCAAAGTGCTCCGCTCAATTCCCAGAATTCGGGCTGCTTGGCTTTTGTTGCCCGACGTGTGTTGCAACACGCGTTCGATATGTTGCCGTTCCAGGAGGGCCAGCGCGAGAGGATTTCCATCGTCATCATAAAGTGCCCCCGTCGATGCCGGGGGCGAACTATTGGCTGTTAGCGATTGGGCGGATTGAGCCCCTTCGCTGGATCCTGGCGATTGGCTCGGTTGGTGATGGCTCGGTTGGTGATGGCTCGGTTGGTGATGGCTCGGTTGGCCGGGCACCGAGAGGTTCGATAGCAACAGATCGTCCGCTTCGATGTTTGGGCCTGGGCAGAGCACGACGGCTCGTTCGACAGCGTTCTTCAGTTCGCGGATGTTTCCTGGCCAGTGATAGGCCAGCAGTTTTTGTTTGGCCGATTGGCTGAAAGCGTCCAGCCGTCGCCCCATCTCGCTGCGGAAACGGCTCAAGAAATGCTCCGCCAGCAACAGCACATCGGCACCCCGTTCACGAAGCGGAGGGACCCGCAGTTCGACCACGTTCAGGCGGAAATAGAGGTCGCTGCGGAATTTTCCCTCGCGGACTGCTTCCTCCAAGTCACGATTGGTCGCCGCCACAACGCGCACGTCGACGCGAATCGCCGCATTCCCGCCGACCCGCTCAAACGCTTGGCCTTCCAGCACGCGGAGGAACTTGGACTGGATCTCGGGACTCATCTCGCCGATTTCGTCGAGCATCAGCGTGCCACCGTCAGCCGCTTCGAACTTGCCGATTTTTCGCTCGGTGGCTCCCGTAAACGCACCTTTCTCGTGCCCGAACAGTTCGCTTTCCAGCAAGCTGGGCGAGAGGGCGGCGCAATTTAGGCAGACGAAGGGACCGTTGCGCCGGGGGCTAGCGTGATGGAGCGCCGCCGCGATTAATTCCTTGCCAACGCCACTTTCGCCCCGCACGAGCACCGTGGCCGCGGTCGGCGCGGCGCGGGCGACTTGTCGTTGGATCTCCAAAATCGGCTCGCTCTCGCCGACGATAAAGACCTGTTCGCCCAACTGCTCGCGCAGCTTTGCCAGTTGTTGTTCGGACCGTCGCAAGTTGGTTTTTAACTGACGCTCACGCCATAAATGCTCGAGCGCCAAAGCCAGGTTGGCCGCGATCGCTAACGCCAACTCAAGGTGTTGGCCCGTCAATTCGGGTTCGTCCTTCGATGAGTAGACGTGCAGCAGCCCGACCACCTTTTGGTTAATCACGATCGGTGCGCACAGCGCGCTGGTCGTGCTCAATTCGCCTTGGCTGTCGCGGCTGGCCAGTGCCAAATCGTCCTCGATGTTGCGAGCTAGAATCGCTTCGCCGCTGGTCAATACCGTGCTGGCCAATTTTTCGCTCAGGCTGCGGTAGGAATGGCCCGGCCGGCTAGTCGTCGCTAACGCGGTCAGGCCATTGAAAGCGGAACTGGCAGCCTGTTGTTTTTTGGTCGCCACCAATACGGCACCGGCGGCGGTCCCGCTGGCGCGATTCAAAGCTTCCAAGGCGATCTGGGCGACTTGTTCGGGAGATTCACCACGAGCTAACGCGAAAGCGGTCCGCAGCAATGACGCTTCGCTGCTGCTGGCCATCGCGGTGCGCGATAAATCAAGTTCACCCGGTTCGAGAATCGCGCTGCGGCGGCGACGCTCCATGATTTGGGCCCGTTCATGTTGGGCCCGTTCGCCGTCGGTGGGAGGCGTCAGCGGCTGGCCGGGCGGCGGATTGTGAGCAGCCCGGCGGAGCGTTTCGAGTTCGACGTCGGACAGCGAATCTGCCGGGTTCACGCGGACTTGTGTGTCGGCCAATTCGGTCGGCAGGCCACTACTTCGCGGGGGCAGCGGCGATGAGTCGGAAGAAAAAGCGTCGGCCACCTGCCGCACAAAAGTCATTTGATAACCGGCGACCGAGATAACATCCTGTTCGCGCAGTTTTGCGGGCGTTTTGATCGTTTCGCCATTGACGACCGTGCCGTTGCGGCTGCCCAGATCGCGAACGATCCATTCACCTTTGGCATGTTGGAGTTCGGCGTGAGCTCGACTGCACTGATCGCTGCGGATCACAACTTGTGATTGGGAGGAGCGGCCGATCACGAAGGCCTTACCCGGCAGCAAGCGGAGGACATCCGTCCACTTTCCGCCTTGCCGGATGATCAAATAGGCGTTATCGCCGTCGCGAACGGAAGAATCGGACAACTTCAAAACACTTGGTTGGGAGTAATTTGGTTGAAAGCGAGCGAGCTGGCAGCTATTGTACGATGATCGCTGCCGTCTTACTGTAATGCAGGTGGCGATTCGAATGTTGCTTGTCCCGTTAACTACAACTCCCGCTGTGCACGTTACGCGGGAATCTCGGAGCCGTTTGATGAAACGCTTCCCCGCGCCGAGTCGCAAAGCCGGTCAATCCTTTGGCTGGGCTAGCCGTCTGTTGGTTGCTTTTGCCCTTGTTGGCACAATGCTGTTGTTACCCAAGGCGATTGCCGGATTGGGTAACCTCGGTGGAAACGCGGTGGGTGGTATCATGATCGATGCCGCGGGACTGGTGCGTTCTGCCACGCAAGCGGAGCGGGCAGATTTGCTCACCCGCATGCGAACCCAGCTAGCCGAGCCTCAGGGTGAATTGGCAACTGGCAGTGAATTAAGAATGATTTCGCTGAAGCAATTGCAAGCGGCGATCGCACGCGAGCTGCAGACTGGTGAGGAAATTCCCGCCGACATGAAGATGCTCGCTGGGCTGCAACGCATCGAGTACGTATTTGTTTATCCGGAGCGGAACGACATCGTTTTGGCGGGACCAGCCGAGCCTTGGGTGATCCGTGAAGACGCGTCGGTCGTCGGCAAATTCAGCGGTCGTCCAACGTTGCTGCTCAGCGATTTGTTGACCGCTTTCCAAAGTGTCGAGCCATCGCGTCAGGGGGGCATCAGCTGCTCGATCGAACCGACTGCTGAGGGTCGTCAACGCCTGCAGCGGATGCTCGCTCGGGTGCGTCTACAACCTGGGCAAGACCCGCGAAACTTAGAGCCGATGATGCGGGAAGCTTATGGTCCGCAAGTTGTCAAACTGACTGGGATTCCCACTGATAGCCACTACGCACGCGTGTTGCTCGCAGCTGATTACCAAATGAAACGCATTGCCATGGCGTTGGAAGATTCGCCCGTGGCCGGTTTGCCAAGCTATTTGGAAATGGCCCGCAACGAGCGTCAATTGGGTAATGAAAACCCACGCTGGTGGATGGCGTGTAACTATGATTCACTCAAGCATGACCAGGGCCGCTTGGCTTGGCAGCTCAGCGGGCAGGGGGTGAAAACGTTGACCGCACAGGATCAATTCGATGCCGCCGGACAAGCCCAAGCTAGTCAACGGGAGAACAAGACGGCCAAGAAATGGGCAGAGTTGATGACGGACCGATTTAATGATTTGGCCGCGCGGCAGTCGATCTTTGGCGATCTGCGGAATGTCATGGACATGAGCGTGGTGGCCACCCTGATCATGCAGGAAGGCCTGGACCAAACCGCTGGCTGCGATCTTACGGTGATGCTGGGGCGTGGTGTCGAAGTCCCCACGACTTCGTACGAAGTGCCGCAGGCGGTCGCCCCGCAGTGCAGCTTTGTCAAAGGGCGTGCGGGTTGGACCGTGACCGCTTCGGGTGGCGTGGAAGTCACTCCGTTCAACGTGGTGGAAAACCAGACGCTCGACACCCAGTTGGCGGAAGTCCACTCGCGAGCCAACAAAGCCGAGCAACCGAACACTTGGTGGTGGAACGGTTGAGCGGAGTCTGGGTTTACCCGGGCCATGAATTTCAAGCAGCTTGACTGCATCCGCAAACCCCCAGCGGGCCACCTTTGGGACAGCCACAGCCTCCCGCTGTGGGTAATTGAATGAAATTTGTTCCGCGTAAACGGATCAAATTGAGACAAAATTTTGCTCGTTGATGCCGATTTTTCTCGCATTCACCACCTTTTCGGGACTAAGCGAGCCGATTCCGGGCTTGCCACGAAATGCGATTTCGCGAACACTTAGGTTCGTACTGATTCGTATAGTCCCGGGTAAGGCACGCGAGATGAACCAAGAGCTGTCGAACAGCTACTCTCACCAGAGTTACCAGCGTCAAAGACAAATGACGCTTGGAGACCTGTTGCTGGAAAACCGTATCGTCTTTTTGCAAGGCGAGATTTACACTGGCAATGCTAATGAAATTGTCATGAAGTTGCTGTACTTGCAGAGCGAAAATCGCCGCAAGGACATTCACCTGTATTTAAATTCACCAGGTGGTTCGGTCACTGCAACCTTGGCAATCTACGACACCATGCAAATGCTGTCTTGTCCCGTCGCGACCTACTGCGTCGGTGAGGCTGCCAGTGGCGCGGCGATTTTGTTGGCTGG
>CAZHTX010000125.1:10890-12863 GCA_964535475.1 uncultured Pirellulaceae bacterium
GTTTTGCTTTGCCAAACAGTCGCGTGATGGTCCACCAACCGTTGGGCGGTGTCGGTGGTCAAGTCAGCGACATTGAAATCCAAGCTCGCGAAATTTTGCGTTATCGCGATGTGCTCAACGAGATCCTGTCTTTGCACACCGGGCAGGACATCAAGAAGATCGCCGCGGATATCGATCGCGACTTCTTCCTTTCGCCGAACGAAGCCAAGGAGTATGGCCTCGTCGACGACATCCTCACCAAACCGCCGGTTAATCCCGACGCCGAGGAAGAAGAAACCACTTAAAGGTCGCCGAAGCTGCCGGGCCGTTCCTCGCAGCCTTCGTCTTTCCCCTTCACCGCAAGTCATTATCCACGTTCAGGTTTCCCTGCGATGCCCCTGATTCCCTACGTTGTCGAAAAGAGCGGTCGTGAAGAGCGCGTTTACGACATCTATAGTCGCCTGCTCAAAGACCGAATTATTTTTCTCGGCCAGCAAGTCAACGACGACATTAGCAATTCGCTGGTCGCGCAAATGCTGTTTTTGCAAAGTGAAGATCCCAAAGCGGACATCCATCTTTACATCAATTCACCTGGTGGCAGTATCACCGCCGGGTTGGCAATTTACGACACCATGCAGTTTGTCTCCTGCGACGTGGCCACCTATTGCATTGGGCAAGCCGCCTCGATGGGTGCCGTCCTACTGACCGCGGGGACCAAAGGCAAGCGTTATTCCTTGCCCAGCTCGCGAATCATGATTCACCAACCGCTAGCCGGCATGCAAGGCAGCGCTCAGGAAATCGAAATTCATGTGGCCGAGTTGCGACGGGTCAAACGGAAAATGAATGAAATCATGATCCGCCACACCGGCCACACGCTGGAGAAAATCGAAGAAGATACCGACCGGGACCGATTCATGTCGGCTGAGGAATCGGTCGAATACGGGTTGATCGACAAGGTGGTATCTTCGGTTGCGGACGCACCCGCGACCGGAAATTAGACCTCTTTTGAGGCTGGATGTTTGCCAGTCAAACGTCTAGTGTCCAAAATTGTTTAAGACCTATTCGAAAACCGTTAGCCGCTTTGGCCCTAGCCGCGGTTGTTTTGGCGTTAGCCGCTTTGGCGCTAGCCGCGGTTGTTTTGCCGTTAGCCGCTTTGGCGCTAGCCGCGGTTGTTTTGCCGTTAGCCGCTTTGGCGCTAGCCGCGGTTGTTTTGGGTTTTCGGATAGGTTGTTAGTGCGTTGCGGAGATCGACTCCCAGCGCACCCTCTTGCTTTGCTCCACAAGCCTCATTCTGTTGAGGAGAGATTGGCTTTCCCATGGGTGTCATCATCGACGCAGTCTACGAAGGCCAATTGGCTTGCCGAGCGACGCATCAACCAAGCGGTCGCACGCTGGTCACCGATGCGCCGGTGGATAATGGCGGCCAAGGCCAGTCGTTTTCACCGACCGACCTGGTAGCCACGGCGTTGGCGAGTTGTTTGATGACGATCATGGCGCTAGTTGGCGAGCGGCATGGTGTCGATCTGACTGGCACTCAGGTCCGCGTCGTCAAGGAAATGATTCAGCAACCGATTCGTCGCATCGGCAGTTTGAAATCAGTCGTTACGATTCCCAGCGGTAGATGCCACGATGTGGAACTGAGAAAGCGGATCGAGAAGGCCGCAGAGCACTGCCCGGTGCACCAAAGTCTGCACCCTGATATTGATGCCGCGATCCAATTCGAATGGCTCGATTGCTAGCCGACAAACTCATTCACCAAACGAGACAAGCTCGCTGGGGTCTATTCTGTCGTATTCGCACTCCTAATTTTGCTCGACACGCACGAGCGTGGGCGCAAATGGGCTTTGGCGAAGCATCCTACCGACGCAAAGCTCTCGCTGAGGTTACTCGCCGTTGCGCCGCGAACCACTTGCCGTAACAGAGGTCTCCAGTTTGGGCATGTCCACTATCGGCTGGTCGCTGACCGCAGCCCACAGCGCGCAGCACTCGATAAG
>CAZHTX010000126.1:0-12809 GCA_964535475.1 uncultured Pirellulaceae bacterium
TTCGCCTGCGGCGAAGCGCGGGCGGAAAAGGGGGCGGTTTTCAGGGGCCGGCCTGGTAGCTGCCACTTGATCCCCCGCCGAGGCAAGCTCGACGGAAGGAGATTGGTAGCTGCCAGTTGTCGCTTCGCCGGGATAAGCACGCAGCGGAAACGGAGCGAGAGACCACTCTAAGGCTGAAAGCCAGCTTGCTGGCTCAGCGGCCGTTTAGCTTGCGGCCGGCGGGGAATCTCGAACCCTAGCGTGGTCTGCGCGCTGGCGTGCGCCGCGAGACGCGATTTCTCATCCTCAAAGCCCATGCTGAACTCGCGAAAGATCAATTGCGGATCGGCTTGCAAGTCGACAAAACCATGCTCCCGTGGATCACGGTTCTCCAAGTGCAGCAACAAGGCAATGGCCACGTCGCCGACTTGTGTCTGCACGGCGCGGCGACGCGCGGCAACGATTTGCCAAACGTGACAGACGCGACGATCATCAACCCATCGCACCAATTCCGTTTCCGCGCGTGCGGGTTGCAAACGAGCGAGCAATATCAACGAGGTGGCCAAACTGGCGGGCGATGCGTTGGGGTTCTCCAGCGACCGCTCCGCCAACTCCGCGGCTACATCCTGACAGTCATAAGCCAAGCCGATTTTCAACATCGTCGAGTTCACATAGTTCGCCGACGTGATAGTAAGCCACTGACCAACCAAACGCTGGAGCACAGGATAATGCTTGGAAGCGGCCAGTCCCGCTTGCACTTTGGGGTTCAACAGCCCGCCTCGGACTCGCGAGGTTAAGACGGGAACATCGCTGAACTGACGCTGCGAAGCGGCTAGCAGAATTAAAGCCCAACGGTGCGGATCGCCCTGGTTGATCAGTTTGGCTTCGATTGGCAAATAGTGATCCAGCGAAGTTAACTCTTGCGGATCGGCCAACAGCCCCGGTTCGCTCACTTCGGCCAACCAATGCAACGAGTAACCATGCTCGCGCAACAAACCGGCGTACAACCGTCGTGTCCCGGGCGAATCACCGCACAGTTGACGAAGCCTATCCCAAGCCGGCAAAAAAGTGATGTCCAGCTCGGAACTACCGCGCAGCAAATTGGCAATCTGGCGCTCCACGTGCAGCGAGTCGAGCGTCTCCAGCAACGCTTTGGCGGCCAAGCGAATCTCCAAACTCTCGTTAGATAGCCCCTCCACCAACGACTCGCGAGCCTCGATCCCCCACGCTTGCAGACGATGACGGGCTAGCGTGCGGCGGCTGGGACTCGGGTCCCCCAACGCGGCAATTTCCGCCGCAATTTCCGCCGCGACCTCAGTTGCAACCTCTTTTGTACCCTCAGAAGCGCCCTCGGGCTGTACCGCGGGAGGCGCGCAGCGTGCAGCCCCCTGCCATGTAAGACTCAGCAGGCCGGCCAAGATGCCCAGCAGCAGCGGATTGGCAAAGCGAAGATGTCCTTTCACTGCGGGCGAATCCGAATGGATGGAAATTGTTGGCGAAACATGGAGTGCTACTCTGTTGCTCTACTCTGCTGCTTTATTCTGCCACGGGATCGCGCGCGGTGCGGGCCCAGTTGGTAATGGATCGACGTGGTGGGCTAAATTTGGGGTGCGAATACTCCTGTGAGGCGAACTACAGCGACCGCTTGGCCCCGCGACGCGCCTGCACTATCGTGCTAGTCAGAAAGATTCCCGTTGAAAACACCATCTTGGTGACGCCCCCACGTACCCCGGCTGTCCGATGCAAATTGTTGTCTTTGAAGACAATTCAGTTAGTGACTTGGCCCCCATCACGACGGGCAGGCCCGCCTACGCAATCTCATGTGCGAGTTTCCGTCTGCTCGACTGGCTCCGCAAATTGGACCAGCCGATTTTAGGTTCCGTTCGTGATCATTTGGTGGAACTTCAGCGTTTAGACTACGCAGTTACCCCATTTAGTTCCCAAAAGCTGCTTGATGGCCCGGTTTTAGCCGTAAATGCCCGAGTTATCCCGGCTGTTGGCTGTTTGTCCACCTTCCAGCAGTTAATTGCCGCCAAGACTTCAGCGGTGATCAAGTGCGAAGGGGTGGTGGCTGCGGCACTGTTGATCGACGGCGTCCCAAGAGTTTCCAACGACCCACAAGTCATCATCGCCCAGCTGCAAGAAACGGCCGCCGAATTGCCCGCTTTCCAGGGTGCTGCTGAGCAAACCTCGCTGCAACTGTTCAACTGGCCACATGACGTCGTGGCGGCCAACATGCGGTTGATCAACGCGAGTATGGAATACCGGATTCAAGCGGGCGGCTATCAACAGACACAAGATGGCGTGTTTCTCGCCCCCGGCGCTACGCTGGGTGATTACGCCGTGATCGACACTTCGGCCGGCCCAATTTTGCTGGATGAAAATGTCGAAGTCGGCCCCTTTTGCTATCTTTCCGGCCCCGTCTACGCCGGCCCCAAAACACGGGTCATCGAACACGCCGCTCTCAAAGATGCGGTCAGCTTGGGGCACACGGTGAAGATCGGCGGCGAAGTCGAAGCGTCAGTAATCGAACCATACTCCAACAAACAGCACCATGGTTTCTTGGGGCACAGCTACTTGGGCAGCTGGATCAACTTGGGGGCGGGCACTTGTAACAGTGACCTCAAGAATACGTACGGCACGATCAATATGCAGTACAGCTCAGGCCGGGTGGCCACCGGCATGCAGTTCATGGGTTGCGTCATGGGAGACTACACCAAGACCGCAATCAATACCGGCATTTTCACTGGCAAGGTGATCGGTGCTTGCAGCATGTTATATGGATTCGTAACCAGTAACGTGCCCAGCTTTGTCAACTACGCAAGGCTCTTTGGTCAAACCGCCGAGCTGCCGCCCGACGTCATGATCGCTTCGCAACAACGCATGTTCGCGCGACGAAAAGTCGAACAACGCGATTGCGATCAACAGCTAATTCGCGACATGCATCGCTTGACGGAAAGCGAGCGTGAAGGCCAACTCGGCACGCTCTAAACCAATCCGGCCAAACGTCCGGTGCTGTCGCCAATCGATTCCACCGGCGCGCCGACCAAGTCCAACATCGACATGAACAAGTTGGCCATTGGCGTCTCGTCGGACATGGCCAGATGACGCCCGGTGGCAATCTTGCCGCCGCCGCCGCCCGCCAGCACGATCGGCAGATCCTCATGCCGGTGACGATTACCGTCACTCAAACCGCTGCCGTAAAGGATCATTGAGTTGTCGAGCAAGGTTCTGCCGTCTGCTTCAACTACCGCGTCGAGCTTTTCCAAGAAGTAAGCAAAGTTCTCCGCCAAGTAAGCATCAATCTTGCGAATCTTGGCCACTGTCTCTTCGTCGTTACGGTGGTGACTTAATTGATGGTGACCATCATTCACGCCGACCGCTTTGTAAGCCCGGTTCCCTCCCGCGTTGTCGAGCATCATCGTGGCAATTCGCGTCGTATCGGTTTGGAAAGCGAGCACCATCAAGTCCATCATCAAACGTGAGTGCTCTTCAAACTCGCTGGGGCGTCCCTCTGGCAATTCCATATCTGGCATCGCCGCTCGGTCCGCTTGCTCGGTCCGCTCGATCCGCATTTCGAGTTCACGCACACTGGTGAAATACTCTTCCATTTTCCGCCGGTCGGACTTGCCCAGCTGGCCCATTAATTGATTCGCATCTTGAGCCACTAAATCAAGAATGCTCTTGCGATAGAAGTCACGTTCGGCGCGCCCCTTGGTGTCGCCGTTGCCGAACAAACGCTCGAACGCCAAGCGGGGCACCGTTTCTTTGGACATCGGTGTTTCCGCGCTTCGCCAAGAAATATTTGACGAGTAAGCACAGCTGTACCCCGAATCACAACTCCCCGCGTTGCGACTTTCCTGCGTCCCCAGCTCGATCGAAGCCAACTTGGTTCGCCCAGCCAGTTGTTGCGCGGCCAATTGATCGAGGCTGACACCGACCTTGATGTTGCTGGCTGTCTTGACGGGACGCGCCGCTGTTAAGAATGTCGATCCGGCCCGCGCGTGGTCGCCAGCACCATCCTTCTTTGCGCGACCGTTATCGAGCGTCAAACCACTGACCATGTTGATCTTTTGCTGGAATGGCTGCAGCGCGGCCAGCGATTTCCCTAGCTTCCAATCCGCCCCCGAGCCTTGCGCCACCCAGTCGGGCATGATTGCGCCGTTGGGGAAAAAGACCGCTGCCATCCGCACTGGAGTCGCACTGTCGGCTGTGCCCGCAGCGTTGGCCAGAGCCCGATTGGCTGGCCCCATCGTTTCCAACAAGGGCAGCCCCATGGTCAAACCGAGACCGCGCAACAGCGTTCGTCGTGATAGTCCTTGATGTGGCATGTCTCTAGGTTCCTTCAGCTTGTTGGAGTCGGAAAGCCGAACTCAATACTGTTTCTCGCACTAAACTCGAGAAGCGGAAATCATCCGACCGGGCCTGTCTCACAATATCGTCTACTAAACAACGGTCTTCGAAGCGTAATTCGCGTCCAAGGGCAAATGTTAGCAATCTTTCCACAGTGGTGCGTGCAAACTGCTCGCCATTTCGCTGGCGCAAGATCTTGATCAATTCCAGCGGGCCGTCAAAAGTTAACCCACCCGGTAATTCTCCCGAGGCGTCAATCGGATACTTACCATCCTGCTCGCGGTAACTGCCGATCACGTTGAATGTTTCAAATCCAAAGCCGAGTGCGTCCATCGTGCGGTGGCAGGAAGCACAGTTGGGGTCGGCACGGTGAATTTCCAATTGCTCACGGAATGAAGCATCGGGATTCGATTCGGCGGCAGCTTCTAACTCTGGAACACCGACGGGTGGTTCTGGTGGCGGAGTTCCCAAGATATTTTCCAGAATCCACTTACCTCGCTTTACGGGTGAAGTCCGTGTCGGATTGCTGGTCAGCGTCAACACGCTGGCGTGCGTTAAAATCCCCCGCCGAGGGGTGTCCCCCAAGGCCACGCGGCGAAACTCAGCACCCTCCACTCCCGCGATGCCATAGTGCTCCGCCAACTGCTGATTGAGAAAAGTAAAATCAGCGTCGAGCAGATCGAGCACGCTGCGATCTTCCCGGACCACATCGAGAAACAACAAACGCGTTTCTTGCAGCATCGCCCCGCGAAGGGCATCGTTAAATTCGGTAAATCGGCTGGCATCGGGCTGGGCGGTGTCGAGGTTACGAAGACCCAACCACTGGGCGGCAAAGTTATCGGCCAGCGCTTCGCTGCGAGGATCGGCCAACAGTCGCTCGACCTCGCCGACCAACACCGTCGGCTCGATAAGCTTGCCCTCGTCGGCCAAGTCGAGCAAGCGTTCGTCGGGCGTCGAGCTCCAGAGGAAATAGGCCAGCCGAGTCGCCAATTGATGGTCGCTCAAGGGAGCCGCGTTGCCTTTGGCGACCTCCGCGGGAGGCAGTTCGACGCGGTACAGAAAGCGTGGCGAGACCAAGATTGCGGCCACGCCGATTTGCATCCCGCGCGCAAAATTGTCTTCCCGCTCGGCAGCCATCTGCACCAGTGCCACGTAGGAATTCAACGTCTCCTCATCGACCGGTCCACGAAACGCTCGCCGCAGTAGCCATGTCAGGCCGGGCCGGGCCGCTTTGGCAAACTGTTTTTTCTGCCGCGGCATGTCACTGATCAAGCGGCGGTGCCCGGAAGGTAATAACGCGTCCGGAATACCACGGGGGCCGGATAACGTCAAACTCTTGACGGCGAAAGCGATCCCATCACGATCAAAGCCGCGATCGACAGGTAACGATTCCGACTCGCTCGCCAAGGCTGCCGCCAATGCTTGCTCATCGAGTTGGTTGCTGGCCTCAAGCTGCGCCGCTGGTTCTTCACCGGAACCAACCCGGACGACAAAGAAACGATGCGTTCCCGCCGTTAGCTCGAGCCGGAAGGACCGGGAGTGCGAACCACCGCCGTCGGCATACTTCAGTTCGACCGTATCGAGCAAAGTACCGGCCGTGTTGTAGATCGCTAATTTGACTTCCTGTTCGGGTTGCCCCGCGCTGCCGGCCACCCGCAGTTCATAATTGCCATCGTAGGGAGCGTCGAACTGAGCCCACACGACGCCATCTTCCAGCATGTAGAACTTATAGAACGAACCGATGAATCGGGTGCCCAGGGCGTGCAAGGTTTCCCCGCTCCGCTCTACTTTAATACGCTCGACATCTTCGGGATCGAAGATCACCTGCTTGGCAACTTCTTCGGCGGCCGCCAAGTACTTTTCAAACAACATCGGCGAGAGCGAAAGTACGTCTCCGTTGTTGTCAAAACCGGCCCCGACTTCGTCGGCGGGGAAATTGTCAGCGGGCCTAAGATCTTGTCCAAAAATGTCACGAATGGTGTTGTTGTATTCCGATCGGTTCAGCCGCCGCACCGTCACCCGACCAGGCTTGGTGGTGAGATCACAGGCGGTGCCGTAGAGTACGCTTTCGATCGCCAAAATAAGTTCGCTGCGTTCCTCGTCGGTCGGCTGGCTGGCATCTTCCGGGGGCATCGAATCGAAGCGGATGCGTTGCAGAATCTTTTCCCAGTGTTCACGCGAATCGAGCACCGCGTCGAGATTGACTGCCGACTCCAAATCGAGCTCCGCTTCTTGGAAATCTGCGTTGTGGCAATCCACGCAGTAAGCGCCCAGCAGGGGGATCGCTTTTTCGTTCCAAAGGGCAGCCACTTCAGCGTTGGGCGCTTCTGCGGCTGACGTTGCTTCAGCAGCTGAATTCACATCCCCTGTTGAATCATCTCCCAGCGTCGGCTCATCCGCCGTAGCCCGCGGCGGTCCCCAGGCTGTGACCGCGCAGAAGCAGTACGCAGCAAACAGCAGCGAAAAACGGTCGTAATATTTGCTGTACATGCAAGACGAACCGGTCTGAAGGGGACAGCCAACATGGCCGTTGAAGCCGCCACGCGAGGCGATTGCCAAGCGAAACGGGATAATCGTGCGGGGCGGGGTGAACGTATGGGGGGGCTGCGTAATTTGTTGGGCCAGGTATGGCTTGACCCGGCAATCGGTTAACCGGCCACTGCGGTTGCCCGGAGTTTCGGTGGGGCCTCCATTATACCGAAGAGCGAACGCAAGACAAACAGCCAAAATGAGGTAACAAACTGATATTCCATCACCATGCCCCCCTTTGATAGCTTCCCCATCGCTGCATCCCGCCAGGGGCTACTGCCAGTCCACCGGGGTTGTCCATTCGGCTATTCGCATGTCGCACGCCCCTGACCGCTCCATTGAGCTGAATCAGAATTGCCTAACCATTTGAACATTATGAAAACAGCCAGCCATCGCAGACTTGTCTTTTTCTTCAGCCTACTGTTCGCCAGCCTCGGGACCTCGGGTCTTGTAATCGCTCAAGGTTATTCTGAACTACCGCCCCCGCTGCCGCCCGGCGGATATCCTGCTCCCTACAGCGAACCGGGGATGCTCGAGCAAGGGTTGAGCCCGCCGGCGGTCGACATGTCCGCCTTGGAAGCGATGGCGGCGGAAGCCACCGCGCCGCAGGGGCGTTCTACGCAAGAGCTTTCCACGCAAGGGCCGATCGGTAGCGCCATTGCCGAGCAATTGGCTCCACCCGCGCCACTCACCGAAACGCATGTTGCTTGGTATCGAAAATATCCGTGGCTTTGGATACCCCTGGACGGCTGGACGAACAGTGTCGAGTTTGGGCTTAACGGATCGGAAGGCAATTCTCGCACGACAAGCACGCAAGTCGGTGCGGATTTGGAACGAGCCACGAAACTGTACACATTCAGCATCGATTTTGACTATCAAAACACGGAAGCGGACGGAGTGCAGACTCAAGATAACGGCCGCCTGAATGTTGACTACGACCGTTTGTTGGGAGAATCGGCTTGGTCGGCATTTGCCAAAATGGGTTTGGAGTTCGACCAGTTTAAAGCGTTCGATTTGCGGCTGAACCTGAACTCTGGTCTGGGTTATTATTGGGTGCGAACGGATCAATCCACATTGGTAACTCGCTTCGGTGCTGGTGCGTCTCGCGAATTCGGTGGTCCCGATGAAAATTGGGTGCCGGAGGCCTTGTTTGGTCTGGAAGCCGCTCAACAAATTACTGAAAGACAAAAAATTAAGGCCCAGGTTGAATACTTCCCGCAGTGGGATCGCTGGAGTGATTACCGGATGGTTTCAGATATCAGTTGGGAAATCCTACTCGATGGTATCGATAACCTCAGCCTGAAACTGGCAGCCACGAATCGTTATGACAGCACCCCGCAGGGGCTCGATCCTAACGACTTGTTCTACTCGGCTCTGCTGTTGTGGAAGTTCTAATTGCAAACTCAGGGCTTTACTCGCCGCAACAAATAAGCACGGGAACAGCGGCCCGCCAATCAGCAAACACTGTATGCTTCTCATTCGCGATGATTAGCGCAGTTAGCGGGCCCTCCCATCGCGGTTGTCGCTCAGGGTTCAGCTGGCGGTGGGCAGATTCGCGAAACACAAAGGCTTACCGCCAGCGGGCGGCAATCCATTCGGCGTTTGACTGCTTAGGTTGCCCGCGAATGAGCGCGAATCAATGGCGGCCCGCCAATCAGCAAACACTGTATGCTTCTCATTCGCGATGATTAGCGCAGTTAGCGGGCCCTCTTATCGCGGTTGTCGCTCAGAGTTCAGCTGGCTGTGGGCAGATCCGCGAAACACAAAGGCTTACCGCCAGCGGGCGGCAATCCACTCGGCGTTTGACTGCCATGCTGAGCAGCCGCTGTATCCCGTGTTTAATTTCTTGCCTTGTCCCGAGCTTGCATCCAGCCGGCGTATTCTTCTTTGGTAATTTTGCCGTCGCGGTTCAGATCGGCGCCGCTGATGTCCATAATCATGCCCTTCCATTCATCGACGGTGAGTGTGCCGCTGTCATCTTTGTCGTTTCGTGAGACGATCCGCTCAGCAGTTTTAACGTAACGGGGTTCGAGGTCTTCGGTCGCGACCGGTTCGACGTCGGCGGTTCGTGAAGAAGCAGCCGTATCGACGCGACGTGCTGGGCCATCTTTGACTGAAATCAGCGCTTCGTTGGAAGTGATCACGCCATCGAAATTGCGATCATGACCATAGAACTCTTCCACCAATTCATCGGTCCAATCGCTGGCAAACTCAGACATGCGAACTTGCCCATCTTTGTCGTTGTCTTTGTCTTCAAACCAACCTGGAAGGCCATCAGGCAAGCTGGGTGGTAGCGGTCGATATGATTTGCGGCCGTCAAAACGGTCTTCCACCGTCAGATCGGGCTCGCTTTCCGATCGCTCTCTTCTCCGCGACTCTTCGCGGCGACCGGAATCTTCACTGTCGAGTCGTCGCCTGGCGTATCGCACCGCCAATTCGTTGACTGACAAACGGTTGTCACGGTTCTGATCGAAATCCATCGGGTTGCCTTGCCAGCGACTGGAGGTTTCCGAGGCGTCGATAAACTTATTGCGATTGCGGTCGTAGCGACGCAGCAACTCTTCCGCTTGACGCGTGTCCTCAGGAGTCACGCGGACCGCCATCAGGTCCGCGGTGGCACCAAAGCCGGGCACGGGCGGAGGGAGATCGACTCCGCCAAAACCTGGTACCAAAATGCCGGCCGAGAGGCTGTCTTCTTCATCGTCGTTGTCGTCGTCATCATCGCCGCCCCGACCGCGTCCGCCACGCATTTTTTCGAACGCTTCTTTAATTTTGCTCATCGGAATCGGGCGATCAGGGCTGATGCTGGAGTCTTCTCGGCCCAGCCGCTCGACCATTGATCGCATCGGCCCCTGCATTTCGTCAGGGTCAAGCGAACCATTGCCATTGCGGTCCATCCGATCCAGGAAACTGCTCGGGCCGCCACCGCCACCAAATGAAGGCCTGCCGCCACCGAAACCTCCACGAAAACCACCCCGACCTCCTCGTTCGGATTCCCCGCCCCGATCGCCACCACGCCCGGAATCGCCCCGATCTCCGCCGCCGCGACGTTGAGCCGTCACGTCGGACGCGAGCGTCACCGTTAGTAAGATGGACAAAATAGCAGTTTGGCGAATCATTATTTTCTCTCTCAAGTTTACATGCGTCCAGTCGCGGGCCGGACGAGATTTGAGCGTTTCCCTATCGTACTTAACCCGCCCCACCCTGTCAGGTTTCGTTGGTGACTCCTTTTGCTCGGTTTGGGGGGGGCAGCCGCCGTGCCGAGGCGTTCCAGGGGGAGAAAGAGCAATTTAAAGAAAAGCTCGCGATTTCCTCGTCTAATGGCTTTTCTTTTGCTTCAGCCTGAAAGGTGTCGCCCACTACGCATACGCCTTTAGGAGCTGTTCGCATGCGAACTATTTTGGTGATCGTGCTGATTATCGTGCTGCTGGCTATTGTCGGCTGGATTCGCTTCGGCCGGAACAACGGGAATCCAACCCTCGAAATTGACGCTGATAAAGTCACAGAAGACACCAAGATGATCTGGGACGAAGGCCAGCAGGCGTTTGAGTCGATGTCCGGCGAAGAAGCCGGTGAAGGCGAAGAAGCCGGTGAAGGCGAAGAAGCTGGTGAAGGCGAAGAGGCTGGTGAAGGCGAAGAGGCCACGGTCGGCGAAAAAGAGGAGACTCCCTGATGGACTACCTGCGCTTGTTGATTGCTTTTATCCTGCCTCCCGCCGCCGTTTGGATGCAGTTTGGGCTGAACCGCATCTTCTGGCTCAACGTGTTGCTGACGTTGCTCGGTTATGTGCCGGGCCTGGTGCACGCGATTTATATGATGGCCACTCGTCCGCCAGGCTTGCAGCGATTGCCCCCGCAGCGTTAAACCGCAATGAACGTTTCGATACCGAGCCGATATCAATAGTGGCTGACTGATACCTGCCGCGGATCAATCAGGCTGCAATTAGCGACGAAAGCGAGCGATCACGACGGTGCCGACGATGCCGCTGGCAAGCAACACAAAAGTCGACCATTTTGCAGCTGCGAGTCCTTGGCTGAGGATCAAGCTGCTGACTATGATGCTGACCCACATGCTGAGAATCGCGGCTATCCGCATCCGGTCCGTCATGCGGTAGGTGCCATCGAGGTAATGCAAGTAGTTTGCGAACCAACGATTACGCACCAGCCGACGTTCTAAAGCCGGGCAGCTTTTGGTCAGGAAGAAAGAGGCAGCCAGCAGCGGGCCGGTGGTGGGGATGCCGGGTAGGAAGACGCCGATCGCGCCAACACTCACGAACAGAACGCCGATCACGGCAAACGCCCAGCGGATCAGCGAACTGCGGCTGATGGAAAAATCGGCCGAGTGTTGCTCTCTGCCACTGGTCAGGTCGGTCGAAGTCGTGGCAATGGACATGGCGGTGCTAGTTGCAAGTAGTTTGCGATAGGTACGGCGAGGTTCGTCTTGGCGAGGTTCGTCGAGGTGCTGTGCGGGAGCACGCTCTCACCGTCAAGTTAGCTTTTCTATCGGCGCGCCGGGAGGTGAGATTTATCCAAGCCGCCACTAACGATCAAATTAATGGCGAACGCGCCTGTCCAGGCAAAACCGTTTTTTTGCGTGCTCTGCAACGGCTTGGGACGATTTCGCGTTGTGCGGTAGAATCAAGTGCAAAAGTCTGCAATATTTCTCGGCGAGGCCAGGGCAAGCTTTGGTCGCCTCGCTTATTCGCTAATCCAACACACACAGGATCGTCTCGCATGCCGGCAACGTATTTAGATCTCGCCAAGATGATTGATCATTCCCTCTTGAATCCGGCCTTTACCGTGGGCGATTTAGAATCGGGAATTCAACTAGCCTTGGCTTATGACGTCGCCAGCGTCTGCATTTTGCCCTACTACTTGAAACGCTGCAGCGAGTTACTTGCCGGCAGCACAGTCAAGGCTTCCACCACGATTGGTTTTCCACACGGTGGTCACACCACGGCGATCAAGTCGGCTGAGGCTCGTCAAGCGATTGCCGATGGTTGTGAGGAGTTGGATATGGTTGTCAATATCTCACAGGTGCTTAGCGGCTGCTGGGATTACGTGCGTGATGAGATCGCGGAGATTGTCACGATTGCCCATGATGCGGGGCAAAAAGTAAAAGTGATTTTTGAGAACTGTTATTTGAATGACGAGCAAAAAATCAAACTATGTGAGATTTGCAGCGAGGTGGGAGCGGATTGGGTAAAGACATCCACGGGCTACGGCAGCGGTGGCGCCACAATGGCCGATTTGCAGTTGATGCGGCGGCACGCGGCTGAGCAAGTGCAAGTCAAAGCGGCCGGTGGCGTTCGCGACTTGGCGGGTTTGATGGAAGTCCGTGAGTTGGGCGTGACGCGATGTGGAGCGAGTCGCACGAAAGATATTTTGGACCCCTGGCGAGTCGAGTGTGGCTTGCCACCCATCACCATTACCGCAACGGGCACCGCGGGCTACTGAATCGCTAGCCACCGTTAGCGGTTTTGGCACTAGCCACCGTTCTGTTGCACGTGAATAGTTTGGCAAAGCGAGTGTGGGGCGAGGGAGCTGTTGCCAACCAGTTCATTTTACCTTTTTCAATTTTCACTTTTCCTTAATCATTCTTTCTTCGCGATGGGCCCTAACCCCCCAGTCTTTCTCCCCCAAGACTGGCCTGAATGCAGTTTTTCGTGTGGAACGTGCTCTTTCGAAGACCAGTCCCGGGAGCGAAGGGAGCGAGTCTTTTTGTGGGGCGGGGCGATCCTAAGCACCTCCGCATCCGTCATTAAACAAAACGGAATCAGCCGGAACGCGCCAGCGCGCGGTTCCGCTTATGTCGAAGTGCTTAATTCATAAGTAATACGCTGACTTAAAACCCTGCGCCCGTAGGTCAAACCACTAGCAACTAGACTGCCATTCTATGCAATGCTTCCGCCGGGCTTGCCCCGGATCGGAGCAACAAGTGGCAGCTAC
>CAZHTX010000127.1:0-2944 GCA_964535475.1 uncultured Pirellulaceae bacterium
TCAAGCCGGTGAACAGCGAACGCTGCTGCGGAACATCACTTGGCAAACCTTTCTGGATCTTTGTGAACAGCGCGTATTAAATGGCGTCATTTTTTTGTTGCCGCAATTGCTTTAGGTGGCTCTGCGCATCCAAATAAACACAGCGGCTCTTATGGCAGAGGCTATCCAGCAGTCGCACAACTGATACCCTGAGCCAAGGGGCGAATCCTGTTCTCCCAGATTGCCCCGGATAGGGAGGAACAATTCAACCCCGGCCGCCTCAAACCGGGCGATTAAGGCCAACACGCACGCACCGTCAGGGAGGACGGTTGCAGTCCGATGAGTGATCGATGAGAATCATAGAGATCAAATTGGGGCGAACAGTGGTTCTCATCGCCCAGACAGAAGGTTTTCAAGGTTTGCTCCGAACATGAACCAGGAGGTGCGTTTCTATGGCCAAGTCTAATGCCCGAGAATCACGGGCAATGAACAACACAAAATCAATAATCACAGCGACGCGACACGTAAATGTCTTTGCAGAACTATCACACGGGAATTTAGTTCTTTTACAAAACGCAAAAGAAAAGCGTCCAGGCTACCATTACGAGACCCTTGCGGCTGTTGTAATGGCTGCCTTCAAATTCGAAGCATTTCTGAACCATATTGGATTCTTGGTTTTACCGTTTTGGTCCGCCGTTGAACGATTGCCACAGAAGCACAACCTTGAAATATTGGCTTAACAATTAAAAATGGAAATAGATCCCGGGAAACGCCCTTTCCAGACATTAACAACGCTTTTTCAGGCTCGGGACCGAATCGCCCACGGAAAGCCGGAATTAATTGAAACCGTTGCAACCAAAGACGGATATCCCAATGAACTGGACGCAGAGAAACCGCAAACAAAATGGGAAGCCGTTTGTACTCTCGAATTCGCGGAGCGTGCGTTCGAAGACACTGAGCAGATTGCTCTTATGTTTTGGGACGCATCTGGACTTGATAAACTAGATTTTCGGCAAAACGGTTTTTCTTACTCGATTTCGTCATTGCCATGATCAAGCATCGTAGAGCATTGAACGCGAACTTGCCAATCTCTTCGGCCCAACATGCAATGCTAATTTCCGGTCGCTTAGTCAACTTCAGTGTGAGACATAAAATCGGTGACACCGAAGTTGGCTTAATTTTTTTTACTGTCGTTTTATTTCGCTTAAAAATCCCTTTGAGCTAACGTCAACTCCGTCGGTTCATCAAGACCGCTAACTAAGCGTTCCACGAATTGGAGAAAACTGAATGTCGCGTAACGGCTATACTGGGAAAGCCGGCCAGCTAGCAGCTATGGGTGAGCTCGCATGGCGTGGATACAACGTTGCGCTTCCTGAAATTGATAAGGGCGATGACATTTTTTCTGTTAACGACACGACAGGCACGATGCTAAGAATTCAGGTCAAAACGTCAATTGCGCGGAGACAGCCAAGAATCAATGCGAGCAAATATTCATTCAATGTTCGCGGCAGCGCGATTAGTGTTCCTCAGAGCCCAGAGCTCCACTTCGTGTTTGCGTGCAGAATAGAGCTTGGATTCCGATTTTTAGTAATGAGTCGTGACGTGCTCCGAAATTACGTCAACTCCCACAATGCCGGAAGTCCTGGTGAAAGGGCAAAAGAAGGGCGGAGATTTGAGATTCAGATATTTGATGACGGGTGCGCTAAGTGCCTACCGGGAATCGACTGGTCGTCACACCTAGCTCGCCAAATATCTCGGGATGCTGGATTTCGACGGTCTTCGCATTTCGCGCCCCGATGGTAATCGACCGAACGGTTAGGCGGATTGCGTTGGCCAGCTTGACTCGGTCGGCGGACTTGAGATTGGCGAAAGTCTCGCCCAGGTGCGCGATTACTTCGATCGCTTCCGGCAGCGGGGCCAACTCCACCGCTTTGTTCTCGATCCGCGCGAGGATGGCAGATTCTTCATCTCGCCACTGGGAAAGCAGTTTTGAGATCGCTGCGAAGTTCTCTCGCTCGGCCAGGGCTAGATTCTCGGTGCCGCGCTCGATCTTTTGCCGCACCGTTGCGAGCTTTCTCTCATCGCCCGTTGCCTGCTTGGTTCGTTTCGTCTTGGCTCGCCTGATGGCATCCTTGATTTGGTCCGCCGCCTTGGTCTGCATCAGATGCGTTCGTAGCGTCTCGATGACGAACGATTCCAATGGGATCGGGATCGTTCGTCATGCGAGTCAAACCCTCGGGGAAATCTGCGCGGGCTAGACCGCCAAGGCGGGGGAGCCATTCAATTGTTTCTGCATTTGCGAAGGGTTGATGCAACGCCGTCAGCGAGGGCAATCTGGTTAGAAGAGTGTCGTCTCCAAATCCGAACCGTTAGTTACAGCCCTCACTCACACCCACCCATGCAGGTGGCGCGGCTGGGTCCCATAACCCCGCAGTCGCAGGTCCGAATTCGTTTCCCGCAACTTGAACCGCACGGTAGCGAAAAATCGCGACCCTGGGGTTTTGTTTTGCGTTGAGGGAGAGACGGGCCGAGTTATCCGCAGGAATTGCTAGGGTTTGCGACACTCGCGCGATGTTCGGAGTCTCTCGTCCGACGTCGCGCGCGACTCGCTTTATTCACACGGTCGGCCCTTCTCGGCCCCAATTCTCGCCCAAACTCTCGGCTGTCTCTCTATCTCGCGCCACCTCGGTCAAAAGGTATTGGCTTCGCTCAATCGGTCGCAACCGACCGGGGTTGGCTTCAGAGTGGGGAAGGCAACCACGAAAAATCTGTCGCCGGGTAATGTAGGGTGTTGTATTATCGTCGGCCTCCGAAGCCGAAGGTTGCTACAAAGAATCACCGAAGTGGAGGCGAGAGGCAAAGCAAATCGAAATCACGCAAGACTTGAACACCGAACACAAGGCCTGACCCCGGCGAAGCCGTCGCACAGAAGGCAAAGCCGAGCTATTACCCCATTATCGCCTCG
>CAZHTX010000127.1:2954-12779 GCA_964535475.1 uncultured Pirellulaceae bacterium
GATCAACAGGGTCGGATATATCGTGTCGTGCCCAGCGATGGCGGCGAGCGACAGGGGTGGTCTCTGGACCAAGCCACCACGCCGGAATTAGTGGCCGCTTTGCAGTCGGCGAATGATTGGCAACGCGATAAAGCGCAGCAGCTGTTGATTTGGAACCCCGATCCAAGTTCCGTGCCGTTATTGGAAGCATTGGTTGCCACGAGTGAGCGTCCACAAACCCGCCTGCAAGCAATCTGGGTGCTGGCGGGAATGGATGCCCTGGAGCAGGATACTTTGCTCACTGCTTTAGCCGACCCGCACCCGCGCGTGCGGGAAAATGCGATTAGAGTGGCAGAACAATATCCATCTGAAGCGGTGCAGGCTGCCGCTTGTCAGCTGGCCCATGATCCGGACACCAAAGTCTGTTTGCAGCTCGCCTTGAGCCTTGGTGAATGGAACACGCCGCCGGCGAGCGACGCCTTAGTCACCTTAGCATCACGTTTTCCTGACGACTCTTTTATGGTCACGGCAGTCATGAGTTCCGCGCTCGCGCATGGCGGCAATTTTGTCAGCGGCATCACCCGGTCTAGCCCCCAAGTCATTGCCGCTTATCGCTTGCCGCTTTTGCGACAGTCGCTCGCCGTAAATGATCAACAGTCACTCGCCGCCTTGCTGCGAGGAGCGATTGAGAGCAAGGAACAAGCACCATGGCCGGACTTGGATGCTTTTCTACTGCTACTCCAACAATTGGGAGTCGACTTACAAGCACTTACCACAACGGATCCACAAGGTCCGCTGGCCTTGCAAGTTGCTCGGGTGGATCAGTTACTTGTGGCGGCTGAACGTCTGGCAAATAATGAAGATCAGCCCGCAGCTATTCGACTGAGTGCCGCGACGCTGTTATACCGCGTGGATAAGTCACGTTCCGCCGGTGTCCGCTTGCTCGCCACGTGGCTTCGTCCCCAAATCGATCCGGCCAAGCAAGCCCAAGTAATCGAAACTTTAGCGCAAAGCGGCGATCCAACTGTACCGGAGGTTTTCGCAAAGGTGTGGTCGGAACTAAGTCCTGAGATTAGAACTCTTACCTTGCAAGCTTGGTTATCTCGAAACGCTTGGACACACGACTTGCTCGACCGTATCGAGTCACAAATGATACCGGTAGCTAGTCTCGATCTCACCCAACGTAATCGTCTGCTGCAGCATCCCGATGAGTCGACTGCTGCGCGTGCGCAGCAATTACTGGAAAGCAGTCGCCTTTCAAATCGCCAAGAGGTTATCGAGAAATATCGCGGAGCCTTGCGGCTCACAGGGAAAGCTTCAGCCGGCCAATTGGTTTACAGGCGCGCATGTGCAAACTGTCACCAGCGGGACGGCGAGGGACATAACGTCGGTCCCAACTTAGCCACCGTTGCCGCACACTCCGATGAGAAGTTGCTGAACAATATTTTTGATCCAAATATCGACATCCAGCCCGGATATCAAGCTTACACCTGCTTACTCACCAGTGGTGAAGTGTTGGCCGGAATCATTGCTGGTGAAACGGCAAACAGTATCACGATCAAGCAAGCCAACGGGATCGCACGAACGGTTTCCAGAGAAGAGATTGAACACTTGCAAAACACAAATCGCTCGTTCATGCCTGAAGGTTTGGAGACGGAATTGACGCCGCAAGATTTTGCCGACTTACTAACCTTTCTCCGGCAGCCTGTTGGGGAAGACTGACATACTCGCATGTTCGTTTTCAACTCGCTGGGCCCGCTCAACACTTACAATGCGTGACGAACTGAAGCAAAAGCTCAGAGGAGACTACAAACCGGCGGAAGCGTGTGCCTGACCTGCTTCAGTGCCATTCGCGACGGGGGTAGTTTCTGTTCATTCACAGTGGTAGGCTGATGCCCGTAACTGAATTATCCTCCAACAGAGTGTATCATGCCTAGCCAGTCGCGTGCCGACGATTGGCAAGACGATTCGTCTTATCACTGGAGGAACGGTAAAGATAAAATTAGAACCTATCCGAAATCAAAGAACCGTGGCTAGCGCCAAAGCGGGTAACGAACCGTGGCTAGCGCCAAAGCGGCTAACGAACCGTGGCTAGCGGCTAATGGTTTTCGGATAGGTTCTTAAAACTTCACTCGTCACCTTTTACCGCCGCTTAACCAGCATCCTTACATTGGACTTCAATGGATTGCATTGATGAACAAGAAGAACAATCGAATTAAATCGCTCAAGAAAGCGCGAACGGCTTTGGACAGGCGACGCAAACATAGCTCCACGGACGCTTCGCCGAATTACATTACCTACCACCATCCTGACAATCTATTCGACATTGACTATCCCGCGCACTGGAAGGCTAACAAGGATGACGACGGTGCGGTCGCGTTCTCGGCAGCGGAAACAAATGATTCGGCCGGCATGATGTTCTTCCGAGTACCCCTGCCGATTGATACTGAGATCATTGAAAAGTCGGGGCAATTTGAACAAGTCGCCGCTGCGATGTTTGCTAAAGTCGATTCGGTCAACGTTCGTAACGACCCGACGATTATCTACAGCAATTACACCGCCGATCGACCAGAGGGGGAGCAAGCTGGACAGCGTTGGTTAGTGTTGGCCTCCGATTTGGTGCTCGGGATTTCGACAAACTGTCCAGTCGAAAAGAGGGAAAACTACGCCCCGCTCTTCGAACGCATGTTATCTTCCCTACGGATCAGCCGCGACGACGAGCTGCTCGCGACTCGGATCCTCACGCGAGTCCATCGTGCGATCGCCGATGCCCTGCCTGACGCGAAGGTGCAGATTAATGGACTGATCATAAAGACAGATAAATTTGAGATCTCCATTGGTAATCTTCTGGCTCAAGCCAAACGCAACCCAATGCAGTTGGACGAGATTATTGAGCAGTTCATACGAGGCACCCTTGGCCTTTCCCGCGAGCAGGAACCCCTTGGGCAAGAATCGTGGCACGAAGCGCGCAGCCGTATTCAACCGCTGCTCAAGACAGACAAATACATTCAAGAAGCCAACGAGTGCACGGATCGCGAAGGCCAAGGATACGACAATCCCGCGTTCTTGGTCAGCCTACCGTGGCTGGCTGATTTGAGGATTTGCTTTGCTCTCGACAACAAAGAATCATTTCGTTTCATCAACAGCCATGACATCCAGCGTTGGGAAGTGTCCCTCGAGACAATCGCGCAGATTGCCATAGAGAACTTAGAATCGCTACCCGAGCCGGAATTGATCGTCATGAAACCTCTTGAGAACGGACCTGCAATCGGAGGCTTGGAACCTTCCGCCGGCGCAGTCTCGAGCTATTTGCTCCATCCAAAGCTGTACCGAATTGTCAGCAGCAAAATGGAGGGAGAAATTGCGGCTGCCGTCCCATCACGCGATGCACTGATTCTATTCGAGTATCGTGGTCAGCGCACTGCGTTACTAAAAGCTGTCTCCCATGACTTTTCAACCACCAATCACCCCGTGTCCGACCGTCTGTTCCGAGTGACTCCTGACGGTATTGCGTTGCTGTAGATTCGTGGAGATTCCCCCTAAAAAACTGAACAAATCCTATGCCAACGGGTAACAAGGTAGCCATCGTAACGGGCGGCGGCACAGGTGTCGGCAGAGAAACTTCCTTAGGCCTTGCTGGACTCGGTTATGACGTGGTCGTGAATTATTCACGATCAGAAGCCGAGGCAGAAGAGACCAGTCGCTCGATCAGCAATATGGGCAGGCAAGCTTTCGCCATTCAAGCTGACGTCGCGGACGATTGTGCTTGCCGCGCGATGGTGGATCGGGCAGTCAGCGAATTGGGGCGAGTCGATGTGCTAGTCAACTGCGCCGGCACAACCGAATTTATTCCCTTCGCGGACCTGGACGCCGTGACCGACGAAGTCTGGGAGAGACTTTATAAAGTCAACGTGATTGGTTCCTTCCACTGCGCTCGGGCTGTTCAGGAACCGATGTTGGCGGTGGGTGGTGGCATGATCATCAATGTTTCCAGCGTGGCGGCACAGTTGGGACAAGGGAGCTCGATTCCGTATTGCTGTACGAAGGCGGCACTGGATAACCTCACGGTTTCACTGGCGAGAACTCTCGCACCGCACATCCGCGTCAATGGGATCGCTCCCGGATTTATTGCAGGACGCTGGACAGAAGCGGGACTGGGTGAGCGCTATGACCAAATCAAAGCTGCCTACCAGCAGACGTTGCCACTCGGCCGCGTCTGCCAACCCAAGGATATTGCCGACGGCATCATCAGCCTAATCACTGGCAGTCAGCTGGTTACCGGGCAAACACTCACCGTGGATGCCGGAATGATGATTGCCGGTTTCCAGGTGAAGTTCTAAACCCAGCCAAATCCCTCTCTGCCCAATTCCACATTTCACATTTGCCTGGAACCGAATGTGGCTCGCGGTTGTTCAGCCATGACACCGCGATAAAATTTAAGGCAAAGAACGCATGGTGGAGGTAAGCAGAGAACTCATGCCGTGTTTTCAGCATGCACTGCTTTTTCAGCTAACCAACCACCGATCACTTCGTTTCCGTCACGAGGCAAACGTTCCCACTCCGCTCCGCAATGATCACAACGATTGGTGTCAATTCGCCGTGGCCGATCACATTCCGGGCACATTTCGTAAACCAATTTAGGATGGATCACGAGGATCGCCGGCAACGCGAGGACACCAAAGGTGACACCCAGCACTGCCCACCAAACCTGAGCGGTTCGCGACGCTCCTCGACGCGCAGCGATCCAAAAGGCTAGCGCCGCGGCCAACAGCGCGTGAATGATCACACCGCCAATAAACAAACGTTCCGCAGAGCTAAAACCTCCCCTTTCTTTCCAAGCGATGTCGTCTCGAATGAAGTAGGCAACCACCGAACCCACCCCAATCACCCCCGGTGGCATGAGGTACAACTCGGGACTGATGAAATACGCAGTGCTGTTGACGCTGGTCCGAATGACTCCTGACTTGGTCGGCCTTGAATCAACGCTCACACTTTGCACATGATATCGAAAGTCACCGACGGGGCTCTTCAACACGACATGTGAGTCGTCAATGACAGCCACCTTAGCCAGTGACGGGTCCTCAATTGGGTTAATGGCAAAGTCGTTAACCTTTTCTGCGTTAAGCGGCGGTAAAGGGTACCGCAACGTCTTGCGGATAATGGGATCGTTTACCGATTCCAAGGGTTCATCAGGGGCTGTGGAATTGAGACGATAACGTGACAATCGATTGTTGGTGATCGCCCACAGTAAAGCGGACTCATCCTTGGTCTCGGGTAGCGCGATTGCGGCCGAAGCGACCTCAGCATCGACCAATTGCGTTAATTTGCGACTGGCGAGCTCAATTTGAAAAATCCCGCTGTCGGCGATCAAGAGTAGGTTGCGCTCCAACTGCAAGCGAACATCGGCCGAATTCGCAGGACTGGACAGCACTTTGACGCCCCGAAATTGTCCGCTGGGCTTATCTTCGGGATCAAAAACTCCCTCGGGAGTAATGATGTATTCGACACCGTTACGTTGCCCATAAACTAAAATTTGTCCTCCGTGGAGGACTAAGTTGAAATAACCGAAAGTTGCATCGCCGTCGATGATTTGCCCAATAAAGGCGAAGCGATCATACCACTTCGCGGAAGCGTATGGGGTGAAACTAATAAGGTTAGCAGGCTGCCAATCGTCAGATAACGGCGCAAATGCATCATCCTGTGATTGGCCAATGGAGACGCGACGCGCCAGCTTATCCGCCCCTTTACCGACAAACATAACACCTTGGCGATACACATTCTGAACTTCCCACAGGTCACCGTCATTTTCGATTGCCAAGTCATAAATAACGAAATCTTGCTGGCTATTGTTCAGAAAAACTTGGGACATCGTGACAGAAAGCACTGTAAGCACAGCCACACAAGCGATAAACAAACCAATCGCACGTGAGGCGGAGGTGGCTTCGCCCGAGGCAGGCGTGGGCAAAAAGGTCTCGCGGGAAAATGCGCTCCAGGCAGCGGAGATGGTAACCAAATACCAAACAGCGACGACCAGCGGAAAGAACCCGAGCAACCACCAGCCGCTCGATTCCAACATCAGCACAACTGCCAACATGATGCCGCAAGCCGCAAATACGATTGGTAATGTGCGGGTACCAAGCCAACGTGCCGTTCGGTAGACCGTCCACATCGCGGCTGGATGGATCATAAAAATCACCAAGCACGACAACACAAGAGGCAACAAGTCCAGCGGGCTGACAGGTACTCGATCTGGACCGAGTATAGCCAAACGAATGGCCGTCACGATCAGGGGCGGTGCCAAACAAATCCAATAGGCAACAAATCCCGCAAGCAGTTTTGTCGTGAAAATCGATCGCAAACTGATCGGTCGATGCAATAAGAACCCCCGCGCATCGGTTCGCGAATCGCCGAGTGATTGCAACAAGCCAATCGCTAGTGCAACCAGGGCAGCACCCACGCCCGCAAACCTTACCAACTGGCCCGCAAGACTTCCATAGAGGTTGAATGAGGTGGGAGTCGATTGCCAACACAAAAACCCGACGACAACCATCCCAATCGGGGTCCAACGGAGTGTCTCGCGCAGCTCCTTGAAAAACAGCGGTTTGCAGACTAGCCCGTTAATCATCGTTCCGCTCCCACGCGCATCGCATTAAGAAATGAAGACTCGCCACCAGCACGAGTCAGGTAAGACAGCACTGAATCCGCGAACGTCAACTCAATTTGTTCGACGGACGCACCACCGAGGCGATCCACCGCCGCTCGCGTTTCCTGGTCGGCATCGGCAACCGTCAACTGCAACCGCCGACCGATGCGACGCGCCTCGATCAACCCTGGAACCGCGCCCACTTTTTGGGGATCGACAACATCGATTTCCACGGCAAACCCCGTCACGCGAGTGGCGAAGTCCTCCATCGTTGTGTCGACTTTCAGTTGCCCCTCGGTGAGTACCATGACACGGTCGGCCACGCGTTCGACATCGTCCAGCAAGTGAGTGCTCAGCAGCACGGTTCGCTTGCCATCCCCCGCGAACTCAATCAAGGTTTCATTCAGGGCCCGGCGGCTGACCGGATCGAGTCCCAGAGCTGGATCGTCCAGTACTAACAACTCGGGATCGGGGGCAAGCACTAACGCAAGGGAGACGCCGGCTCGTTGCCCGCGGCTGAGTTCGCCAATTTTCTCAGACCCACGAATCGAGAAATGACGGACAATTTGCTCGAATAACCGATCGTCCCAGTGCCTATAGCCAGCTTGTTGAAAGTGGGCAGCTTGCTCAACGGTCATCGACGAAAATAGGAAATGCCCCTCCACCATATATCCGATGCGGCGGCGTGTTTCAGGGGTGAGTGAGACGGTGTTCTCGCCCCACACGAACGCATCGCCGCGAGTTGGACGGAGGAGGCCCATAATGATGCGAATCGTCGTCGTCTTGCCAGCGCCGTTGAGCCCCAGCAACGCAGTAACCTGGCCAGCAGGTATACTGAGATCCAGGTCGCGAACCACCGGACGACTGCCAAAATAGCGAGTCAGCCTGGATGTATGAATGACGGGATCAATCATTGTTCTAATTTCTCCTCGGTATTGATGAATCAGAATATTTGTCGCCGATAGACGTTTCAGTCAGACCGGCCAACGCTTAGATTCCGCATTCGCTTTTGGATTTCCTGCACGATTTGCGATTCGTCAAACCCCAGCGATACGGCTTCGGCCAAAAAGGGGTCGATGATCTCGGCAAGCCGCCGCAGGCGTTCTTTGCGGGTGTAAATTTCCCGCTGCTGAGCGACGAAATAGCCGCGTCCCTGATGGCTTTCCAAGACGCCGTCACGGACCAACATCGCATAGGCTTTGGCGATCGTGTTGGGATTGACAACCAACTCGCTCGCCAATGCCCGCACGCTGGGAAGCGGAGCGCCAACAGCCAACTTGCCGGTCGCTACCGCGCCGCGGATCTGATCCACCACTTGGCGGTAAATCGGCAACGAGCTGCCGGTGGTGATTTGAATACGAAGCATCTAGCACTCTCCACTACTGTACTACGGACTATAGTACAGTACGCGAGCAGATCAAGCCCGTCAAGTCTTTTTCTAGAATTTAGGACCCATCCGAAAACCCACAAGAACCGCCGGCAAGTGCCAAAGCGGCTAATGGTGTTCGAATAGGTTCTTGCGGCGCGAACAGCGGGACGGGAGAAAAGTCGCTCACCGTTGCCCAAGCGAGGTGGGTCATACCATTCCAGATCGCCACTTGTGAACAAACGAGGCTAGCCGATCAACGCAGTTTAGCGTGCAATGATTCTCCAGCAGCGATGGATGCGACGGTTACGATAGTCAGCCGGTACGGTCTGATTGCTAATCTCATGGATAGACTGAGCTTGAATCAGCTCTTCGGCAAATTTGAAGCGACGAAAATTGTTAGAAAAGTAGATCACTCCACCGCTGGACATGCGGAGCATCAGTTCGTTGAGCACGGCGATATAACCTGATTGAACCTCCCAATCTTGGTCTGTCTTTTTGCTATTGGAAAAGGTGGGAGGATCAACCACGGCCAAATCATAAAGCGGCTTGCGCGGCAGATTCGTCAGGAAGGTGAGCGTATCGGCGCGGACGATACGATGGTTTTCGCCCGTAAAGCCGTTGCTGCTAAGATTTCTTTGCGCCCATTCCAAATAGGTTGGTGAAAGGTCGACGGTGGTAGTTTCAATCGCGCCGCCATTAGCCGCATAGACGGAAAACGAGCCCGTGTAGGCGAAGAGGTTTACCATGCGTTTTCCCGCCGCTTCATCACGCACCATGCCGCGCGTGATGCGATGGTCAAGAAACAATCCGGTATCCACATAATCCGAGAGGTTCACCCAAAAGTTCAGGCCACCCTCGGTGACTTGTACTTCATTTCGCTGCTGGGCCACCCGTTCATGTTGCGCAGAGCCTCGCTGCCGTTGGCGGCTCTTGAAAAATACATGCTGATGTGGGATCTGAAGCGTTTTCCCCGCCGTCGCCACCATCAAATCTAGCCAATTGGCGTGCGTTGCCGGGTCGCGGTCGTGGGGACGCTCATACTCGGTGATGTGCAAATATTGGTCGTAGCGATCCACGACCAAGGGAATCTCTGGAATGTCGCGATCGTATAAACGAAAACAGCTGATCCCTTGACGAGTGGGCCAACGGCGAAAGTGCTTGGCGCGTTTGACTAAACGACGCTCGAACAATCCCGCCTGTTCGTAAGCCTTCTCAGTAAGGTTTCCAAAAGCGGCGCGTGGTTGATTCACGGCACGCGACTGGCCCTCAGCACGCGGTTGTTCCTCAGTACTCTGCTGATCTGCGGGAACGACGAACGTGTAGAGCATGCACTGCCGTCGATCGTTATACAGTTTCCGCCGCCGGTCAGCGGGCCGGCCGAAAACTTTTTCCAGACTTTTGACGTCGGACAGAATCGCGTGGGACCAAGTTTTCAGCGTCCGCAGCACGATCGGCAATTGTTCGAGAATTTGAGTCGACTCGCGACCAGCAGTTGCCCACGGAGGCGTGGTAATTACCCAACCGCCACGGCGACGCGAGGTTAAGTCCGTAAACGATTTAGGCTGGAAGTGAACTGAATTTTCGACACCCGCGCGAGCGGCGTCTTCCCGCGCCTGACGCAGCGCCGGCAAATTTGTGTCGACGCCCACGATCCGATCGGGAAGATCATCCAGCGCCGCACTCTCCGCGGCCTGCCGAGATTGGTGCCAAACCTCGCTGGGAACTATCGGCCAACTCTCAGCGGCAAACGGGCGGTGCAGTCCGGGAGCTAAGCGGCGGCCAATCATGGCTGCTTCGATGAGGATGGTGCCGCTGCCACAGAAGGGATCGAGCA
>CAZHTX010000128.1:0-1815 GCA_964535475.1 uncultured Pirellulaceae bacterium
CCAACTCGGTAGCGCCCGGTTCAATCAATAAAAAACGAACCATAAATTTTCTAAGCTCAGGTCGAGTTAGGGCGTTGCATCGATGCCTTCAACGAAGACATCGCGACTCCATAATCTTGGTGCCGGAAAATTCCCGATCCCACGACGAACAGGTCAGCTCCCGCAGCACGACAATCGGCGATTGTCGCTTCGTTGACTCCTCCGTCGACCTCTAGCAAGAGGTCTGGATGAGCGTCTCGCAGCCACTTCAGCTTTTCTAAAGCAACGTTGTCAAAAGCTTGACCACCAAAACCGGCAGCCACGCTCATGACGAGTACCAGATCACACTGCCCAACAAAGGGGGCCACCGCTGCTAACGGAGTAGCGGGGTTCAGTGCAATACCAGCCCCAATATTTTTACTTTTAATCATTTCGATGACCGCCAACGGTTCCTCGACCGCCTCCACGTGGAAGGTCAGCATGTCAGCACCCGCTTCCACCATTTGAGAAGCATAGCTTGCCGGATCGGAGATCATGACGTGAACATCGAGCGGAAGCGTGGTTAACCGCCGACAAGCGGCCACGATGGGCATCCCATACGTCAAATTCGGTACAAAGTGACCGTCCATGACGTCCAAATGCAACGCCTGGCAGCCCGCTTCTTCCAAACGCCGTATCTCTCGCTCCAAATTGCCAAAGTCACATTGCAGCAACGACGGCAAAATGGCCGGCGAAGCGTCAATCAACTTTCTCCAAGTGGCTGCGTTCATAATTAGGCAATTAGGACTGCGAATTACTTTCAAGCAGGTATCGTTACTGGGCAAGTCCAAATGTCAAGCGCTTTCACTTCACCGCTGAAGGGCAATCACTGTCGCGATTTCATTTCACCTTGTCAACGACCAACGAAACGGCCAACAGCGGACAAACGAAATTTCCCCAGCTGAAGTTTTTTTTCCTGATCAGCAAGCGACAGATTGGCTGCCGAATACCGCTTCTCCAACTCCCTCCCATTAGCCGAATATTCTCCAGTCGTGTCGTCATAATGACTGCGCATGTGTCGCTTTTTTGATGGCGCATGGTGAGTGTGTGGAGAAGGGATCTTTTCTCTTAAGTCATTTCAAGCAAACAGCTTAGGGAAAATTGACTGGCTCTGGCACGGTATTCGATACACCTTGGAGTTGCGTTTGGTGGGTTTGGCAATCGTCGCCACTCCCACTCCCTCCCCAAAGTTTGGTCCCTAGGAGACTCAACAGATGTCTAGAAAAGTACTTTTCGGTGGACTCGCAGCCGCTGCCATGCTGCTGGTCGCAACCACAGCCGACACGGCCGAAGCTGGTGGTCCCTACCGCTCGTTGCACCGTGGCCTGCATGGCAGTCAGTTCGGTGGCATCCATTCGGCCTACCGGGCTCCCAGTCCTGTCTTTCGCTATCCCAGCTACCACTCGCCACGACACTTGAGCCACCACAGCTTCAGCCACTCCTACCGAGGTTTCCCCAGCTACGGGCGCTCGTACAGCTCGCGGTATGGGCATCCCGGCTTTGGACGTCCCGGCTTTGGCCACCCCGGCTTTGGACGCTCAGGTTTTGGGCACCCAGGTTTTGGGCACCCAGGTTTTGGGCGTCACGGCAGCGGGGTGCGGTTCAGCACACCCGGATTTTCCGTGCGGATTGGTCGCTAGCCGCGACAGCAGGCAAGCATGCCGGGGGCCAATGAACAGGCCCAGCGGCAGCGGGGGGACGAGCCTGGTAGAGAAACCAGTGCTCGGCCCGGTGGGTTGAGCGGCCAGCCGCTCAGTAATTAGCCGCTCAGCAATTAGCAAATAGCCGCTGAAGGGA
>CAZHTX010000128.1:1915-12722 GCA_964535475.1 uncultured Pirellulaceae bacterium
AATTAGCAAATAGCCGCTGAAGGGACTCCACAGTCGGCCAGCTACGGCGTGTTTGGCTGGTGATCTTCGGTCGTCACTCGGTCCCGGCTGTTGCCACTTGAAGTCACTTGGATGGCTAGCATTTGAGCCGCTTTTAGATCGAGTTTGCCACTGCCCAAGAGCGGCACGTCTTCAACTTCGTAAAACGCGTCCATCGCCGGGATGTACAGATTGGGTAATCCGGCAGTGGTCAGTCCAGCACGAAGTTGCTCGACGCTCGCCGGCAATTTGCGATGCAAGACAATCAGCCGCTCGCCCTTTTTGGCATCTTCCACGCTGGTCACAACCAGCACTGGGCGATCATCCTCATCGACGACGCCATCGTTGTTGGTATCGGCCGCGCAGGCAACCAGGCGAACCAGCTCTTCTTCCACGCGAATATGGGGTACCATTTCGCCGGCAATTTTCGAAAAGCGACTTTGGCGACCCGTGATGAAGATAAAGCCATCTTTGTCCAGCCTCGCCATGTCTCCCGTCACGTACCAGCCATCTTTGACCACTTCATCGGTCAAATCCTGCCGTCCGAGGTAGCCTTGCATCACGTTGGCTCCGGAGATCAGCAGCATTCCTTCCTTTTCATCCCCCAGTTCTTCCCCCGAATCGGGGTCGACGATTTTTGCCGCCACGCCCGGAACCGGCCGTCCCACCGAGCCGCGTTTGGCGTCGGGCTGGAATTTGGCTTGCGAGCGACTCTCCGGGATATTGACCGACACCAGCGGGCTGAGTTCGGTCGTGCCGTACCCTTCGGAAATCGAGGTGCCAAAGCGTTCTTCGAAAGCGGTGAACAGGTCTGGCGGCGTTTTTTCAGCCCCGGTCACGACGACGTTCAAGTGCTGGAACTGTTCGGGGGTGACGCGACGCATGTATCCGCGGAGGAAAGTGGGCGTGGCCAACAGCACCGTAGCGCCGTATTTTTCGGAGAGTTTCCCCACAGTTTTGGCATCCAACGGATTGAAATGGTAAACGCCAGCGGGGGGCAGAGTTTGGGCCGCCCAGAGCGTCACGGCGTAGCCAAAGGAGTGGAAGAACGGGAGTACTCCGAGCACCACATCATCACCATTGAGCTGGATTGTGGTGTCGATGGCGTCGACGTTATGCCCCACGTTGGAGTAGCTCAGCATGACACCCTTGGGCGCGCCCGTGCTGCCGGAGGTGAAGACAATCGTCAGTAAATCACTGGGTTTGATTTTCGGCAGCCCCAACAACCTCTCCAGTAAGCTGGCCGGCATCGCGTAACTGGCCAGCGCGGCCCAAGCTTTGTCGCTACCGCGAACTTTGGGTTTTATGTCTTCCAGCTCGATGATCTCGGCGTCCAAGTCAAAATTCAGCTTCTCCATGAATTTTTTGCTGGTGATGACTTTGCGTATCCCGGCCAACTTAATGCACTGATTGATGACATCGGCGGTGGCGGAGTAATTCAAGTTAATCGCCACGCGGTGGTCGAAACTAACTGCCACGTTAGCCAGCACGCCGGCCACGCTCGGTGGCAGCAGCAGGCCCACGAAGCGATCGTCCTCGTCCAGCACTTCGCGTCGCAGGACACGTTTGAGGATCAGGGTGCGCAGCAGCGAGTCGCGCCCGCTGACCGTAGCCCCGGTGGAGTCGGCAGCCTTGAGTCGGCCGCCTCGAGCTTTCCAAGTTCGCAAAATGCGGCGGGGCAAGACCATCGAATTTTCCAGCTGTTTTTCCATCGCTTGGGCTCCCAACACCGCGACGCGTTCGCGGATGATTGATAAGGGGGTATCAGGGGGGACGGGTGGGCCAATGTAAAGCGTCACGGTGCGACGTCGCAGCGATGGCCACTTTTTAAAGAACCTACCACCAGAAAAACTAAAAATACTGCCCCACATGCCGTCCAACCAAACCGGCACGACGGGGCCGCTGCGATCCTTCACCAACTTGTTCAAACCAGGCCGGAAACCTTGCAGCACATTCGTGCGGGTAATTGTTCCCTCGGGGAAAATCCCCACGCAATCACCCCCTTCCACCGCACGTCGCCCGGTTTGTAAAGCCCGGCCAATCGATTTGGGTGAGGGTGACATCATGATCGTATCAAAGGCGGCTGCCAGTCGCCCCAAGAAGCCGGCTTTAAAATTTCCCGCATCGACAATGAATCGCACATTTTTGGGCATCAACCAAAGAATCAGCAGACCGTCGATCCAAGAAACGTGATTGGAGACCAAAAAATAGCCCCCATCGCGAGGCAAATGCTCACTTCCGACCAATCGCCCCCGATACATGATTTCCAGCAGCGGGCGAAAAAAGGCCCGCACCGTGCGACGAGGCATGGTAAACAGCCCGATTGTAAAAAGCCCGGCGATGGCGAGGACAATGCCTACAATCCAGAGCACAACTAACAACATCTTGGTTGTCCACAGTTTCGAGAACGCACAGCAGTCACGGCATACCGTAATGGGGAGGGGGGAGCTTGGGCAAGTCCGGAATCTTATCAGAGCCCATGGCGCAGCGGGGAGCACGGCGAACACAGAAATGTCGCGGCGTTAAGGCAGCGTGGGTAAGGCGTTGAAACGAAACCGCTCGGCCGCTTGACGAACGGCTGGTAAGCCGCCGAGTTGTTGCCGCTGGCGTGCGCCGCTAAAACGACCCGCCGGACCGCGCAATTCGACGTGCAGCTCACGATCCAACCCAGCTTGCTCAGCAACGGCGATCGCCACACCCAGCTGAAAACGATCTTGCGGGTAGTTCGGTACTCCCAAGCAACTCAGCGACCAACGATCGAGCGGCAGGCGGAGCCATCCTGGCTGGTCCACTTCGCTGGATTGCGAATCGGCGTCCAGTTCACGTTGCAGACTGGCCGGTAAACGTGGTACCGCAGCGGTCGAAACCCACATCGTTGCTCGACTGCTATGCGGGGCATACAAAGCCCACGCGGGCCAATGATCCCAATAGCCCCAACGCTCGCCGATCGGCATCACCAGCATCACCATCACCAAAGCGGAACCAGCCCGATTGCCTGGCAGCAACAAGCTGGACCATGATTCGCTAGACCAGGATGATTGAGCGGGCCAAAACAACAGCCAGGCTTGCGCGATGAAATACAAATTCCAAAGCAACACGGCCGGTTGATGGTCCAAGCCGAGAGGACCCAACACGAGCAACAGCACGCTGTGCATGGCGACCGCCAGCCCCACTCCGAGTCGGCCCACTCCAATTTGGCCCACGCGAAAGCGGCGACTGGTAAAACCTAACAACAGCCCAGCCAATAACAGCCCGGCCAGCAATAACTCCACCAGCGGCGGCAGCATAGCCAGTGAGTGCACCAAGGTGGGGCTGGCGGTGACCTTTAAATCCCAGCCAACGAAGCGGGCCAGCTGAGTGACCATATCGGCACCCACGGTATGGACGAATTGAAAGTCAAGTTTGCTGACCGCCGACCAGAAATAAATACCGATGGTCAACAACCGCGCCAGACTGAGCATGGCCGCCGGTCTGGCAATGGCAAATAACACCGTCAGCGCGGCGAACTGATAAGCCCACGGTTGCAGCCGATGCTGGTCGGTGATCACCGCCAGCAACCAACCAACGGGCAAACACCAGGCAGCTCGCCGTGTCCAGTTTCGCCGTGTCCAGTTTCGCCAATCGATTCCCGCTGACGAGTCAGGCGCGTCGGCGGACGATTGTCCCGGGGGTGAGTCAGCGAACAGCAAAGCGAGAAGGCCCAGCAACATGCTGGCCAACGCCAACCATTGCGGCCAAGCGGGCCAATCGGTAACCGCCGGTAATCCCCCTGGCTGGCTCAACAATGGCACTTGAGGAAACTCGTTTTGTGGAATCCAAAGTCGCCATGTTGCCGCCATTAAGGCGAGGCCGAACAGACCCACGCAACGCCGCAACCAGAGCCGCCGCGTAACACATTCGGCAGAGGACTGCTGGGTGGGAGGATTTTGCGTTGAGGAGTTAGCTGGGATTGCCAGGTCGGTTGCCGATTGCGAAGCGGGAAGATTCGTTGCCATCCGGTAGCCTTCAGTCGGGGGCGATCAGCGGCCCGAGGCGAGGTCTACCGCCGTCGACATCGACTCGCATGCAAATGTGCCGCCGCCAAGCCGCATCGTTGGGTTGGGGGAAATCGCTGCGGAAGTGGACACCCCGCGATTCTTCCCTGAGCAGTGCCGCGCGGGCCATCAGCCGCGCGGTGGTGAGCAAGTTTTGCAGTTCCCAACCGACCGGATCATCGAACCTTCTCCGCAGCGCGTAGACGCAAAAAGAATCGAGCGAATCGACAGCTTCGCGGAGTCCATCGGCGGAGCGTTCGACACCGATCAAGCGTCCCGCCAAACTTTTGACCGCCGCCCGCACGTCCGCCACGTCGATCGCTTCGCTGCTGGTTTCCTCGCCAGCCCAACTTTCAATCGGTAGGGCCCGCATTTGATCGGGCATCTCGGCGGCCGCTCGCGACGCGCCCTCGCCCGCGTGGGCGCCGTAGACCAGTCCTTCAAGCAGGCTGTTGCTGGCCAGCCGGTTTGCTCCGTGCAGACCCGAACTGGTGACCTCACCGGCGGCCCACAAGCCGGGCAAAGTGGATCTTCCTTGCAGATCAACCGTCACACCACCGATCATGTAGTGAGCCCCCGGGCGAACGGGAATTCGGTCAGTGGTGATGTCGAGTCCGAATTTGCGACAGACTTTGGCGATGCCGGGAAACCGCCGCAGCACCAACTCGGAATCGAGATGCGAAAGATCGAGGTACACGTTGGAACTGTGCGTGGCGGCCATTTGACGCACGATCGATTGGCTGACGACATCCCGCGGGGCTAATTCGGCTCGCGGATCGTAGTCGGGCATGAAACGATGCCCGTTGTTATCCACCAAGTAAGCTCCTTCACCACGAATCGCCTCGGTCATTAGGAACCGTGAACTGCCCGCGATGTACAAGACCGTGGGGTGGAACTGGATGAATTCCATATCACGTAGTTCGGCTCCGGCGCGGAAAGCGGCCGCGTAACCATCGGCCGTGGCGACGGGAGGATTGGTCGATTCGCGGAAGACTTGCCCAGCACCGCCGGTGCAAATGATCGTCTGCTTGGCCCAAACCAACATCGGGGGGCCATCACTGCGTTTAATTATCGCTCCGTGGCAGCGACCATCATGCGTTAGCAAGTCCAAGGTAAAAGCATGTTCCCAGATCTCGATGTTTTCTCGCTGGCGAGTTTGTTCGATCACCGCTCGCATGATCTCTTTACCCGTCGCATCCCCCAAGGCATGCACGATGCGATGATGGCTATGTCCCCCTTCCCGGCCGAGCGTAAAGCTGCCGGCCAGTTCATCAAAACGAGTTCCCCAGTTGACCAGTTCTTCAATCCTGCGGGGACCGTCGCGGACCACCATGTCGACGACTGGCCGCTCGCAAAGATTCCCGCCCGCCGACAAGGTATCGGAGACGTGGTCCTCGAAACAATCTTCCGGATCGATCACGCCGGCGATTCCGCCTTGGGCGTAATGACTGTTCGATTCGCGCAATTGATCTTTGGTGATTACGAGCACCGACTGATTGGACGCGGCAGCCATGGAAGCCCGCAGGCCGGCCAAACCTCCCCCGATGATCAGGAGATCGGTGAAATAATGTGGCATGCGTTTCGGTTTGAACGCCACCAGATAGCGAGGCAACATGAACGTGATTCAAAATTAGAGGAGGCAGGGCCTGCGGACGAACCGTCGGTGGTTTGATAGGATAACAAGTTCTGCGGCCCATTCGATTCCTCTTCGCTGACGATTCCTCTTCGCTGAAGAGGTGCCACCAATTAAGCTGGAAATGCGGACTGAGCTGATTTTGCCGCGGCAGCCCGGTCTGGAGGATAATCCACAGATGAGTCCGCGTGACAGCACCGAGGAACAGATTGCATGAGCGAAATGCGGAAGCCGGTATGGCGGCAGCGGCGTCGGTTGGGCCCCAAAAGGCGGTTAACCCTGGCGGTGCTTCCCACCATGCTGACCCTCGGCAACGGTACCTGTGGTTTAGCGGCCATTGCCGTGGCCGTCAGCGATACCCTGCTGTGGACCGAGGAGATCAAGCTGCAAGTTGCCGGAGTGCTGATCTTTGCTGGCATGCTGTTCGATGCTTTTGACGGGCATGCGGCCCGGATGACGAACCAATCGAGCGAATTCGGCGCCCAGCTCGACAGCCTGTGTGACGCGATCACCTTTGGCACCGCCCCGGCGGTCATCATTTGGCGATACAGCGAGGTTTTACCGCACCGTTTGTCGTGGACGGTCGGGGTGTTATTTACGCTCTGCGTGTTGCTGCGGCTGGCCCGTTTTAACGTCGAAACCAAAGAGGACGACGCACACGACAGCTTCTTTGGCCTACCCAGCCCGGCCGCCGCCGGTGCGCTCGCCTCGTTTGCCATTGCGGTACCCCGCTTGGCCAGCTTTCAAAGTGAAGCATACAACCCAAGAATTCAATATCTGGCGACATTGGGGCTGCAAGCCTCCCATTACTTACTGCCGCTGCTGGCCGTGGTGCTGGCCTATCTGATGGTCTCTCGGGTCCGTTATCCGCACGTCTTTAATCAACTTTTTGGGGGTAGAAGGCCGCCGCACCAAATTGGCCAAGCGATTTTTGCTTGCGTTGGGCTGTTTATTCTCCACGAGCTGGTCCTGCCGCTGGGATTCTGCTATTTCGCCTTCGCTTCGCCACTCAAGGAGTTGCTGCGGCGGTATCGAGGCCAACCTCCAGCAGTCGCTGGCGAACGAACTCCCCGGCTGAGCCGACAACTTGAGTCCAAAAGCGGCACCAATTTTGCCGAGGTTGTGGCGAATAAACCGGCAGATGCTAAGGGCGACGCACCAACGTAGCGACCAAAAATTGGATCTTCAGCACGATGTTCAGTGTTTTGTTCAGTTCGGGATAGGAACTCCTCGGGTGTCACAGTTGCGTAAAAGTCGGCAAAATTATTCTCCGCGGGTGTTGGTTTAGGCTCTAGGAATGCTGATAATCATCCGGTCTTTCACAGGATCAGGCAACGGAGGAAGTATGCGAGTCATTGGACCACCGAAAAAGAATCGCCACTCAGATCGCGGTAAGCGGAACGCTGGAATTCGGCGATTTGCTGAACGGGTGCGGGTTCGCAAGCATGCGACCGCGGACTTGCCTCAAAGCGAGAACAGCGCCCTGTATCGGCAATTCACGCCCGCCTATGAATTACTGTTTCCGCTGCTGGTGCGAAAGCGCATTTGGAGCGCCATTCGGCAGCTTAATTTGCGCCCCGGGACGCGGACACTCGAAGTGGGCGTCGGCACTGGAACATCGCTGCAGGCTTACCCGCACGATGTGCACGTCACGGGGATTGACCTTTCCGAGGAAATGCTGGCGGTCGCCAAACGCAAGATTGCCGAAGAGGGCTGGAATCACATCCAGGTTCAGCAGGGCAACGCGGAGAAGTTGGAGTTCGAAGATAGCTCGTTTGACTGCGTGACCTCGTTCCACACTGTCAGCGTCGTTTCCAATCCCGAAGCGATGATGCGTGAAATCGCTCGCGTCGTACGCCCCGGCGGCAAGGTGTTGGTGATTAACCATTTTCGCAGCCCGCGACCTTGGCTGGCAAACATGATTGATCGCGCCGATCCGGTGACGCGACATCTCGGCTGGCGAACCGATCTCGAATGCGAAGCGGTCGTTCGCTCGTTGCCACTGGAAGTAGACAAACGCTATAAGACTTCGCCCCTCTCGCTGTTCACCGTCGTGCGAGCGACTCGCCTGCCCGACCACGAGGTTTAGGGTGGTCCATGCGCTGGTGTCCCGGCTTCAGCCGGCCATGCGCTGGTGTCCCGGCTTTAGCCGGCCATGCGTTGGTGTCCCGGCTTTAGCCGGCCATGCGCTGGACAGACAGTTTATCGGATAGCGGTGAACTCGCAGGCCGCACAAATCGCCCCCCAACCCCGCAGATAGTTCTACAGCTAGCTGTGTTATGAACCATCTGCCCCTTCGGTCCGCGTTATGGGAGAGTTTCTCCCATCTCGCCTGAACGAGCTGGATATGGGTATCATGGCGTGATCCTGATATGCATCCCCCCAACACGACGGCAGTCAGATCTATGAAGGCAGCGTTTATTCGGGCCACCGGCCCCGCTTCTTGTATTGAAATTGGCGAGCTTCCCAACCCCGAACCGGCCCGCGGGCAAGTTCGCGTGCGGATGGAGGCGGTGTCGGTCAACCCCATCGATACCTACATTCGAGCCGGCACGGTCGCAATGGATCTGCCAGATCCATTCGTAATCGGTTGTGATGGGGCCGGAGTTGTCGAAATGCTGGGCGAGGGTGTCGCCGGATTTCGCGAAGGTGATCGCGTCTGGTTTACCAACCAGGGATTGCTGGGGCGACAAGGAACGTTTGCCGAATATGCCGTCGTCGATGCGCGTTGGCTCTATCCATTGCCCGACGGCGTGGAAGCGACAGCCGCGGCGGCTTGCGCGCTCGTTGGCGTCACGGCCCATTTGGGCCTCAATCGGGAAGCCTACCTGCGAGCCGACGAGACGGTACTGGTGATCGGCGGTACTGGAGGTGTCGGTTCGATGGTGGTCCAGATGGCCAAAGCGGCCGGCGCCAAAGTCATCGCCACCGGTGGAGGTGAGGAGAAAGCTCAACTTTGTCGTGAGCTGGGTGCCGACTGGGCGATCGATTATCAGCACGAAGATATTGTCCAACGGGTTGAGGAGATCATCCCCGAAGGTGTCAATGTTTTCTGGGAGACCCGCCGCATACCCGACTTCGACATGGCCGTGCAAACCATGGCCGAGCGGGGCAGGATGGTGCTGATGGCTGGACGCGACGCGCGACCTGAATTTCCCGTTGGTCCCTTCTACGTCAAAGAATGCAAACTGCACGGCTTCGTGATGTTTAAAGCATCCTCTGACGAGATGCGAACAGCAGCCGACGATATCAACATGTGGCTGGCTGATGGCAGTCTCAAACCATTGATCGCCAAAGTGCTCCCACTGGAACAAGCAGCCGACGCGCACGCCCTGCAAGAACAAGCCACCATCGAAGGGACTGGCTCGCTGCGAGGCAAAATTGTGCTGACAATCTAAGCACGTCCGCATAAGGAATCAGCCGGAACGCACTAGCGTCCGGTTCGTCGTAACCGTGAGCTAGCGCTCAACGGCTGATTTACTAGCGAAAGCGACGCGCTGGGTTCCAAGTCGACGAGCTGCCGACGGGCGCGGTGATCGCTCCCAACTCGGGGCCGGGCTGAGCGGTGGAGTGCGACTTAGGAGGCCCGCTTGCTGCGGCTCCATCCAAAGTCGCTTGCCGACGCCGCTGATACCAACCATCCCCAGCACTCACGGTTTGACTCCCGGCTAAACGGCTACCTGCTAATCGGCCGTCAGCTGACGAACTGTTCATCGACTCGTTACCGCGGCCAGCCAATTGCAGCGACGGCGGGTCGCTCGCTGGACGCGGCGCGGGGCCGACTTGGGTTTTGGCGAATTGTGTAACCGGGCCGCTGCCCGCCTGCACCCACGCCAACCAGTGCTGTTGGAATTCTTCCAAGCTTGCATAGCGATAGTGTTGGCGAACCGCTTGCGTCCAGCTGCCTTGCTGAAAGTAAGTTTCGATGAACTTGATGAATTCCTGCGGACCACTTTGTTCGACCAGAAAACGGCAGACCGAATACCCCTGGGCGTACAGCGTCAGCATCTCCGGGGGATATTCGGTCATCATGAACATCTGATTCATGGGGATGCCTTTGCCGGTCGTCAAAAACTCTTTCAATTTGACGTCGTGCTTCGATTTTTCCGCCACGTGCTCGACCGTTGTCGACAGACCTTCATCGGCCCAACGTGGTAGGGGGCGGCCAAAATGAGTCGCCAGCACGGTGTGCGTGACTTCATGCGGCAAGACGCTATCGAGAATCCTCTGCGGGGTGCCGATCACGACCATCTGAAAATCGCCGACGTGCCCGGGATAGCGGTTGTAATTGGTAACACCTTCGCAGGGTCGATTTCCGGCCACCACGCGAATTGTGCAGGGAGCTGACCAACGCGGTAATTCTTTACCCAGCCACTGAATCGCCAGAGTCTTGCGAAACTGTTCGGCTGCTTGCGCGACTTGTTGTGCCAGCTCTGGGGTGGGCGCATCGACGACGGCAAAATTGGCGGTTCGAACAGCTCGATTGGCCGCATCCGCCGGGCCGGCAAGACCGCCGAGCAGCACGATCATCAGCGGGACCAGTTTGATCAGTAGCCGCTGTTTCGGGCAGCTTGGAATCCGAAACTGGGGTGACCAGCGAGCATCCATGCTCCGCCTCTCGGTTTGGGGGTCGTGGCGAATGAGTGTTCGTCGTGGACCAGAGCCTCGGCCCACCGCTTGTTGGCGGAGTGTACTTGGCTGAACACTTGAGCGAAATATTGATTTTTTCTTTCGCGGGAATCACTCCCCAGACGCGGCTAAGGGAGTCCCATCAGCCGCCTGGCGCCAGCCTGCGGTTCCATCAGCCGCCTGGCGCCAGCCTGCGGTTCCATCAGCCGCCCGGCGCCAGCCTGCGGTTTTCACGGCACAACACGCCACTGGGGAACCGCACGCTGGCGCGTGGCGGCTGATCCCTGCCAGCGGTAGCCGACTCATGGTTGTAAGGAACCGCACGCTGGCGCGTGGCGGCTGATTCCTACCAGCGGTAGCCGACTCATGGTTGTAAGGGACCGCACGCTGGCGCGTGGCGGCTGATGCCTGCCAGCGGTAGCCGACTCATGGTTGTAAGGAACCGCACGCTGGCGCGTGGCGGCTGATCCCTGCCAACGGTAGCCGACTCATG
>CAZHTX010000129.1:0-12649 GCA_964535475.1 uncultured Pirellulaceae bacterium
TGGCGCTAGCCGCGGTTCTCGTGTTGAATCGTATTATTCGGGTGTAACAAACGGTGGCTAGCGCCAAAACCGCTAACGGTTGTTAGCCGCAATGGCGTTAGCCGCGGTTCTCGTGTTGAATCGTATTATTCGGGTGTAACAAACGGTGGCCAGCGCCAAAACCGCTAACGGTTGTTAGCCGCAATGGCGTTAGCCGCGGTTCTCGTGTTGAATCGTATTATTCGGGTGTAACGAACGGCGGCTAGCGCCAAAACCGCTAACGGTGGCTAGCGCCAAAACCGCTAACGGTTCGTCAAACTAGGAAAAATTCTTACAGTCCGGTTAACCCCGTTTTTTGCGGCAAAAACAACAGTTTACCAACCGGGCGGAGGGTGATCTTACCGCTTTGGTCCGGCAATTGCGATCTAGTATAGAGTAGTCGGCGATCGGCTGTCAGGTTGACAGTTTTGCCGTCGTTTCGTGTTGGCGCTGCGTGATCCCGACTGACCCTGTTGGCACCTTGGTCCCTTACTTCACATTCAGACCTTTGGGGTCCCAAATTAATGTCTGATACATATACCGGTAAACTACTCGTCGCATCCCCGAGCGTGGCTGATCCCTTGTTTGGGCGAGGTGTCTGCCTCGTCATGCATCATGACGAAGATGGTGCGATCGGTGTGCTGCTCAACCGTCCAATGCAGGGCGGGCCGGAGGCGTTGTGGAAATTATTGGCACCGTCGCAGGAACCGGCCATCGAGGGTCAAGGACCGCGATGGCCGCAGCAGTCGGAGCCCGAAAACCGTCGTTCGATCCATTTCGGGGGTCCTGTCTCCGGCCCCGTGATGGCGTTGCACTCCGATCGCGAGCTGGCTGAGGCTGAAACTGGCGTGGGTGTTTACGTGGCGGCGCAGAAAGAACACCTCCAACAGCTGGTCAAACCGGGCCTGTCAGGGCCGATGCGATTGATTGTGGGGCACGCAGCTTGGCAAAGTGGACAATTAGAGGCTGAGATCGAGGCCGGATTCTGGTATCTTCTTCCAGCCACCGCGGATCGCGTTTTTGAAGCCGACGATTCGATGTGGGCCCACTTGGTACGGACCGGGCTCGGTCACTCCTTGGCCGCTTGGGTGGGGGTCGACGATACGCACATCAACCCCTGCCTCAATTAACTCCTTCACGTTTGCCACACCGCCCTGTTTGCCACACTGTAACGTTCGCATGCCAGACTCTGATTCGCCAGCACCGATCGATCCTTCCCTGTTGATTGTCCGCAAGCGAGTCGGTCAGATTCGTCATGTCGACGTCGACAAAAAGTATGGCTTTATTGAGGCGGAGGACTATCGCGAGGATGTTTTCTTTCACCTTTCCCAGTGGGAAGGGAATGGCCCTCGCGATACGGCACCCCGGCGGGGACAAGTGGTCGAGTTTGAAATCGACGAGCTGCACCGTCGCAACGAGGGGAAATTGCGGGCAAAAGTCGTCAGGCCAACGAAGCGTCCCGTGGGCGAAAAGATGTCGGGCTACACCGATCCGCATTTAATGGTGAAACATCACCCCAAAGCGCGGCAAACAAAACCCAAATGGCGAAACAAGGACTAACGGCCGTGTTTGGCCGTAGAGTCCGGGAGGATCATAAAACCTACTGGCCCGTCGCGTTGTTGCCAGGTTGGCTGTCTGATTGCCCCGGCAGCGGCGCGTCGCCCACGGCTCGGCCCAACGCCGCGTTGACTTCGCGATCCAACACGTTGATCAACGATTGGTTGATGTGTTTCACCAGCAGATCTCGCGTCTCACCAAACAAGCTATCAATCTTGGCTTGTTCGCTGCGGTTCTTGGAAATAATCTCGGTCTGCCGCTGGGCCATATCGTCGGCCAACTTTTCGTAGGTCGGCTCTTTCCTTAATTGATCCAACAACTCGGTCGCGCGGGCCGTGTTGCCTTGCTTGATCTGTTGACGAATATTGGCTGCGAGCAAGTTGCGAATTGCGACCAAATCGATGATCGAATTTTGCACACCGCGGATATAAGCTTCCGCTTGCAAGCGAATGTCATCACCAACCAAATCAGCCGACTCCATTTCGGTTTGCCCAGGCACCATCGGCAAGCGGGCCAATACCAACAGCCCGTTCTTGACGTAGAGCAAGCGCATTGGAACATCTGTTTTTTCGATCAGCAAACGACCGTCCCAGTCGGTTTGGCCGATTTTGGTAAACTTATCAGTCTCCAGATCTTTATCAAACACGTCATAGCCGGCCAAAGGTTGTTGCGGGTCGCCCTTGGCATGCAATCTCAAAGTGGTGTGAGGAAAGAAGGGGCGTACTTTAAGAGCCATGCGGTGGGTGCGGTTATTTCTCCGCCCCGACAGCGCGCCGTCGCGGCCGGTGTGGATCTTCATTTCCAAGTTGGCACGTTCGTCCTTTTCAGTGACCAAGAGGAAGGTCCAATCGACGATGCCCACGGTCGACGGCTGACCGGTACGATCATCTTTTCGCAACAGAGGTTGTAGAAAGTCGCCCACCTGGACGTTGGCCGGTGAGTCCTCGCTGGCAATCAGCCCCGCACCCCGCAGCGAGCCTTGGACCGTTTTCGTGCCCACATCATCGATGCGGACAATGGGTGAAAAGGCATTGCGAATCGCCAGGGCCATTAGCTGTGGCAGCTGGCTGGCCGCGGTCACGGTTGCTTCGATCACGGGCCCGGGGTGCCGCATCAAACAATCGATTTCCCGGACTGCCAGGCGTTGCTGCGTGCTGTTGCCTTCGAGATAAACCAGAAACACCTTGTCGTACTCGGCAAAGACATCTCCCATCCGCTCGGCGACTTCAATCTCCATGATCTTGGGCGTCGGCTCGAGTCCGACCGTCATGCCCCGCGGCAGCAGCATGGCTTCGGTTGTCGGGTCGGCCCAGCGAGTTCGCAAATTTAACAGGTCCGTCGGCTCGCGTTTGATCTTCTCGATCATGCCGTGCAGCGTCCCGTTCTCGGCGATGGTGCCTTGACGTACTACTTTTTCAACATGTGCTTCGGCGGCCAGAATCGCGTCGATGTGCGTTGCCACGTCGCCTTGAAAGCGAATTCGGGCTGCTTCCGGATGATCACGTTTGATGACCACCACGGGGTCTTCGGAAGTCAGCGATCCAAAGTCAAGTTGCTCGAAATTGCGAGCCGCAATCGCTGACATGCCCGATGGCGCGGCGACAATCTGAGTGTTCCATAGCGAGGCAAAATCACGATCAAGGTACGCTTGCAAGGACCGCCCCAAGGATTTATCGAGCGTCGTTTCATCAACGCCCGCGATCCAAATCAGCACTTCGTAAGGTTTGTAATCCCAGGGCAATTGCTCCTGATATTTATCGGCCGGAGGACGTTCGTCTTGCGCAACGGCGGACATCGCCACGCACAGATTGGCCGCCATGATTACCAGGGCAAATAGTGACCTCATCGATTCAACCTCCAACGATCCACGTTCTGATACAGCGAGACCACGTCGGCACCCATGCCACCAAGCTCGGTGCGAAAAGCATAGGAATCGACCAGTTGCCAGAGTGGAATGACTGGCAATTCATTATGGGCGATGAAATGCAAATCGAAGAGGCGGGTCCGCACTTCACGCCAATTCTTGGCACGTTCCAATCGCCGCAAGCCGAGGCCGACCAGTTGATCCCGGCTACCGGCGAGACCATCGGGACCAAGTACTTTGCGGGCGTCAGTGACCGGTTCCCACAAGGCGACAACCGTGTAAATCAAGTCGCAGCTATCGTCCGATGGCCGGGCCACGCCCTCTGGTAACTCGACTAACTCGACCGGAATCTCCACCATGTTCAACTGTTGAGAAATCGCTTGGCAAGCAATCCGGGGTAGGTCCCCTTTCGGGTAACCGAGTCGAATCGGAGTTAGCTCGGCCAGTTCCTCTTTGTCCTTTTTGGCTTTCAGTTTCAGCTGTTCCACCGACATCGTTTTCAGCAGCGAGGCGACGCGAGGCTGATAAGTTCTCGCCACAATCCGTTCGTCATAAGCATAGGCCAAAGGGTCGTCCTGCGAAGTGCCTGCCGGGAATGGACCCGAGACCACGCGGCAACCAGGTACCTCAGCATTTCCTAACAACTCAGTCCTTAAGATTTCCTCGCGGCTGATGCCATAAGCAATTGCGCGGCGAAATGTGCGGTCTGCTAAATAAGGATGTTCCGATACGGGAATCAGCATGTGCACGGTGGGCAGTGGATAGTTGCCAACGCGGATCTCGGGACGCGAGGCCAGACGTTGGGCATCCGCTGGAAAGAGATGGTCCAGAACATCCAACTCACCACGTAACAAGGCGGTCACCGCGTCGGCAGCATCGTCCTGTTGAATCTCCACCACTTCACGCGGTCGCATCCCCGTATCAGACTCTTGGTCCTGCAGCAAGAAACGCCGAATACCCGCTTCGTTATTGTCGGGTGCCGGGAAGTAGTCACCAGTCGGTGAGCCCTCCGGTAGACCTGCCCAGCTGCCGTCGACTTTGACTCGCAACAACGAGTGCGGCAACACGTGGGGATGCCTGAGGTAGATCCCCAGGTTGCGAGGTCCAGGGACTGATAAACGATTTAAGGTGGCAGCCCAAGCCGGGACGTAACTCGACGCGTCCCGTTGCGTCATGGCTGTGAGCCGATCTCCCAACAGAAACGAATCGACGTTCCCCAGCGGACCGGAAAGTCGCTCCGGACGTAGTTCCAACTGCAATTCCATGCGGTCCGGGGTTTGGTTGAAGTCGCCAAATAAGAAATCGTATTCGCCCCCCTCGGGACCGGCGTCATTCATTTCAAACAGCGAGCGATACATCAGCCGCCCGGTGCGCCGCGCGGGCCAATTGTCGATCCGCGTGGGATCGAGTTCCGTGGCCGCTTGCAAAACGCCCACGTTGACCAGCGGATAGGCGCGGTCGATCTCTTTGACGAGCGCTTCGCCCCCGGGAATCCGGGGATACAGATAAAGACTATCCAGGGCCAACTTGCGAGCTTCACGCCAACGTTCGGCATCGCGAGCCGCCAGCGCCTCTTCACGCTTACTCTCGGCCATCCCCAGGAACTTGCTGTTCCAACGGCGAATCGAACTGACTTGGCTGTCGTCGTAATCCTGCTCCAGCCGAGCTAGTAGCTTTTGGGCCGCTTCCAATTGGTCGGCGTCCATCATTTGTTGCATCAGCGTGTCAGTGATTCTGCCGATCGCCCTCAACACCGTCTCTGTTTTGTAGTTAGGCGAGATGCGCTGTAGTTCTTCCAGCATCGCCAAGGTGCGTTTCAAGTCGCCACCTTTAAAATCATCGAGCGCGTTCAGCAACAAATAGTCGCGTCGCATCTCCTCGACGGTTTCGGCGCCAGGGTTGTCCCGGTACAGGATCGCCAGGAACGGATAAGCACCGGAGAAATCAGCCGCCTGCTTTCGTTTCTCGTACTCCCGCTGCAGCCGCTCTTCCCAAAATTCGATCGATTCAATATCGGCCCATTTGGCTTCGTAAGTCTTACCCGGCAGCCCCCGCACGGTCATCGCCAATGAGCCGGTCGGCCTGGCGGGAAACTGGCGACCCGGTAAGGGTAATAATTCAACTTTGGCCCATCCACCTCCGGCCGAGCTTTTGAATCGCACCAGGTCATAAGGGTCGGTCTGCAGCAGCTCGATCCCTTCGCTTTCCGGTTCGGTTTCGGTTGCGTAGTTGGGAGTGATCTGGGCCCAACTGCTGGAGCCTCCTTGCAGCCCAAGGCACGCCGCGGTAACGAATAAGGCTCGCAGTATCATCCGGCTGGTGCTGGCGGGCATGTTCACTCTGGTAGCTGAGTTAAGATTCAAGGAAAGATGCATGGGAGTTCAACCTTCCTATGGCTTGCTGACGACAAAGACGATGCCTTCGGAACCAGGCACCAACATTTGACTCCCGGCCACCAGCGGATTACCGGCTAGGGGTTGGCCGACGTCAACGCGACCTTCCACATTTCCGCTGGCCGGATCGACCACCAAAATCCAACCGTCTTGACCAGTGACATACATTTTGCCGTTGACCATTTGCGGGACTGCCGCCGGTTGGCCGCTGGGCACATCGAGTGACCATTTGATCTCCGCATTTTCTTCAATGCGATGTAATTTGCCGTCCGAAGTTTGCAAGATCACGGCCGCACCGGAAGCCGCATCACCGACCGAGACTGGGCCGTAGATAATGCGGTTCCCCAACATTTTGCGAGCGGTTTCTTCCAGGCTATTGACGTTGTAAGTGACTAACAAATCGCCAGCTGCTCCGCCCGCCGCCGCGATCCAGTTTGTGTTACCGGCCGCCGCGGGGCCCAACAATCGTTCGCCCATTTTTGTCTTGCTCAGCTCGCGAATCTGCTCACCCACTCGCAAGCGAAACAGCGTGGGCGAATCATCACAGATCAACAATTGTTCGGGATCCGACGGGTTGGGAATGGGGGTCGTCCATTTAACGCGTTGCCCGGGACGTGTGGGCGGCTGGAAGGGGCTGCCCAGCGACATCCCACTTTCCCAGTTCAGCAGCATGATCCGTCCGTTATCCATCGGCAACAGCAACCCGCCCGCCATTAGAATGCTCTCGGCGGAGGTGACCGAGCCTTCGGGGACCATCAGTTGGACCATCCGCAGTTTCTCTCGAGAGCGAGAGGGGTCGAGCACCAGGAGCTCTTTGGCTGTCTCTTGATTGAGCAACAGCCGCCTGCGATTACCCGCGTCGAGCGGATTGCCGAAACGCAGGGCAACGCCGTCGCCGCCTGGATTTTCAATCGGCTGCAGCGTGCTGTCGGCGGCCAGATTCTCGGCCCCCAGCTGATAGAGCGCGGCCTGTGAGGTCACGGCAAACACCGCTCGCGACTCGGGATCAGCGGATAACAGGGCGACGGGGACCCCTACGTCGTTTTGCCAGAGCACGGTGCCGTCACGTGGATCGGCAGCCGTGATTCGCACCCCTTGCGTGCCTCGCATTTGACGGGCATGAATTAAAGTATCTTCGATTAAAATCGGCTGCGCAATGAAAGTGTCCGCTTTGTGCTTGACCCAATCTCGCACGACTTTGCCAGTGTTAATTTGCAACTGGTAGCGAGCAATCTGCGAACCGGTCACCCAAATTTCACTCCGCCCCACGGCCATTTCCGTGGGGGTGGGGCGATCATAAGTGGGTACTTGCTCGGCAACGATGGAGACCTTGTTACGTTCCGCCGAAGGTTCAATGTCCAGAACGCTGACTTGGCCCAAGTCGGTCAGCACAATCAAGCGGCGACCTTGCACGACTGGCGATGTCATCACGTTCCCGGTCAAGCGAATTTCGGACTGCGCGACTTCGACCGTTCCAGCCTGTTCGTCGACTTTGAGAATGTGTACGAGGCAATAATCAGTGCCCGCGTTTTCAAACAAGAAGAGATGCCCGAGCAATTCCACGGGCGGCACGCGGATCGTACCCAAATCATGCCCGACATAGTAAGACTGCACGCAGCTGCCATTGTCGGCACTCAACGCATACAAGTTGCTATGCTCGGCAGGCACATACATAAAGTTGCCGCGGGGTTGTTTGCCGGGAGCTACTTGTAAGGCTTGCGGGATTTGTTTAACCCACCGCGAATCTCCGGTCTGGCTGTCGAGCGCAAGCACTCGCCCTGATTCAGTCGTCGTAAAAATGGTAGAACCATCGACCACCGGAATGCTGAAACGCTCGTTGATCGCCGCCCGCCAGACCACTTTGTTGTTGGCGATCCGCTGCAGTTCGCCCTGCCGACCATCGCTCAGCAGAACACCATCATCGAGCGCATCTCCCAAAGGCACGGGCGGATTGTCGATGTTGTAACCGACGAAGCGACGCCACAAGATCTGCCCGCTATCGGCGGCCACAGCCAACACCGACCCGCGGGCGCGGAGGTAGACCACGCGACCTACCAGTTCGGGAACGGAGCGTCCGGTGCGGTTGGCCAAGAGCAACGATTGGTAAGCGCTGTCGGCCAGCGGCTCGGTGCTGACTTGGGGAACTTGCTCGGCAGATTTCACTAACTCTCGTTGAATGGAACTTGCTTCCAGCACCAAGGATGTCAGTTCTGGGTGATCGCTCAACTGACGATACTTGCGAATCAATTCGGTTCGCATGTCAAAGGCGTCTTTCGTTTCTTTCTCAGCAATCGCTTTCTTCATTTCCGCGGTGACCTGGACCAAGTCGCGGTCGCGGGCAATATCGCGCACCACGCGAGCTCTGGTTTCTTCAATGCCGGTGATTCGCGGTCCCAGATTTTTGCGACTTTCGCTAGAGAAATACATGGGGTTCTCCAGCAACTCAAACCAACTATCCAGCTGCTTGAGTGTGACCGCTTTGTCGTCGGCCAGCGACTGTTTATCGGCCTCTTTCGCCAAATTGGAGCCGATGTCGACAAGCGTGGAAGCAATGTCTTGACGGTGTGACTCAAACGCCTCTTCGGTTTCGATTGTGGGGAGCACTTCGCGAGCTTTTTGCACACCCGCGTTAGCGTCGCCGAGCGTATCTTGAGCGATCACAATCGAAGCGTAACCGACGCGAACGCGCGCAGTTGAGATATTTTTATCGCCGGGATATGCCTCCAGGAACTTCGTATAAACTTCGCGAGCGGCCGGGTAATTGGCGTTGCTCCAGGCCTCGTTGGCTTTCTTGATATAGTCCTCGGCGCTCATCCGATTGAGATAAAAAACCAATCCTCCGCCGACACCGAGCAGCAAGACAATGATACCCGCGACGCCGTAGATCCAGACGGAGTCCCACTGGTTGGCTTGCTGTTTTTTGCCACCGCTTCGCTCGCCCGCGGGAACCACCGGGTGCGGCGCCATCTCCGCCATGGGTGCGTCGTCGTCGACCGCCTCGGCAGTCATCACCTCCGCCTCGACCGGTTCCGCATCGACAACATCGGCGTCAACCGCGACCGCTTCGGCGACCATCACGTCATCTTCAATGATTGCCGCCTCCGCAACATCGTCGTCGTCGTCATCGACAATGATGGCCACCTGCTCGCCATCCTCGACGACGACTTCGCCGCTGGCGTCGTCGTCAGCCAAGCCCAGGTCGAGTTCATCACTCTCGCCTGCCCGATTCTCCAAGTCGTCATCATCTCCGCCACGCAGTTCGCCGATCAGCTTGGTCGCCTGAAAACGGGTCAGGTGGCCGTTGTCGACTAACAACTTGGCGACCGCTTCGGGGGTGACCCGCGCGCCGCTCTCTTCCAATTGCTGACGAAGGGCTTCAATGATTTCGTGATCCACAGTGCCGCTTGACTCCAGGCGGTCAATCAATTCGCGAACGAGCATAGAAACTTCGATCAGTGGAGTAAATTAATAAAGGAGGTGACCGATCGATCGATCACCAGGTCACAGTTACCAAGCCACTCTCGGCAACACATCGCGATCTGGTCCAACAGCTAATTGCTTGGAGGCTATACAGTAATTGCTTGGAGGCTATACAGGCTTCGGTGCTAAAAACCATCCACTTGCGTGACTTGCATTTCCGCGTATTCGCAAATAGCTCCCGCATCCATCGCGTTGACCAATGCCTCCAGTATCGCCTTCTCATGACATTCGATGGACAGTCGGACTTCACCGGCTAAGCCCGAACGGGCATCACGGAGCGCATTAACCAGCGATGGCTTGCCTGCGACCTCGCGTTCCCAATCGGCGGCCAGCACAAAAAAGCCTCCCCGCTCGTCCACTTGTACGGTCACCATTTCCATTGGTTCGTCTTCTTCCTCTTGGACCGTTTCGCTCGGAGCGTCGCTTTGCTGAGGAGGTAAAACCACCGCTTTCTGCAAGCTGAACGAAGCGGTCACCATGAAGAAAATTAGCAGCAGGAAGGTCACATCCACCATCGGCGTCATGTCCATCTCGGTTTCTTCACGTCCCGCTTTGTTGCCAATCGGCAAAGGTTCAAAACCTTTGTCCTCCTCAGCGGCCTGGTCGCCGGAATGTTGCTCGGTGGTTGTTGCCGTGGCGACGGGAATCGCCGCCGCCCAGGGAACCTCTCCGGCACCACTTAAAGCGTCTCGCTGACGGGCGGCCCGTTTCTGCTGTTTGGCCGCCGCGATTTGCTCGAGCGAGGGCACCGACAATTCGGCATCACAGCGGGGACAGCGAGTGCGTCGTCCGGCCATCCGTTCATTGATGCCGCAACGTTCGCCACACTGAGGGCACTGTATTTTTATGCTCATAGCTATTCATTCCGACACGCTGCTGGGCGGTTGCTAATGCTTCACCAAAGTGAGCATCAGTCCTCTTTCACGGCGATGTACGTCGTCTTCAAATTGTCAAAACCCTCGAGAATAAACCGTTGCACCCGCGCCACCTCGCCAATCGGCACGTCGCGGTGGCCAACGATCATGACTTCCTTTTTGCCAGCTTCTAGCTGTCGCGTGAGGTATTCAATGACGTCGTTGCGCTGCTGTTCGTCATCATCTTGAAAGGGTGAGCCATCATAACGTTTCACCGTGGCGCGGTCCTCGCTGCCCCGCTCCATGATGATTACTGCCGAGTCGTTCGCTGAAACAGCCACGCCCCGCTGCGCTTCAGGAATGGCACCCGTCTTGCTAGGATCCATTTTCGAACAGACGACGAAAAAAATCAGCAGCAAAAAGACAATGTCAATCATCGGCGTGATGTCGACTTCGTCATCGCTACTACGTTTTCCGCTCAACTCCAGTGGTTCCGCGGTGGCATCACCGCCAACCTGAAAGGCCATCGCTTAAGCTCCCTGACGGAAGGCCGACGAACGGTCCAAGCCAACCTTGAAAGCTTCGAGGAAACGTGTCAGGCCCGCCCCGACTAAGTCCTCCATTTTTTCAATCCGAATGTTGACGCTGGCGATCATCAGAATCAAAGGCACCGCGATCGCCAGCCCGCAGGCCGTTGTCCGCAAGGCAATGTTAATGTCGGCCGCCAAAGCGGCCGGCTCCACCCCTTCGGTGTTGGCGGCCAGCGTCTGAAACGCACCCATCATCCCGAACACCGTGCCAAACAGACCGATCATCGGCGCACTCTTAATCACCGTGTTGACCCAGGAGAGGCGATGTTCCAAATCCGACAGCACATCCCGCTGGAAACGATCCAAAATCAACTGACGGACACGATGGTATCCCAGCGACTTATTCATTAATGCCAGCTCAATCATCTGAGGCAAGGCCCGATCGTCTCCCTCACAGGCCGTTGCCGCGATATCAAACTTCCCGGCAGCCACCGCACCCTCGATTTCCTCCAAAAACTCCTCTTGCTCGGCCTCGCTGCGAAAACGCTTGGCTTTCACGCGACTCCAGACCACTACGATGCAAAACATCCCCCAAATGGCGACTGCAGCTAGCACCCCATAGACCGAATTAGCGATGATGTCGAAGACCGACACCTCTAGCAACAACATGCATCGATTCCTTAACAAAGGCGGAAGAGATAAGATCTATTTTGCAGCATATTCGACTTCCGCCCAGTCGCAATATGCCCCAAGCTATTTGCCCGGAAACCGGCCGATTATTCTGCCAAAAATAACGGCCCGTTTGCGGTCACACCGGCCAGGCCGCGGTTCGCTCTGCGGGATTCAACCCCCGGACAAGCGGAAAGTCTCGAAATCACCGTTTCTCGGTGTCGTTATTGGCCCCGCTTTTCGCAACTGGCCCCGCTCGCCGGCAACGTTTACCAACGCGGTTTGCGGTACTTTTGCTCAATCACCTCAAACATAAATCCTCCATCAACCGGACGCGATTCAAAGATCGTTTGGGCGATCTCAGTGACTCGCTCATGACCACGCTCGCGAGCATACTCGCGTTCAATGTTGGCCAGCATATTTTCCAGGTTTTTAGGGATGAACTTTAACATCTGCCGGTTGCTCAAGCCGACGCCCGCCTTCTGCAGCAATTGACGGTCGTACTGCATCAAGGGGCCGGGAGTGGTCCACATGAAGTAAAGCCGCTTTTCCGTTTCACTGTCACCACGCCGTGTCTGTGGTGAACCGGCTAATCCTTTCGCGTAATCAACGCCCTGGATGCTGCCGCCCATCGCGGCAAGTTCAATCTCATAAAAGTCGAGCTGCGTTGCGTAAGAAGTCAAATTCTTAGCCAAAAACTTTAATTTCCAACGCTCAAAACGCGGTACGATGTCATCGCCCTCCCCTTCAGGCCCAGGCTGGCGGTTGTCCCCTTTTCCTGACCCCTGCGTCGTTGCCGAAGCGTTGCTGTTGACCGATTCAAATGAGGCGGGCACCGAACTGACCGCATCGGTCACCGCCTGCAGCGTATCCTCGATGGTTGGTTCTAATAGGTCTTCAACTTCTTCCGCCCCGGGTGGCTCAAAGTCTCGCTCAAAGCCTTCCGCGTTCTCTCCGCGGCCAGCGGGGTTTTCAATGATCTCCGGATAGGGAATGACGATCTTAGGTTTGCCGCTGGTCAGCCACAGTAGAAACAGCAAGCCCACCAGAATGCCCAAAAAGAGCGCAAAGGCCAATAGCATCGAGCTGACCTTGTCGAACTTTGAGACGACTAACTCCTGCGGACGTTGAGCCCGCGGCGGCAAATCGACCGCTTGCTCACGTTGCGGAATGCTGGGTGTGACCCGCTGTGGACTTAGTGTTTGTGACATACGTAACCCAGTTCGGTAAAAGTGACTTGGCTAACCGCGTGGTTCCAGCCTACAGTTCGAAACGCCAGTCTTC
>CAZHTX010000130.1:0-12648 GCA_964535475.1 uncultured Pirellulaceae bacterium
CCACTTTCGGCTAACGCGCATGATTGAATGAGTTCAACACTCACCGCTCATTGCCGGCCGTTATATGTTTGGCCGCTGGGCAAGAGCTCGCGCAGCTTCTGTTCTATCGGTCGCGCACATGCCGGATCTTCGCTAAAACCGTTACAGGAAATTCAAGACGGTTAATCCTGCTGTGCGGCCGATCAATTGCAAACTGGCCTCCAGGGCGGCTTGGCGCGTGCTGATCTTGCTGATCACTTCGGTAAGGTCCGCGTCGATTTCCTCGCTTCGGCGGGACTGCATTAGCACCGTTTGATCTTCGGCTTCAACCTTTAAAGTATCTACGTTGCGGGCGCGAAAGCCGATCTCCCCCCGCGCCGCTACTGTTTGTTCAAAGTCCGTATCGAGCCGTGCGGTCAGCCGTTCGATGCCCCATTGGTCCCCCTCACGAACCGCTTCGCGCAGTCGCAACAAGGTGTCAATCGTACCGGTCGGCTCCACTGGAGCTGGATCGCGACCTTGCAGCACCGAGAGGCCGCCGGCAACGCTGCCTATCTGCTCCGAAGCATCCTCATCAATCAAACCCAACGCGTTACCTAGGTTGCTGCGTCCCAATTGGCGGACCACGATGGGGTCCGTATCGACCGGCCCCCACAGCCGAATGCCGTTGCCAAACGGCGACAACTCAGCCGTAATCCGCCTTACATCTTGGTTGGCGGGATGACTGTTGATGGCGTTGATAACTTGGCCGACCGTTTCAAAACCGCTAGCATCAATGTTTAGTTCCGTACCGTCGGGCCGCTGGATCAGCAGGTCGTCCTCACCGGCCGTATTGACACGCGTGCCTCGCCCCGTCAACAGCTCGCTCAACGACGTGTCGCCGTCACTGCTGCGGATGCCCAAGTTCGTGGCGGCCAGTCCACCCTGCTCGCCGATCGAATACTCCACGCCACTCTTCAATAAACGCAGCTGAATGTTACCACTGGCCGCGTCCAACTCGGCTCGGACCGGCGCCCCAGACCGATTGATGGCTGCCAATACGTCGTCAACCGTCTTTGCTGTCGAGAGGTTGATGTCGAGCATCTCCGAGCCATACTCAATCCGAATGCCGTCGCTGACGTCGATGCCGGCTCCGTTGTTGAGGTCTGCCAGTAAAGTCAACCGAGTCGTCCGCGGTCCCAGTGCACCACCCACCAGAGGCGGCGCCTGTAACGCGAGCGGATTGGAGATGTTCAGCTGTACGCTGGTGTTGCTCCCCGGGGCATCATCGACTCCCAGTGTGGCGTTTAAGTTGTCGGCAAAACGCAACGTCACCGAATCAGCACTAATGTCAAAGGCCAACGCGCGGCCGTCGAATCGCAACGCCTCAATCCGCTCTTTGATGTCCCCCAAGGTGACGCTGCCAGTCAAATCGACATCTTGCCAACCCGAGCCATCGGTGATTCGCATCATTCCCGGCTTGATGCCCCGGCCGTCGCGCATGTCGACCAACCGCGTATCGGGTGTCAAGGCTGTGACCAGCGGGTCGCCTTTTACGGCTGGGCTGGCCAGCCCCAAAGCGTTCGCACCGGTAGGCAGCGTTTCCACCTTCACGTTGCTACCCAGACTCGGCCGCGCGACCGTTTCGTTGCCCTGATAGAGAATCCCATCGAGCTCGCGAATCAGCGGAGTTTTCGTCGTCAGCACGCCGCCAAAGACAGGCGTATCTTGAAAAGCTTGATTGCTCAAATTGACGACGCGACTGATGACTTGGTCGATTTCCTGCACCAAAGCACCACGTTCTTCGGCGGGCAGCACGTTCTGAGCCGCTGCCACCGCCGCTCCCCGCGCCTCGATCAGAGATTGATCGATGGCCCCCAGGGCCGTATCGGCAGCTTGCAAAAAACTGGCCGTTGCCTGCGCGTTGCGGACTTGTTGCTCCGATTGAGCAATGCCGGAAGACAACCCCAAAGCCCGGGCAACCGCCGCCGGATCCTCCGATCCGCTGAGCACCCGCCGTCCCGTGCTCAACTGGTCGTACAGCGATTGCAGACTCGTTTGATCGGCGTTCACTTGCCGAATCAACCGCTGCTGCTGTAACGTATCACTACTCCGCGGCGTTACGATCGGCAGCAGACTCATTCTGACTCAGCCCTCGAACAATGCCACTAAAATGGAAACAGTGAACCATCTGCTTTGTTTTCGGTTCTTAGTAAGATTAAAGTTAAGCTAATCCGGAAAATCGTTATATTCTGACTCCCGTTCATCCTGATCGCTGACACCCCTTAGGAGCTTCCGCAAGTATGGTCTGGATCGGCACGATGAATTTGACCCGCACGGTCGATCGGGGGCATTTTTATTGCCCCACCTGCGGCGCGAACTGTTCCTATCGCCTGCGTAATCGACGCCCATTCTTAACGATTTACTTCATTCCCGTCGTGCCCATTGGCGGTGCGGAACCATTTGTTCAGTGTGATGGTTGCAAGTCATCTTGGGATATGACGGTGCTGGAATTAACTAAGGAAAGCCACGAAGCGGCTCAGTTGGCCCAGTTTCGCGAAGATGCCCTCAGGGCCACCGTGTTGGTAACAACCGCCGACGGCTCGATTTCTGAAGCCGAGATTGACGCCTTGCTGGTCGTTTCCAATAAACTTTTCGATCGCCCCATCGATCGCGAGGAACTGGGGGCCCTCTGCGCATCGGCTCAGCGGTTGGGAGTTTCCGCCCCCAATTATTTGCTGACCGTGAAACGTCAATGGTCGCAAGAACAATGCGTCATCGTCCTCAAAGCCGCTTTCCTGGCTGCCTCGGCCGAAGGAGAATTAAACCCAGCACAGTTAAAAATGCTGCGCGATTTGCAGGACCTGTTTAATCTCACCGACACTGAGTACCAACAAGCCATCGAGGAAGCGCTGCTGCTCGGGACCTATTGATCAAGCGTGTAATTTCTTCAGCGCCGCAATCGTGCGGTCGACTTCCTCAGCCGTGTTGTAATGGACTAAACCTAATCGCAACATGCCTTGCGGTTCCCGCTCCAGCACGTGGCTCAACTCCCACGCGTAGTAATTTCCGTGCCATGCGTAGATACCCGCTTCCGCCAACCGTGAGGCCAGCTCTGCCGGTGTCATACGGTCGCTGGTCAGCGAAATCGTCGGCATCCGCTCGCTGGCGCGGTGAGAGTCGGTGATTCCGTAAACGCAAACATCTTCGATCTCCCCCAGACCAGCCAGCAACCGCCAGACTAAATCACTTTCGTAAGCCGTGACGTGCTTGAAGACGGTTTCCAAGGCGTCACGGCGGGGGCTGGCAGGATTCTCGGCGAGCGAACGTCCCAGATCGGCCAAGTAGTCGATCGCCGCTAGCGTGCCTGCGACGGAGGCAAAATTTTGCGTTCCCGTCATCCATTTTTCGGGCAGCGTGTCGGGAGCCGGGTTGAGCTTATAGGGGGTGATGTGTTCCAGACGCTGGCGACGTCCCCACAAAATCCCCACGTGCGGCCCAAAAAATTTGTAGGCCGAGCAAGCCAGGAAGTCGCAGTTCCACGCTTGCACGTCGATCAGCCCATGCGGCGCGTAATGCACCGCATCGACAAACACCTCCGCACCCACTTGATGGGCCAATTTGGTGATTTCAGCAATTGGGTTGACGGTGCCAACGCTGTTCGATGCCGCCCCCACGGCTACCAAACGTGTCCGCTCGTTGAGCAGATTGCGAAAAGCAGCCATGTCCAGCGTGCAGTCTGCCGTGTGTACCGGCAGAAAATGCACTGTGGCGCCAGCATCGTGGGCCGCCAACACCCAAGGTCGCACGTTGGCGTCGTGATCCAGCCGGGTGACAATAATCTCGTCGTCGCAACTCCATGTCCTGGCAAGGGCTCGCGAGAGGTGCATCGTCAACGTGGTCATGTTCCCCCCAAACGCAATTTCGTCAGGATCCCCAGCTCCCACAAAGTCGGCCGCCGCTTGGTGCGCTTCCGCGATGATGGCGTCATTTTCTCGGCTGGTCGCGAACGCACCACCATGGTTGGCGTTGTGATACAGCAAGTGGTCGCGAACCGTGTCGGCGACCCGTTGTGGGACCTGAGTGCCGGCTGGTCCATCCAGATAGACGACAGGTTGGCCCGCTTGGACTCTCGCTAAGGCAGGAAACTGGTCCCGAATCGAGGCCAGTTGTGCGTCAGTCAGTCCCGCAAGTGGTTTAACCGTGTTCGTCATCAGGATTGCCTTGGTAGCTTGGGTGGATGCGGAAGTTTGGGGGGGCGAAAAAAATATTACCGACTGTAACGGATTTCCGGTCAGAAAGGTTCATGGATCGGCGTTCGGGAGACCGAATTTTACCCGATGAGTCGAGTTACCGAACGTCGATGATCCGCGAACCCAGGGACGGAGACAATGGCCCGACTGATTTGCTTGCAACTTTGCCTGCTGCTGTTCGCTTCATGGGGGGCGGAAGCGGCCGAACCGTTGCAGCCCAGTCTCACCGTGCAACTCAAGCCGACACGCCCTGAACGGGTCGCGCCGGTGATTACCGCGTTGGCGATAGACCCTCGCGACCAATTGCTGGCGGTGGCGGGCGATGATCATGTGATCCGCGTACTGGACACTTCGGATTGGAGCGTGGTTGCGGTGCTGGATCTACATCGTGACTGGATTCGTGATCTGCATTTTAACGGCGATGGTCGCTTATTGGCATCGGTGGCTAACGACGGTCGACTTCTGCTGTGGGAACGGGATAATCACTGGCGAACGGTGGAGGCGCTGGGCGAGGTGGCTGCGCTGCGTGCTGTGCGTTTCTCCCCCGATAGCTCAATGGTGGCGACGGTCGGGTTTGCTCCAGAAGTCTATCTGGTCGGTGTCGACAACGAACGACGTCCGCGGTTGAATTGCGGTTGCCAAGATCTGCGGACGATCGCTTATCGTCACGATGGTTTACTTTTGGGGGCTGCCGGGCGCAGTGGTGACTTGCATCTCTACGATGCGATCACGGGTTCGACAATTGAGGATGTGCAACTACATAACCGCCGTATCAATTCCATGGTCTTTATCGGCCAGACGGGACGAACGTTGACTGTGGGCGACGATGGGCAAGCGATCGTTTATGATACGACCGATCGCAGCGTGGTGCATACGATTAAGATTCCTCGCACTAAACTATTATCAGTTTGCATGATTGAGCAAACGTTCGCCGCGGTGGGTGGAACGGACAATGTGATTTATATCATTGAGTTGGAAACCGGCGAGCTTGTCCAGCGTTTAGTTGGCCATACCGGGTCGGTTTCTTCACTTGTCTATCGAGAAGGCATGCTCTATTCGGGTAGTTTCGATACCACGATGCGGGCTTGGTCGGTCGCGAATTTTACGGACACCGCTAGGGTCGCCGGCGCGGATGCCGCTCTGGTCCCTGATGCTCGTACCAGTCGGTTACCTTAAGATTTCGCTGCTGATCTGAAATAAACCAGAGCGGTAAAACGATTCGCACACGGAGGTGCGCAGCATGTGGGTGTTCGGCAAACGCACGAAGAAAGAACGACGCGGTCTCGTTGCGGCGAACCTCCGGCGACGGATTCGGCCCGAGTTATTGGAGTCGCGGTTGCTGATGGCTGCCGATCCCGTTCATGTGGGCATGGTGTATATCGAGCAGGATCAAGGTTCCGACGATCTTCCCGATATGTTCATCGTGTCGTTTACCGGCGGGGCGCCCGATACCGAACTAACCGAACTCCAAGTGTCGACGGATAAACGGTCTGATGGAGTCTCCGAAGGTGACTTGATTTTCGACACGGAATTGGGAGGCATCGGTAAAGATGCCGCCCACCCATTCGCCGTGCATGAACTCGTGACGGCGGATCCCCGTGCTTCCGTTGTCGGAATTGTTGAAGATGGCGGCCAACTGCTAACGTTGCAGTTCCGGCATTTTCAGGCTGGCGATAAACTCAAATTCACCATTGATGTGGATGAAGTCCTCTGGGTCGAACCGAACGGCGAGATCAACAACGACGAACTCGACGTCATTGTCAGCGGGCAAGAGTTTCATCGCTCTTTGCTAGCCGCTACCTTTGCCGCACCCCATTTTGAGCTGGCCGCTGGTCAAGACATCTTCCTCAATAATTATGGCGATCCGCAAACTGATTATGGTCTAGATCTGCCAATTGACTTGGGAGGCGCGGGAGACCAAGACAATCGTACTGCCGGCGCGATCGCCACGACTCAACAGGTTCCCAAGCCCGTTTCCATCGCCGGTACCGTGTTTGCCGATGACAATTTAAACTTAAACCTGGACGCGGGAGAGACACTGCTGCGAGATGTTGAAATTGAGCTGTGGAAACTTGACACCAGCACGAATCAATATGTCGACACCGGCTTTTCCACTCGCACCGATGCCAACGGCAATTACCAGTTCGGTACCGATTTGGGGCTGACTCCAGGTACCTATCGCGTCATTGAAACCCAACCGGATGGCTACTTCAGCGTGGGTGCCATTCCGGGCACCGTGGCTGGTGCCGACACCGGTATGGTTGAAACCGCGGACATCCTCAGCCAAATCGCCTTGCCACTGGGCGATCTGCACGCGGTTGATTTTGATTTCGCCGAAGCGCGTCCCGCCGCGATCAGTGGCTACGTGTACCGCGACGACAGTGATGATGGCATGCGCGATGCGGGCGAGCCAGGGATTGGCGGTGTTCGCGTTCGTTTGGTGCCGATCAATACAATCGCCACCCAAACCCCGCTGGTGCAAACCACGGCCGCCGATGGCTCCTATCGCTTCGAGGGTCTGTCGCCGGGAACGTATCGAATTGAACAGCTCGATCAACCGGCCCCCTACACCGATGGCCTCGACCGGGCAGGTACCGTTAATGGAGTTCAAGTTGGTGCCGCGGTAAATCCGGGTGATGAGATTCGCGGCATTAGTTTGATCGGTGGCGTGAACGGGATTGAATATAACTTTGGCGAACTACCTTTAGGCTCGATCGCCGGGGGTGTCTATTTGGTGCCGCCTGGGGAGGACTGTGATGACGTCGGCTTTGATGATGGGATCCCGCTGGAAGGAGTAGAAGTTCGACTTTTCGACGAAGCGAACAACTTAGTGGCAGTGGTATTTACCGGCGCCGATGGACGTTATCGTTTCGATGATGTTCCCAAGGGAACTTATCGGATCGAGGAGATTACTCCCCCGGGGTTGCTCGATGGTGATGCCTCCGTGGGCCGCATTGATGGCATCGAAGTCGGTGTCGCCTTGGTTGATGGCAGCCTTTCCGAAATTCGTCTGCCGGCTGGACGTGATGGCGAGAGTTATGATTTCTGCGAAGCGGCGCCGTCCAGCGTCTCTGGATATGTGTACCACGATCGCTCGAATGATGGCTCGCGGGATGCAGGAGAATTGGGGATTCCTGACGCCACTGTCCGCCTCATTGACGCTGGCGGTAATGTTGTTGGCACCCAGCAAACCGACGCCAGTGGCTATTATGAATTTCGCGACATCCTGCCTGGCACTTACCGCTTGGAGGAAATCACTCCGGCAGGTTACCTGGATGGACTTGATCGAGCGGGGACCGTGGCGGGGGTTGTCAAAGGCCAAGCGGTGAATCCTGGCGATGTGATTCAAGCGGTCAGTTTGCGACAAGGCCAAGCGGGAGTTGAGTACAATTTTGGCGAACTGCTTCCCGCCACGATCTCTGGACAAGTCCACGCCGATCTCGATGACGATTGCACGCTGGACCCCAATGAGCAAACGCTCAGCGGCGTCGTTATTCGCTTGCTAGATGCCGGCGGCCAACAGCTTGCCGAGACCAGCACGGACGCGGATGGCAGGTACGAATTTACCGGCCTCCGTCCTGGAAAATACACAGTCGTGCAAGAGCAGCCGGCAGGGTTCTTTGATGGCGGATTGGTCGTCGGATCAACGGGCGGGTTAATCGATGTGGCCAACCAAATCCGGGAAATCCCCGTCGGTTCGGGCGACATCTCGGTGCAGAACAATTTCTGCGAGCACCCACCCAGCGAGATCAGCGGTAACGTCCACGTTGATCGTAATGGAGATGGAGTTCGCAGCGCCAGCGAACCATGGTTGTCGGGCGTCACCCTGGAATTACTCGACGAAAACGGCCAACGCGTCGCCACGACGACGACCAATGATCAAGGATATTACGAGTTCACCGAGCTGCGGCAAGGCCGCTACAGCGTCCGCGAAACGCAACCGGTTGGCTATCTGCAAGGTGGCCAACGAGCCGGCTCAAAGGGTGGTGACGCGGGGACGACCGATTGGATTCAGGATATTGAAATCGGTTGGGGAGAAAACCTCATCGATTATGACTTTTGGGAAATTGATCCCTCTTCGATCTCAGGGAGTGTGTTCGTTGATTCCAATGGCAATTGTGTTCATGAGCCAATATTGGGCGAACGCAGTTTGGCGGGGGTCACAATTCGCTTGCACGATGCAGATGGGCGCGTGTTGCAAACCACGCAAACCGATGCCAACGGCGATTATCATTTTGCCAACTTACGTCCTGGAACATATCGCGTCAGTGAAGTGCAGCCCGTCGGGTATTTCCAAGGAAGTGAAGTGGTCGGCTCCGGCGGTGGTCGGATTCTCGCCGACGACCTGATTGGCGAAATCATGCTGGGTGCCAATCAAGATTTTGTCGATTATGACTTTTGTGAAATCGAGCCATCATCGATCGGTGGGATGGTCTTCATTGATTCCGATGAGGACTGTGTTTACGAACCGACGCTTGGTGAAAGCCCCCTGCTAGGTGTCGAAATTCGTCTGCATGATGAAACGGGCAACATCATCGCTACCACGACGACAGACGCCTCGGGACGTTATCATTTTGCGAACCTGGCCCCCGGAACGTATCGGATCAGCGAAGTTCAACCAATCGGTTTTTTCCAAGGTGGACAAGTCGTCGGCAGTGGCGGCGGCGTGGTGTTGGCCGACGACCTGATTGGTGAGATTGAACTCGGGCCGGGGCAAGACCTCGTCGACTATGACTTTTGCGAAGTCGAGCCAAGCTCCTTAGCTGGTTCCGTGTTCGTCGATTCCGACGGTGACTGTTTTTACGAGCCCCATCTTGGCGAGCGTCCGCTGGAAAACGTGGTCGTCCACCTGCAAGACGAGCAGGGAACAATTTTGGAGACCACCCGCACCGATGCTCAAGGACGCTACGAATTTTCCGGTCTGCGTCCCGGTCGCTACCGCGTCGCGGAAGTGCAACCCGTCGGCTTTTTCCAAGGTGGACAAGTCGTCGGTAGCGGTGGTGGAAGCGTGTTAGCCGATGACCTCATCGGCGCCATCGAGATTGGTCCCGGTCAACAGTTGACTGGCTATGATTTCTGCGAAGTCGTGGGCGGCTCGCTCAGCGGTCGCGTGTGGGTGGATCAAGACACCGACGGAGAGTTTGATAACTCAGAACAACCTCTTGAGAACGTCGTGATCGACCTGTTGGACGTAAACGGTGCAGTGGTAGCTTCCACCACGACTGACGTGAATGGCAATTACCAGTTTGTGAATTTGCCGCCAGGCATTTACTCGGTGCGTCAGTACCAACCGCTGGGACTGTTCCATGGTGGTCAACACGCGGGGTCGCATGGCGGTGATGACAGTTTGGCTGATATCATCTCAGCAATCGCCGTTCCCGGCGGTGGCGATCTCATCCATTATGATTTTCCAGAAGTGCCCCCAGCCTCGATCAGCGGGTTTGTGTTCCAGGATGGCCGAGATTTGGAACTGCGGGAGGCACCCGCGCCGGAGGAGTTACGCAGATACCAGGATGGTGTGCTGACTTCCGACGATCAACGGTTGGCAGGGGTCACTCTTGAACTGCGGAACCTGCTGGGGGATGCGATTGATGGAGCCAACGCGATCCCAGGGACCTATACGGATGGGCCCATCCGAGTCGTCACTGACGAAAATGGATTTTATGAGTTTACCGGGCTTCGTCCCCGAGCCACCTATCACGTCTATCAAGTTCAACCTGATGGTTTTATTGACGGGCTGGATACACCGGGTGAGACGGGGAATGGACTGGCGGTGAACACCGCGGATTTTGCTAGTAACCCACAGCTCGGTGCTATCGTTTCCACACTCGCCCTATCGGAGGAAACAAACCCCGGTACCGATGCAATCTTGTCAATTTTTGTGACTGCGGGCCAGCGGATCAATAATAATAACTTTAGCGAAATTCGCATCGATCCGCCAACACCTGGCCCACCGGGAGAAGATCCCCAGGCCCCGGTTAATAACATCCCTGATGTCGGTTTTGATACTTTCCTACCTCCTGAACGCCCCTTTTTAGGCTGGACACCGCCGCCGATCGATTTGATTCCTTGGTTCGTTTGGCGGTCCAACGTCAGCTGGCACCTGAGTGTGATTAATGGTGGCCAACCTCGCGACGCAGGCATTGCGGATGAGGAGGTATTCATTCCCGCCGCCAACGAAGAACTCATGAAACGTTGGTCGGAAGCGAAGGCCAATAATGGTCAGTGGGAAGTTTATGACGCCGAGGGGCAACCGCTCGAGGGTGTACGATCCATTGTGGTCGGAGTCAGTGCTGGTATTCCCGTAGTCGGTGATTTTGACGGTGATGGCCAGGATGAGGCGGCGATCTACATTGACGGCGAATGGTTGGTAGATCTGAATGGCAACGGTCGTTGGGACAGCGGTGACTTATGGTTACTGTTGGGCTCGTCAAAGGACCGCCCCGTGGTCGGTGATTGGGACGGTGACGGCAAGCAAGACGTGGGGATTTTTGGGCCCGAGTGGCAACGTGATCCACAAGTCATTCGACGCGACGCGGGGCTGCCAGGATTGAGTAATCGCAGTGAACGCGGGCACAAGAATCTGCCGCCAACCGAGGGTGAGGCGGCGGTCGGTAAACGGTTCCTGCGAAATACCGCCAAGGGTAAGATGCATGCGGATGTGATTGATCATGTATTCCGCTACGGAGTCGATTCCGATGTCCCACTGGTGGGCGATTGGAATGGCGATGCGATCGATACGATTGCCGTCTTCCGCGGAGGCGTTTGGCAGTTGGATGCGGATGGCGATGGTCGTTGGTCGAAGGCCGACGTGACAGCGGTCTTCGGTCAGCCTGGTGACATCCCCGTGGTCGGCGATTGGAATGGCGACGGCATCGACGAGTTGGCGGTGGTTCGCGGTGATGTTTGGATCATTGATACCGATGGAGATCGTCGGCTGACGGCTGCCGATCTGCAATTGCGCATCCCACGCGATCAAAACCAAGTTCCCGTCATGGGAGATTGGGACGGAGATGGACGCGATCAGCCGGGGTTGTATCGGTATCAAGAGTCGCGGGCGGGGTCAGACTCGCCTGCCGCATAAGGAGCTTGCTGGGCTTGATCGCCGGACGTCTGTTCGGCGATCACAGCTTCGAAGATTTGACGGTTCGCTTCCCGATAGGCATCGCATTTTTGCGTAACCACGTTGGCGTGAGTTTCGCGCATCGCAAAGGCGAGCCACCGCAACTCGTCGGGTGAACGGGGCAGATCGTGTCGAGCTGGCAAGTTCATCAGCCGCAGGTTCGATTCGACGCTCCGCAAATAGTTATAGCTGGCCGATAAATGTCTGGCCTGCTCGACGGAAAGCCAGCTATGTTTTCTCAGCAGTTGCAATCCGGCAAACGTGCCGACCCCAAGTTGGCCAGCCAATTCACCGGCGTATCGTAGCAGCAGCAGTTGGACAATGACTTCAATATCCAGCGTTCCCCCCAGCCCGCGTTTTAGATTCTCCGGGGCGGCTCCCTGCTGAGATTGATAACGCAACTTGGCGGCTTCCTCGGCCATCCCGGGCCGCCACGCGGGAGATTGCAGCGCATCGGCAATGAACTGACGCATTGCCTTTTCGTTTTTACCGCTGTGGTAGATCACGCGCGCATTTACTAATGCCAGACGTTGCCAAAGTGGACAATCAGCGGCACGAAAGTGGGCTGCGAATTGATCCTGAGTGATCGCCATCACATGGCGATGGTGAGAAAATCGAATCCGTCCATCGAGATCGTAGAGCCGCCCCCACGGTCCGTAATTGCTAACCCGCTTGTTGATCCGTTGGGTTAACTCGTTAAAGAAATGACCGTTGCTGGTTCCCTCGCGCCTTCCTCCGGCCAAAGGTCGTGTTTGCCCCTCCACATCGTAGACAAACAGCATGTCCAAGTCGCTGTGGTAGTTCGGTTCACGGCCTCCCAATTTTCCCAACGCAATCATGCTCAGATAACTTGGCTGGCCACTTTCCGCCATCGGGATTCCATAACGGTTGGTCATGGTTGCCCATTCGTACTCAGCAACTCGCCGCAAACAGGCTTCCGCGGTATCGGCGATCGCGCGGTGCGTGTCAACAATCGAGTCACGTCCCAATAGGTCGCGGACTCCAATTCGCAATTGGGCTGAATTCTTGAAACTATGAAGAATGGGATCGAGGTCTTCGGCGAAACGGCACAGTTCCCGCGAGTTATTTTCCAACTGCTCGCCGAGCGGCAAGCGATCCAAGATCAGCGAGTCAATTAACTCGTCCAACATCCCCGGGTTGTTGATCAAGATGCCGGCCAAATAGGGACTGGCCGCGCACAGGCGGACGCACAAACGTAACGTCGGTGGCGTCGATTGAAACAACTCCCATAATGCGGCTTTTCCACCCAACGAGTCGCTGATCGCGGCCAGCCTTTCCAGTGTCGTATCGGGG
>CAZHTX010000131.1:0-12619 GCA_964535475.1 uncultured Pirellulaceae bacterium
CCGGGAACCGCACGTTGGGAAGCATCATCAGCCGCCTGGCGCCAGCCTGCGGTTCCCACAGCACGACACACACCGGGAACCGCACGTTGGGAAGCATCATCAGCCGCCTGGCGCCAGCCTGCGGTTCTCACAGCACGACGCGACACCGGGAACCGCACGTTGGGAAGCATCATCAGCCGCCTGGCGCCAGTCTGCGGTTCCCACAGCGCGACACGACACCGGGAACCGCACGCTGGCGCGAGGCGGCTGATGGGGACCCAAAGCCAGCCTGCGGTTCCCACAGCACGACACACACCGGGAACCGCACGCTGGCGCGAGGCGGCTGATGGGGACCCAAAGCCAGCCTGCGGTTCCCACAGCACGACACACACCGGGAACCGCACGTTGGCGCGAGGCGGCTGATGGGGACCCAAAGCCAGCCTGCGGTTCCCACAGCGCGACGCGACACCGGGAACCGCACGCTGGCGCGAGGCGGCTGATGGGGACCCAAAGCATTACTCAGCCGCGCCTGCTCCGCCGCCCCCCGGGGTTTCGATGCGGAGCCGATCGCCTGGTTGCAATTCAATCGTTGCGGTGGCGGGTAACTCCGTTGCTGGCTGGCTCTGCTTAATCAGCACGTTGCGACCGCAGGCACCGGGCTGACCCGAGTCGATTCCATAAGGCGCGGGAGTCTGCCGACGGCTGGTCAACAGGGAGGCGGTTAAAGGTGCCAACGCTTCCAGCTCGCGGATCACGCCATTGCCACCCACCTGCTGACCCTCACCGCCACTGCCCCGGCGGATTGAAAATTCCCATAATCGCAACGGGTATCGCGACTCCAAGATTTCGGGATCAGTGATGCGAGTGTTGGTCATGTGTGTGTGCACCGCGTCGGCGCCAGCTTGCCGCGACGTGGCTCCGCTGCCGCCGCAGATCGTTTCGTAATAGCCAAATGAAGCGTCGCCGATCAGAAGGTTATTCATGGTCCCTTGGCTGGCTGCGGCCACTCCCAGAGCACCCAACAAACAATCGACAATCCGCTGACTGGTCTCCACGTTGCCAGCGACGACGGCTGGGCAAAGCTCGAAGGGAAGCTGGCAACGGGGATTGAGCAGACCGGTGGGGATCCGCAACTCGAGTCGTCGCAAAATGCCCTCTGAAAGTGGCAGCGGACGTTTGGAGAGGCAACGCAAAACATACAGCACAGCAGCCGAGACGATCGCCGGCGTGGCGTTCCAGCCATGTTGATGAGCCGAGGAGGTGCCGGCAAAGTCGACGATCAATTTTTCTTCAGCGACTTGCAACCGTACCGCGATCTTGGCATCGTCCAACAAACAGTCGGAGAAGTGGCGAGGCTTGTCCCCCAACTCGGCGATCAGTTCGTCGAGCGAGTCGGCCGAGAGGGATAGCAATTGTTGCATCCAATCGTCGAGCTGAGTCGCGCCGTAGCGCTGGGCCAACGCGCGTATATCTTCCGCCCCTTGCCTGCCGGCAGCAACTTGCGCGGCAATATCGGCCATGTTCTCATGAGGTGCTCGCGACGGGTATGGTCCGCTACGAAGCAGCGTTTCCAATTCGGCTTCACGCGCCACACCAGCTTGATGTAGCGGAAAGTTATGGATCACAATGCCTTCCTCGCCCAGGCTGCGAGCGTTGGGCGGCATGGATCCGGGGGTTAAGCCCCCAATCTCAGCATGATGCGCGCGACTGGCGACAAAGAAATCGGCGGAACCACGTTCCGAGCTAACAAACACCGGCGTCACCACCGTGACATCGGGTAAGTGAGATCCGCCCGCGTAAGGATTGTTTGAAACATAGCAATCACCACGATCCATTGTGGGATAGGCGGCCATGATGCTCCGCACCGTGTGTCCCATCGCGCCGAGGTGTACTGGTACGTGCATCGCACCGGCTACCAGGGAGCCGTCTCGTCGAAAGACAGCACACGAATAGTCGAGCCGTTCCTTGACATTCACGCTGACTGCCGTCCGCCGCAACGCCTCGCCCATCTGTTCGGCGATGCCCTCCAGGCGTCGCGCGGCGATTTCTAATAACACCGGCTGTTGGTCTGTCGGAATCGATTTAACCGTCGACGCTTGACTCGGTATCTGACGATCAGTTGACGCGCTATCGCGTCGCACGATGATCGTGCCTTGGTCGCAGACCAGGGCCTGCCAATCACGCTGTACAACCAGGGTGCTGGTTGCGCTGGCAATCAACGCGGGGCCCGTGATTAAATCACCCGGTTGTAATTGTTCGCGGGAAAAACGCTTGGCGTCTTGCCATGTCCCGCGGGCGTAAAGCGGATGCACATCGCTGCTCTGTCGTAGCTTGGGCGATGGTGGCAGGTTGATTGGGATCGTTTCCGTGGAACGAATCTCGGCGTCGACACGCAACGTCACTAGCTCCACTGAGCGCTCGGCTCGTTGGTAGCCAAATAAGTGTTGATGGAGGTTGGCAAAGCGTGTGTTGAGCGTGCTGATCGGTTGCAGTTCTAACTGCAAGGCAGCTTCGGTGCCCAAGTAGCGCAGCTCGGCGGTGGAACGAATTTGACAGTTCGCCGAGCTGGCGGAGAGATCAACCTGCTCTTCGGCCGCGAGCTGTTCTGAGGTTTCCGCGATTAGTTCCGCTTCCCAGTTGCTCAACTGGTCCCCAGCGAGCGAGTCGAGCGGTTGGTAGATACCGCGGGAGGCAAAGCGTCCGACGGGAGCGAGTCCCATGCCCAGCGCGCTGAGCATGCTCGCGTCGGGATGATCGATGACGCAGCCGATATCTAACGCCTCAGCCACCGCGCAGGCGTGTTGTCCCGCGGCTCCGCCAAAGCTGACCAAAGCCATCTTGCTGGGGTCCGAACCGGCGGCCGTGGTGACGGTGCGGACCGCTTCGGCCATGTGATTCACGGCGATTTGCCAATAACCTTCGGCCAGTGCCGTGGGAGAGGCAAATGATACTCCTTGGGAACTCAAATGATCACGCAGCGTTTCCAACCGCTGGTGCACAGCTTGATGATCCAAGGGAAAGGGGAAATATTGTTCGACGATGCGGCCGAGTATGAGATTTAAGTCAGTCACCGCCAAAGGTCCGCCGCGACCGTAACAGGCTGGCCCGGGATCGGCACCCGCGCTTTCGGGGCCAACCAACAGGCGGCCCGCTTGGCTATGACAAATGGAACCACCGCCTGCGGCCACGGTGTGAATCGCCATCATCGGTGTCATCACGCGCACACCCGCTTTGCGGGCTTCGAATTGACGCACAATTTGACCTTCATAACGACTCACGTCGGTGCTGGTCCCACCCATGTCAAAACCGATAACACCATCCACCCGCTGCTCGATTTTTTGCACGGAATCGCCGATGGCCGCCAACGCCACCACGCCCCCGGCTGGCCCCGAGAGTACGCAATCACGCCCGCGAAATGTTTGCCCACCTACCAATTGCCCGCCGCTGGTCATCAAACGTAATCGCGACGTTTGCGGTCCGCCGAATTGTTGCCAAACGCGTTCGATATAAGTGGCTAAAATCGGATTGAGATAGGCGTCCAGGGTGGTCGTTTCGGCACGGGTCAGCAGTTTAATTAGCGGAGCAACTTGGCTCGATAAACTAATTTCCTGAAAGCCGACTTGGCGAGCCAGTTCGGCGACCTGTTGTTCATGCTGGTCGTTGCGAAAAGCGTGCAGCAGGCAAATCGCCAGCGAGGCCGCGCCGTCGTTTCGCAGCGCTTCCAGATCGGCTTTGAGCTTTGCCAGATCCAGTGGTATTAAGACGGAACCATCGGCCGCCAAACGTTCCTGGACTTCAACCACGCGGTCGGTCAGCGGCGGTGGTTTGCAGATGTCCAGAGTGAATAAATCGGGGCGTTCCTGCGAACCAATTCGCAGCAAATCACAAAAGCCAGCAGTGACCAATAAAGCGACATCAGCGCCGCTGCGAGTCAGCAGCGCGTTGGTGCCCCGCGTGGTGCCGAGTCGCACGTCACAGGCGGGCAGCGGACGTGCATCCCCTTGGCGACTGCCACCGAGTTGCAAGGCCAACCGCACAGCCAACACGGGTGCTTCCCAAGGGCTGTGCAGTTCGACCACCGTGCCGGCAGCCGGTAATTCCGCTAGCGGCTCATCGAGCGTGAATGCGCCCGCGTCGGATGCAAAGGCAACGATGGATCGTCGGGTTAGTTCGTGCCCCGTTTCATCGAGCACTAATAATTGAGAACCCACCCAGAAGTCGTCACCGTCGCCGCGGCGGCTGGGCAGCAATAAACGCTCGGCGGTGGACCCGCCAGCGATTGATGCTTTCGTGATGCCGCTGCTGAGCACTTTCCGCCGCAGGCGCTTGCCCGCGGCGGTGACGACGAAACAGTCGGTGAACGTGCCGCCGACATCGATCCATGCTTTCAACGCGTTGACTCCGCCTTAGACGCGAAGAATTTCGTAACCTTCGCGCGGCGTGCGAGCGAACATCGCAGCAGCCTGCTCGTCACCGAGGAATTCTTCCTTTTCGGGATTCCACTTGAGCACGCGATTCAACCTGGCAGCGATCGCCGTCAAGTGGCAGGTGTTCATCGCTTGCACGTGGCTGTAAACATCGGACACGGGCAGACCCCCTTCACGAATGCAACGATAGAAGTTGTTCTTGTGACCTTCGTGAGGCTTGCCTTTATACAGTGCGGTGAGTTGTTCATCACCATACACATCCTTATCCCAGTTCTCATCAATTGGCTGACCGGTGATGCGACCGCGGTTGACGAAAATCCGCCCCTTGGTCCCTTCGAACATTACCCCGTTGTCACCACGGCTGGTGACGTTCATCTCGATACCATTTTCGTAACGGCATTTGACCGCAAAGTCATGCGAGGTGTTATAGCTATCATCGACGGTGGGATAGCCATCTTTGAAAGGTACTGGGTGTTGGGCATCGGTACCATCGATCTCGACAGGTCCCATGCCAATTTTGTCAGCACCGATTGCCCAAGTGGCCACATCGACGTGGTGAGCACCCCAGTCGGTGAACTTGCCGCCCGAGTACTCATACCACCAACGGAATTCATAATGACAACGACGCTCGCGGTAGGGAACTTCGGGAGCTTGACCCAGCCAGCTCTCCCAATCGAGTTCGGCTGGCGGATCGACGATCGGATAGGGACCGCCCTTGGGGCTGCCGTTGATGCCCACGGTGATATTTTTAATGTCGCCCAGCAGGCCCTGCTGGACCATGTTGATCGCTCGCAAGAAGCGTCCCTTGTCACTTCGCTGCTGCGTACCGATGAAAAAGATCTTATCTTTGTGCTTATCACAAGCGCGGCGAATCAATTGCCCTTCTTCGAGGGTCAGCGTGAGTGGTTTTTGGCAGAAGACGTGCTTGCCCGCTTCGAGCGCTTCGATGGCAATCTTGACGTGCCAATGATCGGGCGTGACGATGCTGACCACGTCGATATCATCGCGTTCGAGCACGCGTCGATAATCACCGTACGCATCGGCTTTGCCCTTGCCGATTTTATCATCTTGCTTGGCCGCTTCGGCGCGTCGCGAATCGACGTCACAGACGGCGACGACGTCTCCGAAATTGGCATGCCCGCGAGCATCGCCGGTGCCCATGCTGCCAACCCCAATGCAACCGATCAGCGGGCGATCGTTCTTCGATTGGTTCGCGAACGCTTGGTTGCTGGTAGCAAAGTATGGGACCATCGCGGCGGCCGCAGCTGTCGTCGAAGTCGCCTTAATAAAGTCACGACGTGATGCGGGAGGAGTCGTTTTTTTCATCGCTGTCCTCTGGGGTTCCAGAAAGGGAATCGGCGGGCATAAAAAAAGGGGAATTGACCCGACTGGCCAACTCCCCATGGTAAATCAAATGACTGCTAATAGCGACTAGAGGGAAAATTTCCCGCGATAATCTTGGCCGTTGTCCAAATCGAAACGTATCAGGCAACTTGCCAGGTGTCGCCGCTGTTGAACAGTTTCTGCAGATCGCCGCGGCCCCGCGTTTCCTGGGCCACCTGGACTTGATCGTTGATCTGTTCGTCGTATGTGGCCACCCCTTCCACGGCTCGCAGCACCCCGATCGGCTCGGGGAACTCGGGGTATCGCATGCGGCTGAGCATGTAGTGCAGGGTCGAGTCGTGGCTCGATTCGTCGTGGATCAGCAAATCGTCCGCCGGTACTTCGGACGTCTTCACGATTTCCAGCCGACCACCGATCATCCGGATCCCCTTGTCACGATCTTTGCCGAAGATCAATGGTTTGCCGTGCTCCAGCTCCACCGTGTGCTCGGGACGCTGGTCGCGAGATTGAGCATAGTCCATCGCTTTGTCGTTGAAGACGTTGCAGTTTTGATAGACTTCGACCAGCGATGTTCCCTTGTGAGCAGCCGCTCGCTGCAGCGTCATGCCCAGGTGCTTGACGTGCGCATCGATCGACCGTGCCACAAAGGTGGCTTCAGCAGCCAAAGCCACGCTCAGTGGGTTCAAGGGATGGTCGATCGAGCCCATTGGCGTGCTCTTGGTGACGTGCCCTTCGTTGCTGGTTGGGCTGTACTGGCCCTTCGTCAATCCGTAAATCTGGTTGTTGAACAGAATGATGTTGATATCCAAATTGCGACGCAAGCAGTGGATGAAATGATTCCCGCCGATGCTCAACGCATCGCCATCACCCGTGATCACCCAGACGCTGAGGTCGGGACGCGTCGACTTGAGGCCGGTCGCAAACGTGGGTGCCCGACCGTGAATGCTGTGCATCCCATACGTGTTCATGTAATAGGGGAACCGGCTGCTGCAGCCGATACCACTGATGAATACCGTTTTCTCACGTGGTACTCCCAAGTCGGGCAGCACCTTTTTCATTTGCGCGAGAATCGAATAGTCACCACAACCGGGGCACCAGCGAATGTCCTGGTCGCTGGCGAAATCAGTAGCCTTGAGGACTGGTAGATTCATGATCGACTCGAATTTGTATTTTGAATTTTGCTAAGTCGCCTTTCGCTCCGCCGAAAGTACCTCTCTTTGGAGACTTTCGCGGAGCGAAAGACGACTGACTTGGACTTTCGCGGAGCGAAAGGCGACTTTGGTTTCAACACTTATCCCGCTTTGCTCTGCACGACGCCTTTGCTGGTCTTGCCGTTGGCTTCGTTGGCAGGGGCTGTGGGCGTGATCGTGGCGGCCAAGTCGGTCAGTTGCTCGACTAACTCACTAACCGCAAACGGCTTGCCTTTAATCTTATTGATACCGATGCAATCGACCAAATACTTAGAACGCAGCAACATCCGCAGTTGGCCCGTGTTGAGCTCGGGTACGACCACCATCTTATAGTTCGCCAACAGTTCGCCCAAGTTCGCCGGCAAGGGGTTGAGGTAGCGAATGTGGGTGTGAGCGATCGCCAGCCCGGCCTCTTGGCAACGTCGCGTGGCCGTGTGGCAAGCTCCGTAAGTTCCGCCCCAGCTGACAACTAAAACGTCACCCGACTCGGGTCCCATGACCGTTTGAGCCGGCACGCGCGACGCGATCAGATCGACCTTTCGTTCGCGAGTGTGCACCATGTGCTGGTGATTGTCAGGATCATAACTGACGTTACCAGTGCCATCTTCTTTCTCCAGCCCACCCACGCGGTGCATCAGTCCGGGCGTACCGGGAATGGCCCAGGGACGAGCAAGATTTTCGTCCCGCGCGTAAGGCATAAATGGCTCGTCGCTATCAGTGGCCATCTCGGGGTGACTGATTTCAATCGGTGGCATTTGCGAAACGTCAGGGATCTTCCAAGGCTCGCTGCCGTTGGCGATATAACCATCGGAAAGAATCACCACAGGAACCATGGCACTGACGGCGATCTCCCAAGCTTCCTGAGCAATGTTAAAACAATCGCCAGGGCTCTGAGGGGCCAGCACGGGAACGGGCGCTTCGCCGTTGCGGCCAAACATGACTTGTAATAAATCAGCCTGCTCGGTTTTGGTCGGCAATCCCGTGCTGGGACCACCGCGTTGCACGTCAATGACGATCATTGGCAATTCGAGCATTACCCCCAAGCCCATCGCTTCGGCCTTGAGCGCGATCCCGGGACCACTGCTGGCTGTGACCGCCATGCCGCCACCGAAAGCCGCTCCGATGGTCGCACCGACGGCGGAAATCTCATCCTCAGCTTGGAACGTGCGGACCCCAAAATTCTTATACTTGGTCAACTCGTGCAGAATGTCGCTCGCCGGCGTGATCGGGTAAGTCCCGTAAAACAAATCCTTGCCACTGCGGTGAGCGGCTGCCAGCAGGCCCCAAGCAAGTGCTTGGTTGCCCATCATGTTCTTATATGTTCCCGCCTCCAACCGCGCCGCGGCAACTTGGTAACTGCTGCCGAAAGCCTCGGTCGTCTCGCCAAAGGCCCAACCGGCACGCAAGGCTTTGATGTTTGCCGCGGCCACTTGGGGCTTCTTGCCGAACTTGGCTTCGATAAACCGCAGCGTCGGATCGAGCGAACGGCCGAACAACCAGTAGACCAAGCCCATGGCAAAAAAGTTTTTGCAGCGGTCGGCCTCTTTGACTCCCAAACCCAGCTCGGCAACCGCATCACGAGTCAACTTCGTCATCGACACTTCGGTGACACGATAATTGTCGCGGATCCGTAGATCGTTCAGCGGGTTCCCATCGGTCTTGGCAAGCTTGTATTCTTTGTCGTTGAAGCCGTCCTCGTTGACGATCAGCAACCCGCCGGGACGCAAATCGCCAATATTGGTCACCAACGCAGCCGGGTTCATGACGACCAGGGCATCGAGCACATCGCCGGGTGTGAAGATTTCCTGGGAGGCAAATTGGACCTGAAACCCGCTGACCCCAGCCCGAGTTCCTCGCGGAGCACGTATCTCCGCCGGGAAGTCAGGAAAAGTGGCCACGTCGTTGCCCAGCAGCGCACTGGTATTGGTCAATTGTGTCCCCAGCAACTGCATGCCGTCACCGGAATCACCGGCCAAGCGTACAGTAATGCCATCGACGTGTTCAATCGCTTTTTGCGACGAATCGGAGCCCGGATGTAAGGCGGACATTTGCGAGATCGTTCCCTGCGTCTAAGAAATGCAATCAGCCAGTGTGCCTGATGATTGTACGAGATCGGCACTTTAAGGCGGGTTAGGTCAATTTTATTGATCAGTCCGCTTTGGGATACCGCAAAAACTCGTTTTCCCGCCCAATTCGGTGAGAATAGGCAAGTAAGCGAAGATAGCGGGATCGCCCCTCCGCTTTGAGACTACTCCACTAGCGTCGCCCTTACCCACATGGTGGGGTCGACGCTTACCGGAAAGCTGTTGGGGGAGGTGCAGACTTGCCAGCCAAGTTCGCTGTCGGTCAGAAAGTAAGAAAAACGGACCTGCTGGTACTCAGCAGGATCGTACCCCGTCAAGGCTTGAGCGGGGATCAAGCCGCTGAGCAGGTAGCCATCAGCCAGGGGGGCGGAGTAAATTTTGAACGACTCGGCGGCCGCGAAAGGGGGTGACTCACGCGCCTGATGGACGCCGTAATGTCCGGCCATCGGCTGGTCACGTTTGGTGCCGCCGCCGAACGGTGAAAACACAAATTTGTGGCAGTACCGATTGGCCCGGTGAATTTCGCCGGAATCGCGGGTATCGATGTAAAGTTGCAACCCGTCGCTCTCGGCCGCGCGGTCAGGGTTGCACCAGGGAATTTTTTTCTTGCCCCGAGTGCGAACCCAAAATCCCAAACCTTTGCTGCTCCAAGCAAGCCGCACGTCGCCAAAATTGGGGCCCCCATCGAGGGCTGTAAAAGCTGGCAGACGCGTCTCTTCAGGCAACTTCAAGCCCGTCTTTCCCCAACGCAGCGAGTGCTTTCGCAAGTTGACGTGAAAGCGAAATAGAAAAGTCGGTTCGAGTAAACGACTGTCAGACATTGACCACGCTGATGGCAAGAATCATGGTAGAGTGCTAAGAACTTATCCGAAAACTAGCCGCTCTGGCGCTAGCCGCGGTTCTTTTGGGTTTTCGGATAGGTTCTAAAGCTTCACCGACACCGCGAATGTCACGCTTTCTTCAGATCCAGTCAAGTGCCCTCGGCAGGACGCCAAGTGCCCTCGGCAGGTCGCCAAGTGCCCCGCAGAAATCCTCTTTCCCCCAGCCTCCCGTCACAACATGCCCATGCCCACTTCAAAAACTTCCCCGTTGCCGCCCGCGAAATCAACCGCCGGCGACTCGGCAGCCACGCCTTATTGGGTTCGATTGGTCTGCTGTCTGGTCGCGATCAGCTTTGCCAGTCTACCGGTGAGTCCTCCCGCCGCGGCAGCCGAGCAGGCTCAGGCCACTGGACAAGCTGCCGAAACTGAACAAGCTGCCGCAGAGGAACAATGGATTCAGTTATTTAACGGTCGCGACCTCGAAGACTGGACCATCAAGATTCGTTACCACGAACTGGGTCAGAATTTCAAAAATACTTTTCGGGTCGAGGATGGTCTCTTGAAGGTGGGATACGAAGGTTATGAAAAATTCAATGAAACCTTTGGACACATTTTCTACAATACACCCTTTTCGCATTATCGATTGCGAGTGGAGTATCGGTTTGTCGGTGATCAGTGCTCGGGCGGTCCCGGTTGGGCGTTCCGCAACAGCGGCTTGATGCTGCACGGTGAGGATCCGAAAACGATGTCGGTCGATCAAGACTTCCCGGCATCGATTGAGGTTCAGTTGTTGGGCGGGAACGGCAAAGCGGCTCGCACCACGGCCAACCTGTGCACGCCAGGCACGAATGTCGTCATGGATGGCGATTTGATCACGCGGCACTGCACCAGCTCCAAATCAAAAACGTACCATGGTGATGACTGGGTGGTGTGTGAGGTGGAAGTCCGTGGTAACGAAATTATTCGTCACCTGATGGAAGGCCAGGAAGTGTTAGCTTATAACCAGCCGCAGCTGGATCCCCGCGATGCGCACGCTGCGGAATTGATTCGTCTTGCCGGAGGCGAAAAGCAATTATCCGGGGGGACGATTTCTTTACAAAGTGAAAGTCATCCCGTGCACTTTCGTAAAGTCGAGTTATTAGACCTTTCCGGAAAGTAAGCACTTCCGGATAAGTCATTAAACAAAATGGAATCAGCCGGAACGCGCTAGCGTCCGGTTCCTCGGAACCGTGGCTTAACACTAACACCCTTCGAGAGCTCCCCGATGCCGATTACTCGTCGACAAATGCTGGCTACCGCAGCCGTTGGTTCCGCCGTTAGCATCGGTGTTGGCCAGTCTGTTGCCGCGACGACTCCGCAACCAATCGCCCGTCAGCCGCTGAGCCAGCGGGTAAAATACTGCCTGAATACCAGCACGGTGCGGGGGCAAAAATTGGGGATCGTCGAGCAAGTGGCGTTGTGCTCACGGGCCGGTTATCACGCGATTGAGCCGTGGATTGGCGATTTGCGTCGTTACGTCGAGGAAGGGGGGCAATTGGCCGAACTGGGCAAGCGGATTGCCGATGCCAACTTGAGCGTCGAGAGTGCGATTGGCTTTGCCCGTTGGATCGTTGATGATCCGCAAGCTCGACAGGACGGCTTGGCGGAAGCTCGCCGGGATATGGAAATGCTGGCAGCGATTGGTGGCAAACGCATCGCCGCGCCGCCGATCGGCGCCCACACCGAGGCGGGCCCCGAGCTGCCAGTCATCGCGGAACGCTATCGCGCGCTGTTGGAATTGGGGGATCAGACGGGCGTGGTGCCGCAATTGGAATTGTGGGGTTTCTCGCGGACCCTCAGCCGGTTGGGGGAATTAGCTTACGTAGCTGCCGAGGCGGGCCATCCGGCCGCGTGCGTGTTGCCTGACGTCTATCACATTTATAAAGGTGGTTCGTCGTTTGCCGGTCTGTCAATGTTGGCGGCAAGTAAGATTCATGTCTTTCACATGAATGATTACCCGTCGCAACCGGGGCGAGCGGAAATCAAAGATAGCGATCGCGTCTACCCGGGTGATGGTGTCGCGCCGCTGGATACAATCCTTGGCGACCTTGATGACAACGGTTTTACCGGAGTGCTTTCGTTGGAACTGTTTAACGAAACGTATTGGGCCCAACCGGCTGACTTGGTGGCGACCGCGGGACTCGAGAAAATGCGCGCCGCCGTTGCGCGTGCTGACTCGAAAGGGATTACCGCCGCACCGTGAGCCTTTGTGAATCCAGTTCGTACGCTGAGGACCAACCTCTCGATCGAACTCAATTGTTCTTAGTGCGCACCGCTGAGTTGCTGCACCAATATGGCACGCCCTCTTATCGTTTGGAACGGCTAGTCGATATTCTCGCCGCTCGTTTAGGAGTGGGCGCGACGGTACTTTACACACCCACCTCGTTGATCTTTTCGTTGCGATCAGGGAATCGCGAGCGGACGATCTTGCGCCGGGTCAATTCGGGTGATGTCGATGTCAGCAAGCTGTTGGCGTTTGATGCGATTTTGGATCAGTTATCGGCTGGCGAATTATCGATCGAAGTGGCTCTCGAACAGTTGGAGGCGGCAGCGGCGGCAAAATCGGTCTACTCACCGGCGATCACGACCGTCGCGGCGGGTGTTGCTTGCGGCTCCGTAGCGGTGATTTTCGGTGGCGGCGCTCCGGAAGTCGTCGTGGCTGCTTTGTTGGGGTTTGTGATTGCCGGCATGACCATGCTGAGCGGTCCGCTGGGGGGCGAATCGGGATTACTCGA
>CAZHTX010000132.1:0-12613 GCA_964535475.1 uncultured Pirellulaceae bacterium
TCACGGTCGCTTCGACCGGTATTTCCACGTCCGCACCGACCGCGACGATCTTGCCGTCCCGAATCAATACGACCGCATTCTCGATCGGATCGCCCGCAATCGGAATCAGTTTGCCAGCTTTGATCGCCAGGGGACCGGCGGCCTGTGCGGGCGATTCCGCCGAGCACAGGATGGCGATCGCCAGAGGCACGAGAGTCAATAAACAGATCAATCGTTTCATCTATTCGCCGTCATCCGAATTTAGTACCTGACCATCCACCATTACCCACTCGATGTTGCTCGTAAACTCAAGCGGAGGGCCATTCAAAGCGATTAAATCAGCATCGTACTCAGCCGCAATGCGGCCCAGCCGGTTACCGACTCCCAATAATTCCGCGGGCCGCGAGGTGATCGCCGCCAAAGCTGAATCCGCGTCCATCCCAAAACGTTTGGCAAACCGGGCGCGGTTCAGCAAATCACCACCCGCCAACGTGACCGAGACACCGGCGGAGTCCAATTTGCCCGGCGTATTCCAAAACAAATCAGTCCGCTCTTCACCGATGGTCGATTGGGCCGGGCTGGCCGTGTAGACCACGGGGGTTTGCCGTTCGACCAACAGGTCGATCGTCTTGTAGGCCTCGTGCCCACCGAACAGAATCGGTGCAAAGCCAAACTCATCACCAAGCGTGATTAACGTCTCAATATCGTACGAAGTGCGGCTGATCCCAAAAGCTTTCATTTCACCCGTCAGCATCTCGCTGAACCGCGTGGTGACCTCATCCAAACCACCTCCGGCGGCGATCGCCTTGGCCGCTTGCTGCAACCGACTGCGAACAATCCAAACCACTCCCATGCGGTTGGTAGGTTGCCGCACGTAGATGCTGTCTGGACGACTCCGCGAGCGGTTTCCGCTGGTCGGGTCCGAACAGATTGCCATCGCCAAACCGGTGCGAGTTATCACCAACCGGCTGTTGTCGGCGTCCAGGGAAAAATCATCCCCGGATGTCTTTGCCAAACAGGCAAAACCGGCGATTACGTTGTCGGTGCCAGGCATGATGTTGGCTGTCGTGATCCCACTCTGAATCGCTTCGCTGAAGTCACGCGACCGCCAATCAATGGTCGTGGCCGTGTCGAATTCGGGGGTCACCTCGCGAGTCGATTCGCTGTCTCCACCACGCAAACCGAGGCTGCTGTAAGCGTCGACAAGTCCCGGCATCAAGGTGTGTACTTCTAAGACTTGAAAAGTGCCCTGCGGCTGGATTGTCTCGCCGATTCCGACGATGCGACCATCACGCACCAGGACTTCCATATTTTCCAGTGGCTCACCTGACATCGTGTGCATGTACTGCGCGCGAATCAGAACCGCCTCGGCCGCCACCGCGGTCGGGGGTAAGTGTTGAGTGACGACCGCAGTCGCGAGGCAAATCGCCAGCATTCGTGACACAAGGGTGTTCATTCAGTCTTCCGTTTGCGCGAGCTTACCATCGATAATCACCGCCAGTGGGCGAGCAGCCAGCTGCAGCGGTGAGGCACTCCAGATTACAATATCAGCGTGTTCACCCACGACCAATTTACCGGCCCCAGGTTGCATTCCGACCAGCGCCGCACCCGTCGTGGTCAAACCTTGCAGCGCCGTCGCGGCTGGCACACCCGCTTGCACTAAAGCGGCCGCGGTGCGACGTATCTCCAGGGGGTCGGTGCCGGCAAAACCGAGCGCCACTCCCGCCCCGGCTGCTTCCGCTAAATCAGTCGCGTACCAATCGAAGTCGACGGTTCGCATCGGTCGCACCAACACACCTATTCCAGCGGCGGCCAAGGCATCCTTCGTGGCTTGCAAATCATCAGGGCCCAGCAGCGTCGCTTTCAGGCCCAGTTCCTTCACCAGCTTCAGAGCGGCGATGACCTCACCCTCTGTCTCCACCTGCATCAATGTTGGGCGAGCACCTGTGGACAATGACTCACCGCGCGAGCTGCGAGCCTGATCGAAAATGGTTAACGCGGCTGCTGGCAGATACAAAGGCAGCGGCTCTCCGCCGGCGGCGATCGACTGTCGCACCAATTGTTGCTGGCCAGCCAAGCTGGCGGGGAAACGCTCGCGACTGCGGGCTCCACCGCTGAGCACAATCTTTTCGGCGATCACCTTTGTAATCACCGGCTCGCTCGCGCCGAGTCGGACTTCGGCCAAGGGACCCGCCATGACTCGCTGGTCAGCAGGCGCGTGACCAGCTCGTAAGAATCCGCCGGCAATTAACCGCTTTACGGCCGCGGCGCGAGGATCATAAACATCAGCAGCTCGCACCGCCCCCGAGTCGACGACGTTCTGGTCATCATTCAAACTCGATGGTGTCAGCAATGCGTGAGCCGAGACCAAACCAGGGGTCAGCACCGCCTCGCCCAAATCATAAATCGTCAGCCCCTCAGGGGTGGTCTCGCTGACTTCGCTGGCCGTGATCTTGCCATCGTTGATCGTGATGTAACCGGCCGCAAATTGGCCGTCGGCTTGTAAGATTCGCTGGCTGCGGATGCCATAGGTCGTTGGCAAAACAGCTGGTAGTGGATGTTCCGTGACAATTTTGAGTTCGGCTGTTGCCGCGACTTCGCTCGACGCACTAGCCGTTGCCTGTTCGGCTTCGTAGATCACTTCGCCAGCTGAAATGGTAAACAGCACACGCGTGGTCGGATCGAGCGGTTCGCCGGCGAAGACGGCCAAGTCCGCCTGATAGCCTGCCTTGATCTTGCCTAATCGGTCGCCCGCTCCGACCAACTCGGCAGGCACCGAAGTGATCGCCGCCAACACGCGTTGGTGATCAAAGCCAGCTGCGATCGCTTGAGCAGCGTCAAATCTCAGGGCTTTCGATGCCCGTCCGCTGGAGGCAAAACTGGCGATTGCCAGTCGACCGGGATAGTCGGCAAATCGCTCGCTCCAGCTCGCAACGCGTTCCACCGATTGATAACTGGCCCGCGCATCGTCCGACCAGGGCCCCAGCACGATGGGCAAACCCGTTTCCCGCAGCGCGTCCCCGGCACTGCCAATGTCGCTCAAACCTTCGAGCACCAACGAAATCTTAAACTCCTTGGCGATCTCAAGCGCTCTGCGAAGATCGTCACCACGGTGAACTTCCAGTCGCAGCGGCACATCGCCGGCCAGCACCTTGATCAGATTCTCTTTCAGTTGCTCGAACTTGGGCTTTTTAGGCGCCTCTTTCTTGTCGTCTTTGCCGTCGCTTTTCTTGTCGTCTTTGTCGTCGCTCTTTTTATCGTCGCTCTTTTTATCGTCGGACTTTTTATCGTCGGACTTCTTGTCTCCCTCGGGCTTTTTATCGCCATCCGCTTTCTTGTCTTTCTCGGCTGGCTTGTCATTCGCCTGCTCGCTGTCTTTGTCTTTGCCGTCTTTGTCTTTGCCGTCTTTCGCTTCTTTGCCTTTGCCTTTTGCTTTGTCAGCTTTTTGCTTGGCTTGTTCGGCTTCGTATTCGCGGTATTTTTCCCACGCTTCTTTGTACGACTTGGCCTCTTCCAAGCGTTTTTTCAGCCCGTTGAATTCAGCCAAGCGGGCTTTGGAAGAAACGCTTCCGGAGCTGACGCCGAGCGACGATTGAAAGCCGGCGGTCGCTTCGATCACGAGGGAATCGAGCGAGCCATCGCCTTGGGCAACTCGCAGCAGCACGCCGTTACCGCCCAGGGTGCCGCTGGCTCCCGGCTGCAGATAGACAGCCGTCACACCTTGGCGAGCGACTTCGCGCCAGTCGCGATTGAACGGATCGACGCCATCGATCGCGTTCATGGCGGCGGTCGAGCCAGTATCCCCAGCCGCTTGGCCAGTCATCCACAGTTTGCTGCGGAGATCGATCAAGCCTGGCGAAACGACCGCCCCGGCTACGTCGATAACGCGGGCACCGTCGGGGATCTCCAGCTCTGGTCCGACCGCTTCAATCTTGTCGCCGCGAATGATCACGGTTCCCGCATCGAGCTGTCCGGCGTCGGACAAGGTGAGAATGCGGCCACCTGTCAATGCGATGACGGGAAGTTCCGCCGCCTTATCTTCTGCATCTTCAGCGAAAACGCTTTGCAGCCACCACGCGGGACTGGTGCAAAAGATTGAGGCCAGCGCAAGAAAACAAAGTTGGCGGAGAGCGATTGCCATATTCCAAGCCGTATTACGGTGTATGCTCATCAGCAAATAAAGTCGAAATGTTACTCTAGAACGGAGGTCTCTTAAGTGCAATCAAACCCCGGATAATTTCCTAAGTTTCGTTAACTCGTTAAAATCGCCCAACCCCCAAAACTGGCCCAACTGCCGATTGTGACGATTTTGCCAGCGGGTTGCTCGCTGTTTTCGCCGTTGCCCACTGCTGCGCTTCATTCATAACTAAGATGATAAGGTATGTCCCCAAAATCTAAATTTCCGGTTTCTGGCGAGTCACAAAAACGGGGGCTTGGCTTGAAATTGGGGCCGGGCCTAATTGTCGCAGCCGCTTTTGTCGGTCCAGGAACGGTCACCACGGCGGCCAAAGCGGGGGCGACTCACGGGTTGGGTTTGGTTTGGGTGGTCTTATTCGCCGTTTTGGCCACGGTGGTCTTGCAGGAAATGACCAGCCGTTTGGGGACGCTGACTGGGATGGGTCTGGGAGAGTTGCTCAGGCGTCAGTTCACTCGCCGCCCCACGATCATCTTGTTGGCCATTTTGGTGACTTTGGCGATCGGTTTCGGGAACGCGGCCTACCAAGCGGGCAATTTGATCGGTGCCGCCGGTGGTTTGGAGAGTCTTCTGCCACTTCCCGCAGCTTGGCTAGTGGTCGCCATCGCCACGGTGGCGGCGGTGTTATTATGGCTGGGGTCTTATCGCACGTTGGAACGAGTCTTGATTAGTGCGGTGTCGGTGATGGGGCTGGCCTTCGTGGCAGCGGCGGTGGTCGCTGTTTGGCAGCGGGGAGTTGTTTGGTCCGAGTTCGCTCCCCATCTTCCCGGCGACGATTTACCGACCGTGCTGGCGCTAATAGGCACCACGATCGTTCCTTATAACCTGTTCTTGCACGCCAGCGCGGCCAGCCAGCGATGGTCGAAGGTTCGTCCCCGCGGCGAGGGATTGCGGCTGGCTCGGCTCGATTCGACCGTCGGTGTCGCTTTGGGTGGGTTGGTGACATTGGCAATTTTGGTTGCCGCAGCGGCGGCTTTGCCTGGTCAATCGCTCGGCTCCGCCGGCGACGCGGCCGTCGCGCTCGAATCGGTGTTGGGTGGCTGGGGAGCGAAGGTGGCTTTTTCAATCGGTCTCGCCGCCGCCGGTCTAACCAGCGCGATCACGGCTCCCTTGGCGGCAGCCTATGCGGTTTCCGGAGTCTGCGGCTGGTCAGCGAATCCGAAGGCTTGGTCGTTTCGCGCGGTTTGGGGCGGTGTGTTGCTGGCCGGTTTATTGGCGGCGTTGATTTTTGGAGCGAGTCCCACGCAAACGATTGTCATCGCGCAAGCCGCCAACGCGCTAGTGTTGCCCGTGATCGCGATCATTCTGCTAATGGCTTGCAACGCCAAGCTGTTGGGCAAATACGCCAACACCAAACTCCACAACTTGGCCGCAGCCGCGGTCATCTTGATTGTGGTGCTGCTCTCAATCAGCAAATACTTGGTTTAGCAGTTTAGCGGTGGCGAATTATTTGATGTCCTGCATGTCCGTTGCCGCTGTCGTTCCGGAATCTCCTCCCAGCAGGCTTTAGTATTTCGGGAAGAACATGCAGGACCTGTCGACGGCAATTCGCCTCAACCCTGATTTTCAGCAGCAACAAGCCGGGCGGCTAGCTGCGTTTGGAGCGCGCAGAAACGGCCACCCCCCCTCGCGATCCTCCCCCCTCGCGATTCTGCGACTCGCGATTCCACTGCTCGCCCCCGGGGGGTGAGTCGCAGGGCCGCGAGCCGCAGGGATGGTTTTCAAATTGACATGTTGCGGCACCATTGTGTAGCGTCCGCGTAGTGGTCTCAACAAGTCAATAAAGCGTGGGAAGTGATGTCATCAGGACTTTCAGGGGCAGGCAGCGATCTCAGTGCTGCGGCTTCACTTAACGAACTTGCCGACTCCGGATTCGATGTCGTACCGACGCACAACGAGTTGTTTATTTCGCATGACGATTGGATGCGACGAACACATCTCACGATCGGGATCCGAAGTCGCGAGTTGCGGGCTTTAGATGCGGCAATCCGCCAAGCGGAAGAAATTTCGCACGAAATAACGTTTTTCGATGAGGCGATCGAAAAGCTGTTCCAAAAAGGCTATCCACTTAGCGACGCCGATAAGATTCGGGAAGCCAAAGAGAAAAGAGCTTATTGGATTGTCCGCAGGGCATTTGACGCATGGGCGAAGAGTGAGGGCGAGTGGCAAGGGGGTCGCAGGGATCGTGATTTTGCCCCCACCAAAGTCTATCTTCGTATGTTAGATTTTCAGGAAACATATACCGATCTCGTTCCAGATTCGGCGGAGATTATCACTGCGGGAAATGAGTTCACCGCTCAATTGTTCAAAAATTCAAGAGTCCAACTCCGTGGAGGAGACAGCAGTAACATCATTCAATCGGTGTCGCAAGCGAGCAGTGTCGGGTCGATTGGTAGCCAAATCGGTAAAGCACATAAAGCGATTGAAGATATTGTCATGCCGCATTTCGGTACCTCGCTAAACGAGGTTGCGGCTAAGGACCCCGCTGTCGCTCGGGAGCTTCTGAAGCATTTTCCCAACATGGCAGCGAATATACATCATATTATGTCATTTGTTCCCGGGATCAACGTTGCTGCTTCAACTGTCTCCGCATTGAGTAAACTCTATGATGTCCACAAGACCGATATGCAGCGCTCCCAGCTGATTCGTGTGGCCCGAGCAGTTCCCGAAGGAGACGCTCGGACTGCCTTGAACGTCATTCGGGACTGGCAAACGCAATATATTTTAGAGCAGAAGATGGCTGCCTTTGCCGATGCGACGGTGGCTGGTATGCAACTACTTTCCGCACTTGTGCCAGGCGCCCAACCGGCTTCCAGTTTGGTCGGTGCGGCGCGAGCCTTGGCGCAAGCAATGAACGTAGTCGCGGAGCTTGGTGCTCAATATCGAGAGAGTCGCAGGCTGGAGGACTACCTGCGAAGTTGCGAGACACTCGGCAGTGAGATTTTTTCAGTCTGTCCACTGATTGCCGCTTACTATGTGCTCAACGTTCCCTTCAGTCTTTTCTCACTGCATTTGGTACCTTTTGAATCTCCCACCTTTTTTGCCGAGACAGAGTTGTTGCGGGATTCGGGGGAAATGAAGGCAGTCATGGTGGGTGCCGAAAAGGTGCTCGACTCGTCGAAGTTCATTCTGACAAAGGAGGGCAAGCCCTTTCGCAGCCGGGAAAGCATTAGCATCGAGAATCAATTGCGAATCGATGGCGCTCAGTTTAAACGAAAATGGTTTTCCTGAATCGCCGCAATGGTCAAGGTGAAAACAATTCAGTTGACAGTAACCGCTCAGTTGATATTCTTGGGCGGTCTAGTTTTTACTTCAGAACGAACTCGTGGTTACCGGGCGTCCGGCGCTGGCGCCCCCATGAATGCACGCGACAAAACTCCGCCGCCAGATTGCCTGGGAGGCGGCCCGATTGATGTACTGGCGGGAGGAATCCGAGTACCAGCGAGCCAAGATCAAGGCCGCTCGCAAGGTTCAAATCGGATGGGTTAAACCGGCCAATCTCCCCAGCAACGCCGAAATTCGCGATCAGATTCTTTCGATCGCCCGCACCTTTGAAGGTTCAGAGCCACATTTGGATCGGCTGTTGCAAATGCGGCTGCGAGCCCTGTGGTGGCTGGAGCATCTCGCTCCCTTTCACCCAAAGTTGATCGGTAGCGTGCTGACCGGCCATATTCGTGCAGGCAGTGATATCGATATTCACGCTTTTTCCGGTAGTGTCCAAGCGGTCGTTAACCGGGTTGAAGAGGTGGGTACCCAGCTTGAAGTCGAGCGGAAACGCGTGATCAAGGATGGCGTGGCCAGGGTCTTCACGCACATTCATGTCTCCGATATGTGCCCAGTCGAGATCACGGTGTATGAACCAAAGTGGTTGCGATTTCGCTTTAAAAGCTCCATCACCGGCAAGCCGATTGAACGAGCGACTAAAGACGAACTCAATCGCCTGATCGCCTTGGAACATGAAACAACTCCGGAGTTTCAACAGGAGCAATTGCGATCCATTGAGCACCCGGCCGATCGTTGGCGTGTTTATGAATCGCTTCTGCTGCCGCTCGAACGCGTGACGCAGAGTCGAAAATTTCATCCCGAGGGAGATGCCTTATATCACAGTTTGCAGGTCTATACGTTCGCGCTCGAGGAAATGCCCTACGATGAAGAATTTTTGCTTGCCGCGCTGCTGCACGATATTGGCAAGGCCATAGATCCTGGCGATCATGTGTACGCGGGACTGGAGGCTCTCGAAGGCTTTATTACGCGGCGAACCGCTTGGTTGATCGAGCATCATATGGAGGGGCAGGCGATCCTCGACCGTAGCATTGGTGCACGTCGTCGTCGCCGCCTCCACGAGAGCCCCTGGTTTGAAGATCTACTAACACTTGCCGAGTGCGATCGCGCAGGTCGAGTTCCCGGTTTGCATGTGGACGATGTCGATGTGGCACTCGATTACATCCGTCAAATTGAAACGATGTTCGGCTAGAGGGCGTTAGACACCGCATGGCAACCCCCGCCGGCCCGCCCGTGCGTTGAAGCAATTCTTGGGCTAGCATCGATAGAACATAGTCGCAGCGTCACGACGAGCGGGCGGCACAGGTATGCAGCGAAATGCTATACTTGATGTCGCTCGCGTGGGGCCGGGAGCACGTCCCGTGAACATGATGCGTGAACATGACGCGAGGCTTGCTTTCGTAGGATTTCTCCAGCAGGGTTGGTACCGATGAAATCATCAAGTCGCCGGGAAGCAAAAAGCACGAGCATCAATTTTGGGGTGCTCGGCCCAGGAATTAATTGCTTCGGCAAGAAATGCTGGTGGTGGATTGTGGCCAGCTTGTTGATTGCGGTGCCAGCAGATGGGCAAACGCCCGGGACGACCGTGCAGTTGCCCAGCTTTCATAATTTTTCCTATTCGGGCAGTGTCATGGTGCCTGATTCGGGTGACGCATACTTGGGTGGTTTTGGCCGAGCCGGTGACCGAACGAATCGTTACCGATCTGGCTTTCCCGGGTTAAACACAAGTTCTCTAAGGTCTATGTCCAGTGCCCATGCGCGAGTCCATGTGATCGATCACAGTCAGTGGGATCGAGCTGTTTTGGGAGGAACTCCCGAGGAATTCTTGCGGCGGCGGCGATCTGACGGCGGGCGGTCAGTGTATTTTCCTGCGGACCGGCAAGCCATTCGGGCCACAGGGAATGCAGTCGGCGTCGTTGCAACCAGGGGCGTCAAGGCGGAAGGTGCCGATTCCAACGAACTTGGGAAGAAGCTGGTGCGGATGGGGCGTCGCGCTGCGGAGCTGGGAGATCTCCACTGGACGCGGTTCTATTACCAATTGGCGCAGAAGAATCTTGATGCCCGATTGGCGAAGCTAGCACAGCTCGAATACGAGAAGCAGTTAAGCAAGCTGGGGGTTGCCGCATCGTTCTGAACGCTTTCCGCCGGAACGCTTTCCGTCTGGGGCTTTCCGTCTGCTCGGGGCGGAAGGCATGGCGGGCGGCTTTGCAATGAAGTCCAATCCGCCTACATTTGAAGTCGATTGTAAGGGTCAGAGGGGAAAGGGCTGAGGCTATTTTTCCGCACCGATGTTAGGCAGTGAGAGTGCATGGTTCAACCGCTTATACGATTGACGGGAGTATCGGTGGAGCGGGAGGAGCAGCAGATACTGCGGCGAATCGATTTGACGATTGCTCAAGGTCGGCACACCGCCGTGTTGGGGCCCAATGGGGCGGGCAAGACCTCTTTGCTGCGGCTGCTGACGCGTCACTATTATCCGTCGGTGGAAGCGAGCGGCGAGCAGGGAGAGGTCGAAATCCTCGGCCGCAGTGATTGGCAAGTCGCCGAGTTGCGGCAACGGATGGGAGTGGTTTCCGCTGCGCTTGACAGTAGTTTCTCAGCGGGTCGCACGGGCAGGATGCGAGTCGAGGAGGCGGTTGCCAGTGGATTTACCGCGACGGAGTTAGCGGAGTTTGGCGTGCGACTGACCGCCGATGTGCTGGAGCAGGTGACGGTTGCTTTGCAGCGGGTCGCGGCGGAGCATTTGCGAGGGCGTGTGGTGGCCACCTTGTCGACCGGCGAGCGAAGGCGTGTGATGATCGCCCGCGCGCTGGTTCATAGCCCTGAGGTGTTGGTGCTCGATGAACCAACGACCGGCTTGGATATTGCCGCCCGCCATCAAGTGGTGGCGATTTTGCGGCAAGTCACCGGGATTGCTGGCCTGACGCTGGTGTTGGTGACGCACCACATCGAAGAAGTGGTGCCGGAGATCAAAGAAGTGTTGTTGCTGAGCCAGGGGCAAATTACTTTCGCCGGCCCGCCCGGCGAAGTGCTTACGGGTGAACGCCTGTCGTCTCTATTCGGCTTGCCGCTGCAAATTTCGACCACCGTGTCGGGCTGTTTTCATGTGGCGGTAATCGAGGACGCGATGGGCGACCGCGACCGCATCAACGGACGTGCTCCGCTACGGCATTAGTGGGTATGCTTGGTCTCGAATCCGTATTTCTTCAGCCAAGCCTCCCATTGGTGCGCCGTCTTGTGGTCTTTCAGTGACATTCTTTTCCATTTTGGGCATTGGTAAGTGATGTCGATGTGATCGCCGTGATTGCTAGTTTTGACTTCGCACTTCAGTTGCTTGAGCGTTGCAATCATTTTTTCAGCGTCTTTAGCATCCTTGGAATGGACTGTTTTCCAGCTGGTAAGGCGATAGTCGACAATCTCCTTAGTTTCTTGTTGATCGAGATCGGCAGCTGGTGGCAGTGGAGCTTGTGGATTTGCGTTAGCTGATTGCGCAGACGCGTGCGCGCATGCGGTGAGCGAGAGCAGCATTACAATGGCGAGACGTTGCATGATCACCTTCCTCGTTGCTAGTTGGATCGGAGAGCCGCGAAAGAGAAATCACGGCACTGGTTCGCCTGGCCTCTGGCCGACCACGAACGGGACGATAAATAGCACGATGAAAGGGGGCGAGATAAGATCGATTGGGGCAAAAAAAGAACCCGGCGGAAAAAAATCCGCCGGGTTCACATTTTTACCAACGAGGGCTTGAGGTATCAATCAACCAGAATCGGTTCGGATTGAGCTATCAAGCCGAACGTCTTAATCAGACAGGGCGAACATTTTCGGCTCGCGGACCCTTTGGTCCTTGACCCGGCTCGTAAGTCACCTGCTGTCCTTCCCGCAACTCCTCATACCGAACTCCATCTAAGTTCGACAGGTGGAAGAACAGGTCTGGACCGTTTCCGGTATCAATGAAACCGAAACCCTTGTCCGTCAAACGCTTGATCGTACCTTCAGCCATTACTTCTACTTCTCAAAAAGCTCTTAACGTTCGCCCAGTCGAGGCCAATAGGTTGGGCGTAATTCGCGGCCTCGAGCTGTATTCTATCGCCCATTACGGCTAGTTCCAACGGCAAAACCGGGAACGAATCGCAAATATCGTGTACCTCTTGCCGATCTGGTACGGTGAATTGTGTATTTCCTTCGAGAACTCATTTGGAAAAAACACGGTTTGCCCGGGAAAAACAACTTTTTCGGGCGTTGGCCGGCGGCCTGTAGCACGTAAATTGCTCAATGAGCCCCCCGGCGCCGCAAGCGAAAAAAAAACGAAAATTTCTGCCTGGACAGCTAGTAATGCGGCTTTCCGAAGCTCGGCGATCGTTTTTTGTCCTTTCGGCTTGCAGCCAACCTCCGCTTCCACATTTTTTAGAGAATGGTCGATGACAGAGCCGATGACTGGCGGTCAGATGATAACACGTTGTGTTGAGTTGGCTGGATACCCGGCAGCCGCGTCGCTGCAACCAGCCGACTTGATTGGGCTTTTTCAAAGGTTTCGTCCGGACGGCCAGCAGGTCGACGCGTTGCTTGAAGATGTCGTTGCCGCCGATGACTTGGTGGGACGTCTGCGTCAGGTCTACCATGTGGCCGGTGATCCGACGCGTCCGAGCGGCGGACTGGATGCCTATTTCATTGTCCGCCAGCCTGCTGGGATTGAAGCCGATTACGCGGAGGTCGTTTGCCAAGATTGGTTGCAGGCTATGGCAGAATTAGCTGCTGGCCAAGGAGAAACGCTGCTGAAAGAGTTGCTAACCTCGGGAGTGACAATCAGGGTGCTGGAGGGTAAGCCGCCCAAGCATCCTCGCAGCGAGACCGAGCGGTCGGCATTGCTCAACGAGCTGAATCGTTTGCAAAGCGAGTTAACCGATCAATTGCCGGCGGCGTGCCAAGCGGTCGAGGCCTTGCGAACGGCCTATTACTTTATTGCGTGCGATGGATTTCTCCGCGACTACTTGATGTGGCCGATTTACCGCCAAGCAGGCGGCAGTGACGATCCCTTTGCCGCTTATTTTCTGATGTGGCGGCATGGAATCAAATTCCGCAGCTTTAGTGACGAAACATTGGATCTTTATCTGCCGCGGCATCCCTACCGCTGAGCTGGCAGCTCAACTTGCTTTGCAG
>CAZHTX010000133.1:0-12600 GCA_964535475.1 uncultured Pirellulaceae bacterium
GAAGGGGGCGGTACCAGTTGGCACTTGCCAGTCTAGCGGAAGTCTCGGAGGGCTTCGCCAGGGAGGAGGGCTTCGCCAGGGTCAGGCTTTGTGTTCGGTATTCAGTGCTGGCGTAACCTCGATTTGTTTCGCCTGACGCCTCCACTTTGATGGTTCTTGGTAACGATCTTCGACTCGTCGGCTCCCGTTAAATACGCGTTGTATCGACCTTGGTAGAAATGATCGGGATGCGCGTTCAATGATCAGGATCTGTTTTTACGCGTCGTCTCTATGCGTTCATTGTGCGCGTTTGCCCGCTAATCGCGCCAATCGACGCGAATAACCCGCCGATCATGGTTGATGATTTCCGCCAAGCTATCTTATTCGCGTGCGTTCGCGCCATTCGCGGGCAACAAACAGGCACGCGAACATCGAAGGGCTTCGCCAGGGCCAGGAGAGAAAATGTGACACGGGTAGTTTCTGTTGACTCCCGGTGGTCGGCTATTGGCTGTGACTGAAATATCCACCAACGGAGGGTCTAGTGCCAAACCACTGGAATTTTGTCCTTCGGCCGCTCAAAGATCGCCAGCTGGGTCGACAGTTGCGATCGGCGACGACGCTCACTTTTTCACCGTGTGCCGATACGTCGAACGCAACCCCTTGCGGGCAAGGCTGGGCGATTCTTCGCTTGCCCAAATGGGAAAACTGAGTGCCATCCGCTCTGTCCGCAGCAGAATTGAAATCGCTGCGTGTTTGCGTCGAACGAGGGCGTCCGTACGGAAATGAACAATGGACCGAGGAATTTGTTGCACGCCACGGTTTGCACCATACGATGCGACCGCCCAGGCGTCCTCGCAAGCGACCGAGGCCCACAATCACGAAACGAACGACCGCGGATGCTCAAGACTACCTCCGTCACCTTTTCCGCTTCGGCATCCTCTGCAATGCTTCCGCCGGGCTTGCCCCGGATCGGAGCAACGAGTGACAGCTACTTCGCTCGCCTTACTTTCGCTCCCTGGCCGCCCTCGATTCGCCGAAGGCGAATCGAGGGCGGCCAGGGAGGGTTTTTCAGGGGCTGGCCTGGTAGCTTGCCAGTTGTGATCCTGGCCCGGGGCAAGTCCGGCGGAAATTGATTTGCCCCGTGGGATGATGTGGCAATTAACACCTAGCAATTCGATGTTTGGTGGCTGCAGCATGGAATCGCCACCAACAACAAGTGCCCACCAACCAACAAATCGCGAATACTAATCTTCCCAACACCGAACACAAAGCCTGACCCTGGCAAAGCCCTTCTTAACAGCACGACGCGTGGCGCCCGAGCCCTGCCGTCGGGATTCGCCCAAGCTGTTTCAGCGTTTTGCTAATCTCTTTGACCATTGCTGGCGGCCCACAGACATAAGTGTTCGACGTTGTATTTCGCACACTTTCCTGGTTGCATGGGATTGTTTTATTTTTTTTATGCTGCCGAAAGTTCTGATTCGCTTTTCAGAACCTCGTCGCCATCCTCTTGTTCGATAAGATAAGCGGGGGCATCATCGCTAGCATTCCGAGTCACCTCGCTGCCCTTGATCGTTTTCGTGACTTTCTCTTTGTACGATGCCTTGATTTGCCCTTTGGCGGTGCCGCTGCCATAGTTCCAGTAGACGTGCTGATTCACTTGAAATTTTTGAGCCATCGTTTTTTCGCGTTCTCGGTGGACTATTATTGGGCTTGAATCTTTGCTGATTGAGTCGTTGCTAATTGACAGGGGCAAACATCGGGCCAAAACGCACTGGATTGTTTGCGTCGCAAAGAGCCGTACAATCTGTGAAATCTCATACAACTTTGCTAACTATCTAACTGGCTGCCGGGGTACTAACTGGCTGCCGGGGGGGTAGCTGAGCAGAGGGGGGCGGCCCATGGAGCGGGTAGGCTCCTGTCACAGCTTGACTGCTAAAACTTCATGCAGACCTTTATCGCTTTTCTGAACGAAGTGCCTCTGGCGGGCTTGATGCTGGTCGTGGCTTTGGGCTACACCCTGGGGCGTCAGAGCGTTCGAGGTGTCTCGCTGGGGCCCGCGGGCGGCACCCTGGCGGCCGCTTTGCTGATTGGCTTTTTGGGACTCTCCTTCAGGGGCATGTACGGATCCGAGACTCCCAAACTAACATTGGGCACATTGGGGTTCGCGTTATTTATTTACTCGATCGGCCTCGAGGCCGGCCCCCGTTTTTTCAGCAGTTTGCTCGGTGGCGCTGGATGGAAGATGGCCGGCGTTTGCATCGCGGTGAACGCACTTGCGGTGACGACGGCAATCGTCTGCGGGCTTCTGTTCGGGTTTGACGATTCAGTCACGGCAGGAGTGCTTGCGGGAGCGCTTACGAGCGCTCCGACTTACGCTGCCGCCGCGGAGGTTTGCAGCAATCAGCAGACACTTACTCTCAGCTTCGCCCTAACGTATCCATTTGGTCTGATCGGTATGGTACTCATCGTGGTTATTTTGCCACGCGCGATGCTTGACGACCTGTCCACGGACGCCGGTGAGCTTGAGGACGTTACCGGCGACGAGGGCTACGAGGCCCGGGAGGTGACTCGCTCATTCTCGGTTGACAACGACGCTGTCGCCGGCAAAAGCCTGCGCGAGCTCGAGCTTACTCGACGCACAGGCTGCTACGTGATCAACATTCTCCGCGACGGCGAGATCGTGATCCCATCTGCGGATACCTGTTTGCGGGCGGGCGAACATCTCCAAGCTAAAGGCCGAGTCGACGACTTGCTCAATTTCCAACCCCTGGTTGGCCACGAAATTGATGATCGTGAATTCCGGCGACGCCTGCCTTCCCCGCGACGTGTTCGCGTGTTAAACAACGTCGGCATCGGCAGTTCGCTCGCACAGCTCAACCTTACCGGAAGGCATCGTGTGCTGGTCACAGCCATCGACCGAGCGGGCATCATCCATGAGCCTTCGGCAGACTTCGTGATTCATCGAGCGGACATCCTGCACTTGGCCGGCCCCAGAAACGAGGTACGCCAGGTTGCACGCGAGCTTGGCCAATTCGAGAGCCCAACGGATGAGACAAATATCGCAATTTACGCCGGTGGTATCGTTTTAGGGATCCTGATTGCAAATATTGAGTTCGGTATTTTCGGCATACGGCTGGGCTACGCCAGCGGGCTGCTGTTCGCCGGTGTCTTGCTCGGCAGATTCCGTCGGATCGGACATCTTAGCACCCAAGTGCCGCGCCCGGCCCGGCAATTGGTGCGTGACCTCGGGATCCTATTATTCATCGCCGAAACGGGGGTGCGATCAACTGAAAGCACGCTCTCGGATATCGATGGCGGTATCCTGCTCACGCTTTTCGCCGGCATGCTGACCACAATCGTGCCAGTCGTTACGGGCATCTACCTCGCTCGGCGATGCCTGAGGATGAAGCCCGCAGACGCTTGGGGGGCCGTCGGTGGTGCGATGACTTCTTCTGCTGCGCTGGTTGCCATCCGTCGCGCCGCAGACTCCAACGAGCCTGCCCTCAGCTACACTGCTACCTACGCGGTTGCCAGTGTCCTCGTCACGCTTGCAGGCCGCCTCGTCGTCCGTATTATGAACTAACATTAGAGCTGTCGGTTGGGGTTGCGAATCGGTTTGTAATTGCCAACCGATATTTAGTCTCGGAACTACGTCGTCGACCGGCACTTGTCGCCAGAACTTTGTGTCACTGTTTAGCGGATGGAATTTTTTACACGCCTACGAGGCCGACTCACCGCTGCCGCTGGCGGCAGAGCCCCCGCGTCTTTAACGTTCGAAGTTGGTTAGCGATCATCGTCAATGGCTGCATTCATTACTCATCCAATCAGGTTTGTCTTGTTTTCGATGGTATCGTCTTCGCAGGTGACTTGCATTACCTTTTGCTGTTCGGTGCTCAAGTCGCCTTCGCCGATGCTAGCCTCTGGTTCCTGTTGTTGAACTTCTGGCTGTGACGTTTTTCTCGGCTTGATCACTTCTTCGATAATATTCACCGGCACGCCCGCGGGGAACACGATTTCACGTGCCTCGTCAGGCATCGTGATTTCTGCTTCGGTTAATCGTTGTTTTGCCTGACGAATCACGCTGCTGCTTATTTTCAGCGGTGAATGTTTAGTTTGGTCGAACCAATACAACACATTTAGATTCACTGTCGCCGAACCGAGTGACTGGACTATAACCATCGGCGCCGGATCGACCACGACGGCGTTGTGCTGTGTCAATACTTCCATCAAGATAGTTTGCGCCTTGGTGATTGAATCATCGAACCCAATACCGACAGTGAACTCTCGTCGGCTGAGTGGCGTTGCGGTGTAGTTGGTAATCTTGCCTTTGTAGACGGTGCTATTGGGCATCTGAATTTGATTGCCCTCCAGCGTGTTCAGCACCGTCCCGCGTGTTGTAACTTTGCGGACGAATCCCACGGCACCTTCGACCTCGATTAAGTCCCCAACCCGAAACGGATGGTGCAGGGATATCAGAATGCTGGCGAGGTAGTTTTCGGCAATGTCACGAAAGGCGAATCCCAACGCCAGGCCGACCAAACCGGTTCCCCCGAGCAACGTGATCGCTAATCGAGTTAGCCCGGAAACGCGAAGCGCTACGTACACGCCGATGATGAACATCAAGACGCCCACGACGTTACCGAGGACCTGTCGCAGCAGTTGGTTATCGATGCGATTTCGAGCCAACCTACGTGTGAGGCTTGCTGAGAACGTCGCCAAATAGTAGGAAAGTATCGCGATAAAGATTGCAACGGCAACCAGCGGTAGGGCTTCCGTTGTATCACGACTGAGTTCCTGGAGTGATGCGATCGCAGGTGCAACATTCCATAAGGGCCGTTTGGCAACTGTCGTGCGATTCACGACCGCGACGACGTCTGATGTGTTCATTGCCGTCGCTTCGGCCCATTCTTGGTGTCGTTTCGTGTCCGCCGTGCCAGTGATAAATGCGACCCCTCGATCAACCCTTACTTGCGGCGCATCAAACCAGCCTGTCGCCTCCATGATCTCTTGCAACCGCCTTTCGATTCGATCGTCGCTATTAATTGGATCGACTTGTACGTCTTTGGCGACATCGACCTGCTCAGCCGAATCGTCCGTGACTGCGGGCACCCCTTCGTTTGCCGTCGGCGGAGCGACCTGGATAATGACGCAAGTTACTACCAAGAGAAAAGGGAGATTGGAGATCATGCTGACCGTCAGGTTGATAATGTTATCGCGAAAGCTTCCTGCTTTATTCGGCGGCGCATCTCTGATTTAACTCCCGTCGCATTCTTTGCCTACACCACTACGCCACGGCACCCACTGAAAAACCGGCTACACAATCACGGGACTAGCTCGTCTTCGTCGGATCGTGACCCCAATTTTTCAAGCTGTAGCACCAATCGGTATGCGAAATATCGCCATCGGGACGTTGAGCCGTGTGGCGTTTGATGTAGCCGCAAACCTTCCGCATGTGATCCAGTTGATCTTTGCTCAAGTCGGCTTTGTTCGTCCGCTTAATTTCAACGATTTTGCGGCCAGATTGATGTCCGATCGACTCGTCTTCACCTTCATTCGTTTGTCCCACCGACTTCGAATTGTCGGTTTGCAGCCAGCCCTCCAGTTCTTTTGGCTGCATATTCACCAACTCGTTGAACTCTTGATAGGTCTGTTCGTGTTGGTCGCTCAAGGTCACTGCCACGCCGTTACTCCTAGAAAAATCAAGAGATAACTCGGGTTTTTCGTGCAATTGCTGCGACGACCCCGGTGCAAAATGCGTTCCAGCCAAGAGTCTAGGGTCAGACCTTGTGTTCGGTGTTCAGGCCTGCCGCCGATGGATGAGAAAGTACCCCCTAGGGGAATCGAACCCCTGTTTCCGGACTGAGAATCCGGCGTCCTGGGCCACTAGACGAAGGGGGCTGTGACCGTTGACGTCGTCAGTCTAGCGGAAATCGGGGTTTTTCAGAAGGGCCGCTGGCCGCTGCCGCTTACGAGTCGGGATGGGTGGCCGTCCAACGCTGCAGCGCCGGCTTGATCTTCTCCATCCTGATCCAACGACCGCGAGTCTTCGTCTGACTCTGAACCAACGTGTCGGGTCGGATGTCGCCGCAGTCAATCCGGATCAACAATTCGTGATCGTCGATCGGACCGACCTTCTTAGCTTTGCGAAACCAACCGTGCTTGAGGAAAAACCAATCTGCGCTCATCGATAACCTCCCAGCGGTATATTGCTAACCAGGGGGAACAACGGCTTGGTGGGGTGAAAAGGGCAGGGCAAAGTCAACCCCAGCGGGCAAACCGGACCGGCTCTTTTCCTTCCTATTTACAGTTCCATCCCATTTAAGATAACCGAGCTCCATTGAGAAAAGCTAGTGAAATCGCGAGCGGAAAGATTTTATCTGCGCTCCGGCACCGCACCAAATGGAACGCCTCTGGTACATTCTGTTGGCCCGGTCGGTGGTTCATGACTGGTCTGATCAACATGGCCGCAGCTCGAAATGTTATCTTTTAACTATTTAATACATCATCACGAATAAAGGATAAACCAGCCATGCAACTCGGTTTTCTGACCGCGATCCTGCCCGATCTCTCGCTCGATGAAGTCCTGGGTATTGCCGTGGACATCGGCTATGAGTGCTTGGAGGTTTGTTGCTGGCCGCCATCGGCGGCGGAGCGTCGTTACTCGGGGATTACGCACATTGATATCGAGCAGATGATGAGCTCGGATGATGGTGCCGAGCGGATTCGAGAAAAGTTTGTCGCCGCCGGCGTGGAGATTTCAGGACTGGGATATTACCCCAATCCGCTAACTCCTGTGGCGGATGAAGCAGCCACGGCGGTAGCCCATCTACGACGCGTGATCGAAGCCGCGCCCGCTTTGGGTGTGCAGCGGGTCAACACGTTTGTGGGCCGCGACTGGCAGCTCAGCGTTGAAGATAACTGGCCCCGTTTCCTCGATACCTGGACGCCACTGATTCAGTGGGCGGCGCAACATCAAGTGCGCGTGGGCATTGAAAATTGCCCGATGATCTTCACCGCTGATGAGTGGCCGGGAGGAAAGAACTTGGCGTCCAATCCGCAGTTTTGGCGACGCATGTTTGCCGCCATCCCCGACCCGCATTTTGGTTTAAACTTTGACCCCTCGCACTTGGTTTGGCAGCACATGGATTACGTCAAACCGATGCGAGAATTTGCCGATCGCATCTCGCATGTGCATGCCAAGGATGTTCGCGTCGATCAACATTTGCTCGATGAAGTGGGGATCATGGCGCACCCGAATCTTTATCATTCCCCCAAGCTGCCGGGGCTCGGCGATGTGAACTGGAGCAAGTTCTTTAGCGCCTTGACCGATACCGGCTACCAAGGACCGGTGTGCGTCGAAGTGGAAGATCGCGCTTATGAACAAACGCTGGCGGATCGCGTGCGTTCGTTGCGCCAGTCTTATAGCTATCTGAGGCAATTCATTAGTTGATTGCGGCGCAAGATAGTCTCCAGGGTCGCATCCAAGGTGGTATGAGATGCCGGGCATGAAGGGTGGCGATTATCCGCACTCCCCCCTGCGGTCTATGCGATCGGTACCGGATGTGCTAGGGAAAACCCCCTGGGTGAATAGGCTTGTTTACGAGTGATTTCCGAAATTATTTCTGAACAGGGCTTGTCAGGGTTCAGTCTCTATTGACTGCTCCACGACATCGCAGCGCATACTCCCGCCAAGATTGCTGGAAGTGATGTTCTTGAAAACTGCATTAAGAACCAATCCGAAAACCCAAAAGAACCGCCGGCTAGCGCCGAAGCGGCTAATGGGTTGTCGGATAGGTTCAAGTTTTCAGCTCGCTGTGGGGCTAGCCATCACGCGAACCATCAAATCATCAAGGGGCTTTTTTGATGAGGTGATTTGATAACAGTGACGGGTGATGCTTTTGCCTCGGCGGACAGCGCGATAACAGCTATTGATTTTCATTCTTCCATATCTCGCCATCAATCAGTCGGGGCAAATAGACTATGTCGACAGCAAGTAATGCTAACAAGGGTAAAGCGGGCTCAACACAACGCAAAGCTTCGTCGCGCGTGGTCGCCAAAGCCAATGCGACTTCACCAACGACCGCGTGGGACGATGTGCAATTAGCCATGGTGACGGTCGATGGTGCGGGAGTGATTCAGTCACTTTCGGAAACGGCCGCCGCGCAGTTGGCCGTTGGCGAGAAGGCCAGCGAGGATTTGGTTGGCCTGCGATGGGGCGAGATTTGGATTGCCGCTGGTGGCAGCGAGCAAGTCGCCGATTTGCAAAGCATTCAAGACAGCCAGCTGTGCGAACTCGATGGCACGTCAATTTGCCTGGTGGCTCGCACCAACGCAAGCGACCAGCTGCGGACGATTTTTTGGCACGAGATGTCGGGGTCCGTCGATTCAGCCGACTCGATGATGTTCCGCTCGATGATGCACTCCATCCCGATCAACGTGATTATGGCCGATCGTTCTCACACGATCACCTACATGAATCCCGCTTCGGTTGACACGCTGCGGACGATTGAGCATTTGTTGCCATGCGGCGTGGATGAGATCGTTGGTCAAAAGATTGATATTTTTCACAAGAACGTGCAGCGTCCTCGTTCGATTGCCTCGAACCCGCAAAAGATGCCCCACTCGGCTGTGATTCCGGTGGGGGACGAATTCATGGAGCTATTGGTTTCCTGCATTCGTGATTCACAAGGTGAAATGATCGGCGCGATGGCGACTTGGTCGTTGGTTACCGCGCGGTTGCGATTGGCGGATGAGTTTGAGTCGAACATCAAATCGGTTGCCGAAACGGTCGCCGAAGCGGCTGGTCAGTTGCAAGCCAACAGCACTCAAATGGCCGAGTCCTCGTTGCGGACTTCGCAACAGTCGGACAGCGCCAGCGCTTCGGCCCAACTGGCCTCACAAAATGTGGGTGCGGTTGCGGCAAGCACCAATCAGTTGACCGGAGCGATCAGCGAGATCAGCGCCCGCGTGCACGAAGCGTCGAGCATGACATCGCAAGCGGTCGAGCAGGCCGAAGCGACCGACCAAACGATTCGCGCTCTGGGCGAGTCAAGTCAACAAATTGGCGAAGTCATTAAAGTCATCACGTCGATCGCCCAGCAGACTAACCTGTTGGCGCTGAACGCAACGATTGAAGCAGCGAGGGCGGGTGAGGCTGGGAAAGGATTCGCGGTTGTCGCCAACGAAGTTAAAGAGTTGGCACGGCAGACGGCGCGAGCCACCGAAGAGATCAGCGTTAAGATCGCTTCCATCCAAGCAGCCACCGAAGGTTCGGCCAAAGCGATTGGCTCGATCGCTGAATCAATCCACAAAATCGATGATATCGCTACCACGATTGCCGGTGCGGTGGAAGAACAGTCGGTTGCGACCAGCGACATCTCACGAAGCATCGCCGAAGCTGCCGATAGTACTCAAGAAGTGACCGAGGCGATTGCTTCGATTACCGAGGCGGCTAAGCAAAATCAGTCGGTCGCCAATGAGATCCTCCAGTTCGGTGAGGAACTTAGCCGTGAGTCGAATCATTTGAGCACCGTGTCCGCCGAATTTGTGACTCGGATCCGGTCTCATAAGTGATCGCTCGCGGTACTGTCCAAGTACCTCCAACGTGGATCTGATCCAATCAAGCGATGTCCCACGATGCAAACATTCCCTCGCGTGCGAATGCCGCGAGCAAGACCGTTGTCATCGTTGATGACTCGCTGCTCCAGCGGACGATGCTGACTAAGTATCTGCACGGCGATGATCGATTTTCGCTGGTCGGTACTTTCCGCTCGCTCGCCGAGTTGTACGACTCGGTGTCCACGGAGGCACCGAGTTTTCTCGTCGTCTGCTCAGCCCTCCAGCCCGCGTCCCCGGAGAGCGGCGCGGCGGAGTTAGCCAAGCGTTGGCCACAGACTTTTCTGTTGCTGCTACGCAAACACAAACTCGATCACCGGGGACTACAGGAACCGTTTGGCCCCCGCGGCTCAAGCATCGAATTCGAACCACAGTTGCGACCGGCTGAGGTTGCCAAACTGGCGCTGGCCGAACTGGTTCGTTGTCTTCCGCAAGGCTCTGCCACCCAGGAAGCACCGCCAGCGGTGGCATCAAAATTGATTGGCAACCGGAATGGCGAAGCTCGCGAGAAAACCGTCAGCTCGCCGCTAGCTGTTGATGCTCCGCCGCCAGCCAACGCGAGTCTGGCCGCCAACGCAAGTCCGGCCGTCAACGCGAGTCCGGCCGTCACCTCGCCGTCGGCACTCAATTTCCCGCACCAGCAGAGTCGTCCAAACCCACCTCGCCCCCGGTCGCGGGCTGTTTCTTTGCCAACTCGGTTGGTCGTGATTGGTGGCAGCACGGGAGCGCCCGCCGCGGTGACTAAGCTGCTGCAGCAATTGCCGGCCGACTTTCCGTTGCCGATTGCGATTTCGTTGCACATGCTCGAAGACTTTACCGAGCGGCTGGCGCAGAGTCTCGATCGCGCGACCAAGCTGCGTTGTTTGGAAGCAACCAACAACACGCCTCTACTTCCCGGCTTTGTCTACGTGGCCAAAGGGGATCATCATTTGACGGTCCACAAAAACGAGCAGGGTCGTTTTCTATCGCGTTTGAATCAAAAGCCGCCTGAACATTTCGCGCGTCCCAGCGTCAATCAGCTGTTCCGTTCCGCCGCCAAAGCTGCCGGCCCGGGCACCATCGCGGTGATGTTAACCGGCATCGGCAGCGATGGGCTGGAGGGTACCGAATTGCTGTTCGAACGGGGCGCTTTTATTGTCGCTCAAGATGAAGCTTCGAGCACAGTGTGGGGGATGCCGGCAGCGGTTGTGCAAGCCGGTTATGCTAACGAAGTGCTGGCACCGAGTGATATTGGCCAATTGATTCATCGGAAGATTACGGTCGAACAAAAACGTGGTGCCGTTTAAGTCATTCGTTGCCGAGCTTCTGAGGCAAACGGTTTGCAAAGGGTTCGCAAAGTATTTGCAGGTTACTGAAAGATGCCCTCATCAGCAGATGCTAACAGCGGCGACGCTCCCCGCGGCGTGGCTACCATCGTCTTGACGACCACGGCGGATCAAGCGGCGGCAACCAAGTTGGCCGAACAACTGCTCAGCGACCAGCTGGCTGCTTGCATCCAAATCGACGGTCCGATCACCAGCCATTATCGTTGGCAAGGCAAACTCGAAACGGAGCAAGAGTGGCGGCTGATGATCAAGACCACGGCGGCCGCCAGCGACGAATTGGTCGCGGCAATCCTCCGCTGGCACCCTTACGATGAACCTGAGATTCTTTGCTTACCGGTCAGCTCCGGCTCGGCTGGCTATCTAACTTGGCTGGCCGAGCAAGTCCGCAGTGGGAGCGATTAAAGAGGTTGCGGTGCGTAGAAATCGGGGGGCGGGGCGACCGGATTGTGGAGCATCGGTGGCGGGGCGCACGGCTGTGTCGGTCGCAGGTTGCCATGACACATGCCCCAATGATCGCACTTCCACTGCTCGACTCGCTGCAACACGCCGCAACCGCTGCTGCTGATTAGGATCACCCCCGCACAGAGCATTGCCTGGTATGGTCTCATGGCATCATGTCCTAGTAAAACAAACTGTAGTGGTTTCAGGCAACTATGCGCTTCACAACGATGCTGGCAAATCGTTAAGCGGGTAGATTTCCCAAGGTTAGGAAGAAAACGAAGAGACGACCTGCGGCGGCAAAAAATGACTGGCCGCAGATGTTTTTCCTCAAGTCGCCGCGGCTCTCGTTGTTGATGCTCAAGTCGAACCGAGTTGTGACCGCGGTCGGCATGTTACCCGAACTGAAGAGCTGAACTATTTTGTCGCCTTTTTCGATCTATCTGTACGGTCCGCTGGGCGGTCCTTTGCCTGTCGATTTCGAGACGCTCGCCGAGCGGCTGTCCGCTCTGCCCAACATGTATCTCGAAATGGACGGCTCATGGGTCTGGACCGGCCAGCAGGCGGGCGGCCGTTGGCAGCTCGACGGCATGATTTACGATGCCAGCGGCAAGGTTCAATACATTGATTTGAAAGGCAGTTGTCCCTTGCCAGAGTGGCAACTTTTACTATCGAATTGTAATTATCGGTGGCGGGAAAAACCGCCCAGCGATGAGTCTTTGCCCGCTTTTCCGGGGGAGAGGTGGGCTGTTTTGCGGCTTCCCGAGCAGGAAAGTTGGCAACTTGAGCAATTCGAGCAAGAAATATGGGGAATCGCCGAATAAGCTGGATAACCGGCATGACCGTTGCTATGACGTCCATCAATGGTTGGAAAATGGCTGGATACAGCTTGCCCCCCATGACGGACTGTCCCAGGCTTATCTTGGACGGTCGCCTTTCTTTTCCACCTGTTTGGTAACTCAGGAAGAAACGCCATGATAATGACATATGAGAGCCCTCAAGGACCCGTGACTTTGGTGGCCCACGATCGCGAGGGGACACCCTCTCCGAAGGAAATTTCGCGACGGATTTTGGAAGTGCGAGCCTCTTGGGACGTGCAAGAACGCATTGAACGACGTCGCGACGCCCGCGATCGTTTTGTGCAATTAATGAGTCGCCTCGATACGTCAGATAGCCAGGGTTAACAAACCGTTAGCGGTTTTGGCGCTAGCCACCGTTCTGTTAGCGGTTTTGGCGCTAGCCA
>CAZHTX010000134.1:0-12586 GCA_964535475.1 uncultured Pirellulaceae bacterium
TCCGCCGGGCTTGCCCCGGATCGGAGCAACAAGTGGCAGCTACTTCGCTCGCCTCTCGTTCCTCCCTGGCCGCCGCGATTCGCCGAGGGCGAATCGCGGCGGCCAGGGAGCGATTTCCAGGGGCTGGCCTAGTAGCTTGCCAGTTATGATCCCGATCCGGGACAAGCCCGGCGGAAATCGGTTCTCGCGTGGGACAATGTGGCAATTAACCACTATTGATCTGTTCCAGATTAATTTCAGGGTAGTAGGATTCCCCAGAATTCCTCTCACGGGGAATTCTGGCGAATCCCACTACGGACAAACCCTAATTTTTAGTTGTCGCAGACCACTAGCAACTAGCAGCTAACTCTTCGGCCCAGCAGCGGCCACTTGGGGCGAAGCCCCTTCGGCGAAGGCTTGGAAGTTTTGTCGAAAGAGGTCGGCCAGCCGGAGGGCGGCCGCGTCGTAGCAACTGGGGTCTTTCCAATTGTCGCGTGGCCAGAGGATTTCGTCACGCACTTGCTGGCAGCTGACTGGGACTTCGAAGCCGAACAGCGGATCGCGACGGGTGGCAGCTTGGCTGAGCGAACCGTCGTGGATGGCATCGATAATCGCGCGGGTTTCGGGCAAGCTCATGCGTTGCCCTTCGCCATAGCCGCCGCCGACCCAGCCGGTATTGAGCAGCCACACGTGTGTGCCATGGCGATGAATTTTTTCGCTCAACAGTTCCGCGTATTTGGCTGGGTGCCAGACCAGGAAGGCGGCGCCGAAGCAAGCGGAAAAGGTGGCCGATGGTTCGGTGACACCCATTTCGGTACCGGCAACTTTGGCCGTGTAGCCGCTAATGAAATGGTACATTGCTTGGTCGGCCGTGAGTTTGCTGACCGGTGGCAAGACCCCGAAAGCGTCACAAGTCAAAAAGATGATATTTCGCGGGTGCCCGCCGAGGCAGGGTAATTTGGAGCGGGGAATGAAATCGATGGGATAAGCGACGCGGGTGTTTTCGGTAATCGAAGCGTCATCATAATTGACTTCGTGAGTGCCCTGGTCGTAGACGACATTTTCGAGCACGGCGCCGAACCGGATAGCTTCAAAAATTTCCGGTTCATTTTCGGCGCTGAGGTGGATCACTTTGGCGTAGCATCCTCCTTCGATATTGAACACGCCGTCGTCGGTCCAGCAGTGTTCGTCATCGCCGATCAATTGTCGATGCAGGTCGGCCGAGAGGGTCGTTTTGCCGGTGCCGCTGAGCCCGAAGAAGAGGGTGACATCGTCTTCGCTGCCTTCGTTCGCGCTGCAGTGCATGCTGAGGATGCCCCGTTTGGGCATCAAGTAATTCATGACCGTGAAGACCCCTTTTTTCATTTCGCCGGCGTACTGCGAGCCGAGGATGACTAACTCACCATGTTCGATCGCCAAATCGATGCTGGTCTTGCTGGTCATTTGAGCCGTATAGGGATTGGCTGGGAAAGCGCCCGCGTTAAAGATTGTAAAATCGGGTTCGCCAAACTCGGCCAATTCTTGATCGCTGGGGCGGATCAGCATGTTGTGCATGAACAGCGCGTGGTAGGCGCTGCTGGCAATCACGCGAACTTTAATGCGGTGGCGGGGATCCCAACCGGCGAAGCCATCGAAGATGAACAGGCGAGATTGGAGCTGAAGATAATCGATCGCCCGTTGTCGGTTGATGCTGAAGGAGCGTTCGGTGAGGCGGATGTTGACATCACCCCACCAGATATCGTCGCGGCTGGCCGGGTCGTCGACGATCCGTTTATCCTTGGGGCTGCGGCCGGTTTTGTCACCGCTGCGAGTGGCCAGCGCGCCGCTGGCGGCAATCACCGCATCGTTACCGCGGATGGCATATTCGTAGAGCCGTGCGGGCGTCGCGTTGCGAACCACATCACTGGGGTTCAACCCATATTTGGCTAGATCTATCGCGGTGGTACTCACGACGCGGGTGCCTTTCTGATCCGTTGGGCGACAGGAAAATCAACAAACACATTTTTGCAAACCGTCGGCGGCCGCTTTGATTTCACCGACGGAAGTAAGCATAGAATAAGAGCCGAGCGGATTGCTGACGACCCGACGAACCGCTTATCGCGTCGCTTTAAAGCGAAAATTTAACGTCCGCGCGCCGTTGTGTTGGGAAGCCCTCAATTGCAGGACTTGATCGATCAAATCCTCGCCGGCGGGCCAAGCGAATTCACTAGTGACTGTCGTTTCCGCCGGGATGGCAACGGTTTGGCGTTGACGTTGCCGCCGGGGCGCGTAGACCGAGCAATCAAACTGCAGCGGCCGGTTGGAGGTGTTGGTGATTTCTTGGCGAACCATCAGCACTCCGGAGGGCAGCAGCCTGGTCGTGACTTCGATGTGCACATCCTCCGGGCCGATGTTCAGTTTTCTCCACACGGTGAACCGCCGCCGGGAATTTCCTTCCAGCTCAAAATCAAAAGCGATTTTTTCCTCGCCGATGGTGGCATCGTTACGCAGCGTTAGGCTCAGCTTCTCGGACTGCTCACGCCCAGCTTCGGCGACAATATTGCGAGCCCAACGCGAGACGTTCCAGGATTCGGGCGCTTCGACTTGCAATTGCCCGGTGATCGTTTGATCGCTGGGGTTGGTGAATAAGACTGCGATGGTTTGTTCGCGACCGAGTAGGCTGTCGACACGCTGGCGATCGAGCCGCACCCCCAGACGCCACAGCGCGGCTGTGCGATCCAAGTTGGTGACAAACGTTGGTTCGCTGGTCACGGTTATTTGTTGCAGGGGGTAATTTCTCCGCTGCACCGGCTTGATCGGTAGCTCGCGACCAAAAGCGTCAATGTGCCGAGCGTCGTCGCCCAGGTATATCGCTTCCTGAGTTGGCTGCTCGCTCCAAACGACGAGCGTGGCAGTCTCCGCATTGGCCAGCAAAACATTTTGGCTGGAGCCTGGTAAGTCGAGGGAACCGACCGGTTTGAGGTCGCCCAGCAAGGCCGCTGCTGTTCGCCAGGGTAACAGCATCTCGTCGGGTGAACCGTCTTCGCGGAGCATCGCCAAGCGGGGGGCGAATGGATCGCTGACAAACGCTGCCTTGATGTCTTCTTCGCGGACCGCCAGCATCCGCTCGACAAGATCACGGATGCGCTGTTCTCGAGGGTACTGATCGCGCGGCAGGGGCTCCAGAATCAACCAATGTTCATCGCCGGACTTGCGTTTCGGTGGGGAAACGTTAGCCGGATTCTCTGCGGTGCCCAAGCCGATTAAAGTATTGTCGCCGACCATCGTGTTGTCGCCGACCAGCTGTGAAGCTTGTCGGGAGGAGCCGTCAGGAGCTTGGCCGCTGGGAGACCCCGTGTCGGGCGCGGCCCCTTGGCTGTTCGCGGCCCCGCCTGAGTCGCCCGCGAGTGTATCGGGAGCCGCGTCGGTGAGCGGCTCGGCGGGTCGAAAATACGCTTTAATCTCGGCCGCCGTGGGGGGCGTCGGATCACTAAGGCAGACGGCGTGCCAAGACCAACTGGAGGCGGGCGGCAGTGGGTCGAGCCAAGGCCAATTCAAGACAATTTTGATCGGTTGGCCGTAGCCTTGCAGGGCCACCCGAATCTCGTCAATCGCACTTTTCAGTTGGGAGCGACCGAGGAAACTGTAGTCAGCTTCGTCTCCCAGTTGCCACCAGTCCACGCCGTTGGAGAGTCTGGCCATCACCGGCTCGAGCAGTGGTTGCCAGGCTTCGGTGTCCCGCAACATGATCGCCACCGGGTCGTCGGCTTGCATGTTTAACAGCGGCAGAACCATCGCCGGCGGCTGGCAAATGACCCCCACGGTGTTGATTCCGCGATCCTCCAGGCGTCCCATCAGGCGAGCGAGTTCGTCGGCTTGTTTGTAGGCAGTTGGTTCTAGCCAGCAGGGATATTTGACCCATTGGACGCGGCACTGTGAAAGCCAGGGGGGCAAACCAAGCAGCGGAAAGTGGTGACGTCCGGTGCCTGTTAGCGACCAGCCGAACGGGCCTCGCGGAGTCGGCAAGTCGGCCAGCACGGCAAACGTCTGTTCGATTTCGATGGACTTGGGGCCGCGGTTATCGAGTGCCGCTCGCACCCGATAAAAGCCGGGGCCCAGCTCTGGCAGCTGCCACGCCGCGATGCCACCGCCGGGGTCGATCTTAAGGGGGTCGATCTTACTGGGGTCGGCGGCCACGCGTGGCTCATCCGTATCACCGCGGTTGTTGCTGCTGAGATTTGCCTCGGGATCGGCTGTGGTCGGAGAGTCGTTGGCCTTCGCGGAATTGCCCGCCGCTGGCTGGTCGACGGGTGAAGGAGTCAGTGCTGCTTGGTGAGTCGCTAGTTCCTTGCCGTTTTCGTCGAGCAAGCGAAAAAAGACGGTCGGCACGTTATCGGCCAGTCCGGAAACGGTACAAGTAATCTGCGGCGCACCGGGAGGCGAATAGAGGCCGCCCGGTTGGTCACATTCCATGCGAATGCGAGGAGTTTGGCTGACGCGGATCGCATCAAACCCGGCGTATCCCTGAAAGTCTTGACGTTCTTGTGGTTCGACGCGAATTCGCACGCGACCGACTTCCGCGTTGACCGGGGCCGTGAGCGGACCGAGCTGCACGGCTCGCCAATCGCTGCTGCCGCCGACCTTTTCGGTCGCGATTGTTTGCAGTAGTTTGCCGGGCGAGCGGTTGCCTTTGGGGTCAACGACGTCGGCTTCGTAGAAAGCCAGTTCCAGCCATGCTTGGTCATGTTCGAAACCTTCGCTTTTGAGGTTAGCCCGCAAGTGATAGCTGTACCGCTTGGCAACGGGAAAGGATGGACTCTGGCAGAGAATTCCGCCGCCGTCGACGTGAGCGCTCAGAAAGCGGCGGGTGAGCATATCCGTCAGACTCGGCGGCATTGGCAAGCTGGGGATGTGCGCGACCGCTTGTTGCCAAAGTCGAAAAGCTTGTTCGTCGGCCGTCCGCAGTTTAATTTCTTGTGCGGGCCGGTGGGGTTGAATTTTTAGCTTTGCGTAGTGGGGATAGCGGCGTCCTGCGATTTGTATCCAGCCGTCGGGCTGGCTATCGAAATTCAGATCGTCGCGACGGGAAAAATCCCAGCTGGCCAGCTGTTCTTCGGCCCCCGCCGAGCGGGCGAAGTCGAATCCGCAGCAGATCATGCTAGACGCGCACAGCCAAGCCGCTACCATCATTAGCTGACGACCGCAGCGCAGCAGCTGCGTGGGCGTCTTTCCTGTTCGTTCCGCGTGCTCCCAGCTTCGCACCGTGCCTGACCTCCGCATTTCTGTTCGACTCTCGGCATTCAACTTACCGTTTAAGAAAGCATTGCTTGCGGCATCGCAAGCGGGCGCCCAAGGCATCGAAATCGATGCCCGAAATGAGCTCCAGCCGACCGATTTGACTGATACAGCCAAGCGTCAGATTCGGAAAATGCTGGATGATCTGAATTTACGGGTCAGTTCACTGCGGTTTCCGACTCGCCGCGGTTACGAAGTAATGGCTGACTTGGATCGCCGGATCGACGCCACCAAAAAGGTGATGCGAATGGCTTACGACCTGGGTGCTGGGCATGTTGTCAATCAAATCGGGCAAGTACCGTCTGATACTGAATCGGCCAGCTGGGTGCAACTCCGATCGTCACTGGAAGACTTAGCCAATTTTGGCAACCGCGTGGGAACTTTCCTCGCCGCCGAGACTGGCAGCGAGTCGGGGGAGGACTTGGCGGCCTTGCTGAGTAGCCTCAGCGATGTCTATATGCCGGTGGCTTACAATCCCGGACAACTCATCCTGAATCAATTTGATCCACATGCCGCGTTGAACGCGTTGACCCAGTACGTCGGCATCGTGGAATCGCAAGACGGGGTGCAGGACTTAGCCCGTGGGCGGGGCATCGAAGTTCCCTTAGGGCAAGGCACGGCTGACTTTCCGCAAATCCTCGGTCAGCTCGAAGACGCCCAGTACCGCGGCTGGTTTGTGGTCGGCCGAACCGGTTGTGGCCAAGCCGAGGTGGCCAACGCGATCAGCTATTTGACGGCACTCTGAGTATTATCATCGCTCGGGGCATCATCACCGCTAGGGGAAATCACCTCAGCGAACGCCAAGGTCACGATGCCGTACTGGCGGATGTCCCACTGAGCTTCCGGGAGAATCGCTGGATCACACTTTCGATCCATTTCGCAAACGATGATGCTCCCCGCCGCGGCTCCCGCAAAGCTCATTTGCACCAGCTCAAACAATTGCTCCTGGTGCGACTCCCACATGCGATAAGGGGGACAGCAGAAAACGACTCGCCTTTGGTCGGGGGCGTGGGGCAAGCGGAGGGCTGCCAAACGAAACGTATCTCCTTGCAATACTTCCAATCGCTGGGAGACCGAGAGGGCGTCGGCCGATTGGCGGATCGATCGCGTGCAACCGCGTGAGGAATCGATCGCGATGGCGTGGACCGCACCGCGACTCAGCGCCTCGATTGCCAAAATGCCTGTGCCGGCGAATAAATCCCAAGCCACGGTGCCCTTGATGCCTGGGCCAAGAATATTGAACAAGTTTTCGCGGACGCTATCCTTCATCGGTCGGGTGGCTCGGTCGCCATTGTAAGTCACGCTGCGGCGGCGCAGGTCGCCACCGATAATTCTCAGCGATTTTGTCCCAATATAGCGGCTGGCGCGGATTTCGGTGCCACCTCCGAGCCGTTCCGCCGGGGTGCTCCGCGAAGTACGGCGAGATTGTTTTTTTCGTGGTGAACTCATCCCGCTACCCTACTACCGATCGACAGGAACGTGCAAACTATCTGGGGCTCTTCTACGTATCGTTAGAACCGTTTGGTCGCTGCGGCGGAAGGGCAGGGCTAAATCGGCCACCCATTGCTATCACCGCCCATCCATTCCAGCGGCAGCCGAAAGGCTGGCGACGATTCCCGAATATTGCTTCGCTGCGGCACTCAGAGGTTTAGCATGATTTGCTTGATTCGACATCACGGGAGCGGAATCGCTCTGTTTCTTGCCGTTTTTTGCGGGCAATCGGCCGCGGCCACCCCGCTTTGGGCACAGGTTGCCGGCGGCACTCAGCAACCTGCCCGGCAACCTGCCGATGGGGAACCCGCTGCCGAAGAGCAAATTTCTGGCGAAGAAAATTTGCTGCCCGAGAGCAATCCTGATTTCGATAACGAAGCGGGAGTGGCTGCTTTTGAGACCGCTTTAAATGGCTGGCGAACGACGCTCGCCGACATGCGCGAGGTAATGATTCGGTTTAACAACGGTCCTCCCCAGGAAGCTGAGGGTTATCGCCAGCGGTATCGTGAGTTGGAGATGCAGGGGCGTGAGCAGTTTGACGAGGCGATGGCGGCGGCGATCGAGTTGTTGAAAAATGCCCCGCGGGAAAACTACGTGGCTGCTCAGTTCTTGCTGGTGGCGGTCCATTATCGTTTTAACAAAGACTGGTACGAATTAACGGGCGAAGCGGTTGAGCAGCTGCGGCGAGTGAAGGCCAAGGACGATCGGTTGGCCGAGATCGCTGGGGTCAGCTTTTTCGCCACGAATCAATATGACAAAGCGGAGCCTTACTTGCGGGAAGCCATGCAGGCGGGAAACTTGGCGGAAATCAACCAGGGGATATTAGAATCGCTGGACGCTTGCCGCGTGTTGTGGCCAACTGCCGCCGAGCAACGCGCCGCCGATGCCGAGCGTGACGATTTGCCCCGCGTCCGTTTGCTCACCACGCGTGGCGAAATTGTGCTGGAACTGTTCGAGGACGCTGCTCCCAACACGGTCGCCAATTTCATCCGCATGGTCGAGGACGGTCTACTGGAGAACCTGCCGTTCTACCAAGTGATTTCGGGCCGGATTGCCTTGGTCGGCGAATCGGGTGGGTCGGCGGTCGGCGGTGAGTACTGTCTGGCCGACGAAACGCAATCTCCCGATCGTCGCTACATCTTTCGGGGATCGCTGGCGATGGCCAAATTGCCTGACCCGATTGGCGAAAGCAGGCTCACGATCCCCAACACGGCCAGCCAACAGTTCTTTTTTGCCTTTCAACCGCTGGTCATGGCAAATGCCGAGCACACCGTCTTTGGGCGAATTATCGAAGGCATGTCCACCTTCAGCCTGTTGACTCGGCTCGACCCCTCGAAGAAAGAAGAAAACGCCGAACCGGTGAATCCCGATCGGATCCTCGAGGCGGAGGTGATTCGCCAGCGGGATCACAGTTACGAACCTCAAGTTATCCGTATGTCGCCGTTGCAAATGGCCGAGCAAGGGGGCGTATTGTCCTCAGAAAACAAGCCTGGTGATTGAACTCGCTGCTGGCTGGCGTTACCCTGAAGGGGAATAACGATGACCATCCAGCTCCTTTTTTGCAGAAATTCCTCCCTTAGTCCCTCTCTTGTTCCTCCTGGAGTAACCTTTCCATGGCCGATGCAAAGCCCCAAACTCAATCGACGGAAGACGCTGGGCCTTCTCGTCGATCTTTCCTTAAAAACAGCAGCATGTTGTTGGCTGGCGGCACCGTGGTTAGCCAGTTGAACGTGGCCCGGGCCGCTCACGCTTACGGTAGTGACACCATCAAGTTGGGATTGGTTGGCTGTGGCGGTCGCGGCACCCAAGCAGCGATGCAGGCCATGAACACATGCCTCAGCAAGTTTGGTTCAACCGGCGGCGAAGTCGAATTGGTTGCCATGGCCGATGCTTTTGAAGATCGCCTGCAAGGTTCGCTGCGTGGCATTAAGAGCAAGCACAGCGAGCGGGTCAGCGAAAATGTGGGACGTTTCGTGGGCTTGGAGTCCTACAAAGATGTCATGAACAGTGATTGCGACGTGGTGATTTTGGCCACGCCTCCAGGTTTTCGCCCACTTCATTTTGAAGCCGCGGTGAATGCTGGCAAGCACGTCTTTATGGAAAAACCGGTTGCCACCGATGCACCAGGCGTCCGGCGCGTATTAGCAGCCAACGAAGTCGCTAAGAAAAAAGGCCTGGCCGTCCAAGTCGGTCTGCAGCGGCACCATGAGTTCCGTTACAAAGAGTGCGTGCAGCGTCTGCAAGATGGTCAAATTGGCGATTTCGTCATGGCCCGCGCCTATTGGAATGGCTCCGGCGTGTGGATGAACGCTCGCAAGCCCGAGCAAACCGAAACCGAATACCAGATGCGCAACTGGTATTACTTCAATTGGCTGTGTGGTGACCACATCACCGAACAGCACATTCATAATTTGGATGTTATCAACTGGGTGATGCAAGGTTATCCCGTGAAAGCTCAAGGTCAGGGTGGGCGTCAAGTTCGCACCGGACCCGACTCGGGACAAATTTACGATCACCACTTTGTTGAATTTACCTACGATGGCGGCACCACCATGCTCAGCCAATGCCGGCATCAACCGAATTGCTGGAATCCGGTATCCGAGTTTATCCATGGCACCAACGGCTGGTGTGATATTTCCGGAGCCAAGATCTACGATCGCAATAACAAAATCGTTTGGCAAAGCGAAGCGGACGAAGTTAACGGCAAAGGTTGGCAACAGGAACACATTGACCTGTTTGCTGAATTGCGCAAGGGCAACATCCCCAACGAGGGCGATTATGGCGCGAAGAGCACCATGACTTCCATCATGGGCCGGATGGCAACCTACAGTGGCAAAGTGGTAGAGTGGGACCAGTGTCTCAACAGCACTGAAGCGTTGGCCGACTTCGACTCCATCACTTCGCTCGATGTCGAAGCGCCTGTGCAGCCCGATGAGAACATGAAGTACCCGATCGCCACGCCTGGTAAATACAAAGTTTCTTAAGTGACGAAGCGACTCGCTGACCGGCGGTTCGCTGCGGAATCACATCGGACCGATGCCCGAGCATTTTGCCGGGCATCGGTTTTTTTGTTGCTTCGTGCCAGTTGTTTTGCACGGGCCTCGCCAAGACGTTAAACTGGAGTCAGTTCGATCGCCCCGGCGGTCTCTTTTTCGTCGCGTGGACAATCTGGTCTGATGGCAAAAAACGACTCGTTGAAACAGCGACTCAAGCAGGCGGCCAAACGGCGCGCCAACCGACAAAGCTCGCCGGCGGCGGGCCAACTTGCCTCGCCCGCGGCAATCGTCGACACGGAAACGGCTGGCCAATCCCAGTCGCCCCAAACTCAGACGCCCCAAACTCAGACGCCCCAAACTCAGACGCCCCAAACTCAGACGCCTGCTGGCAGCGGCGGGAAACAGGGGGCCGCAGTCGACTCGCTGGTCTCTTGTTTGCTGAAGTATGACCAGCAGCAATCACCGCTCAACGATCGTGACTTGTTAGCCGCACTCCGCAGCCTGCAGCGTGGCTACCCAAGTCAAGATCCGACTTGTATTGCCCTCTATGAACAACTGCTGCAAGTCAAACAAGCATCGCAAATGACAGTCCACGCGACCCGTCGCGCGGTCGAGCAACTGATTGATTTGGTGCGTTCTTACGACAAAGCAAACTCCTCGTCGCGGGCCGCCATCAGTTATCTCCATTCGGTCGCCGACTAATCAACGAAAAGCAAAACGCATGAGCGATACGACACGGCGAATCGATCCTGGAACCGGTCCTGAGATAAATTACGGTGAGCGTTTGTGGGACCACTTACTTCGCGAAGTCAGCAGCGATGCCAACTCGGCAGCAGAGCAGTTTGTTGAGTGTTTTGACACGGATCAACAGGGCGAGTAGCGTCTTGGCTTTCTTATCTTCATTGTCGGCAGGCGATTATGCTCCAGCGATTAATTGGTCTTGAGACCGAGTATGCGACGTTGGTGCGCTCGCCTCGCGATCAGGCCCAGCCGCCCTCACGCAAACGTGTCTATGAGGCAGTCTGTCAGCAGATAGGTCGCAATATTCCCACTGCTCGAGGGCGTTATGACAGCGATACGATGTTCTTGGCGAACGGGGGGGCGTTTTCTTTGGAGACAGCTGCGCTCAAACTCGACAAGCCGGGCGGTTTGATCGAGGGAGCAACCGCCGAGACACGCAGCCCCTCCCGCTTGGTCGAATGCCAACGGGCTCAAGATCGGCTCATCGCCGAGGCGGCCGCCAGTTGTGAAATACCGGGCGATGTGCGGATCTTCAAAAACAGCTGTGATGCCCAAGGGCATATTTATGGTTGCCAAGAAAATTACTCCGCAGCCGTCGCCAGCGGGCCCATGTTGCTGGTGTATTGGGGAATGTTGTCACTGGTTTTGCCGTTTGCCATGCTCTACTGGGCTGTCTGTATTGCCGTGCTGAGCTTGGAGATGAGCCTGCTGTTGGCCTCGCGGTGTGGTCAGCTTGCCTGGCGTTTCGCGGTGGGTCGGCTGTGGCCGACTCGGCGTGCCGCGAGGATTGCTGCTGCTGCCAACAAGCCGACCGCTTCGCCTCTACATACGGACAACGAAGGCTCAGAGAGCACCTACTCGTCACATCCGTTACCCACGCGTCTGTTGACGATCACGGCCATTGGGTTGCGATTGGTCAATTTGCCGACGGCTATGCTGCTATACGGAATTGCTAAAACCGTGGCGTTTCGTCGCCAGCGTAAATATTTGACCTCATTTCTGATCTCGCGCGTGGTCATCACGGGAGCTGGGCATGTCGATCGACAGAATCGTTTCCGGCTCTCCAGCAAAGCGATGGCGATCGACACTGTGACTGGGTTTGGTGGGTACTGGAACGAAAGACCTATTTTTGTTTTTCACCATTGGTTGCAGCAACTCTGCGGGCGCTCGCTGCTGAGTCGACGGTCGGTGACTGAATTGTTTCATCGCAGCCAACGATTACAAATTGGCTTGAGCGACTCGAATGTTTCCGACACCGCCGAGTTTCTCAAAGTTGGCACCACGTCACTGGTTTTGGACTTGATTGAGGCCGGTGGGGGCCGGGAGCTACCTCGTATACTAAAGCCCATTGAAGCCTTACACCGGATCACTTCGGATTGGGATTTAATCGCTCGCGTCAAGACAACGCAGGGAGAGTTGTCAGGTTTAGATATTCAGCGGCGGTATTTCCAAGCTTGTCGGCGGTTTGTCAGTGTTCAATCGTTGCCGGCCAATCATGAGGCGCATCAAGTGCTTGAGCGTTGGGAACAGGCACTCGAAGCGCTCGCCGCGTTTCGCTCGTCGGCCGTCGATCCGCGTCCCGCCTTGGGGCACATTGATTGGTTGACGAAGAAATGGATGCTGGACCATTTGGAAGACCAGCAAGCGGCGGCCACGTTACCGCAACCAGCAGCCGTTTCGGGCGAGTCTTTGCTCGGGCAACGAACGCAGCGTTGGGCGGCTCGCAAAAAGGTCGACATTCGCTATCACGAATTGTCCGAGGATGGATATTTTGCCCGCCTGCGCTATTCGGCTCCCGAGGTTTGTCTCGTCGATCCGGCGGGCATTGAGTTTGCTTTGCGGTTACCCCCCAGTGGTTCACCCGCCTCGCGGCGGGGGCAATTAATTCGAGAGTTTGCTGGGGGAACGGAGAGTCTCGCCGTTGATTGGTCCCATGTCGTCATCGGCACCGGTCGCGAGCGTCGGGTCCATGTTGTCGGCTAAAATTCGCCGCCTAAAACGGGCGTTGACGTTTTTTGGGGAGAGGTTAAGATTCTCCCTTCTGGGTTTCCGGCGATAGTCGGAAAACGCACGCGGCCGTGGCGAAATTGGCAGACGCGCTAGGT
>CAZHTX010000135.1:0-4228 GCA_964535475.1 uncultured Pirellulaceae bacterium
CCCTCCACAATCAATCCGGGCGCTAGCCCCACGATGCGAATTGACCGCGTTGACACATTTGGTAGCAAGACGTTCGGCGTGGTGCGCATTCCCAGCAACGATCCCAATTTCCCCGAATACACCTTTAATATCGAGGCACTTTCGGGCGATCCCGGTGGGTTCACCGAAGTCACTTTGCCTGGTCCAGCGGTCGCTTATCGCCTCGGCAGCGAACCAATGCAGCTCGACGCGACCGCCGAATTCGACAGCCTCTTTAGCCCCGCCGGCGAACTGCGATTTATTTGGGAGGGAGGCAGACGCGATGGTGACTCATTGACGATTGAAGACCAAGGCAACGGCGAAGGACAAATCGCGATTGACGGCAACACGATCAGTTTCGCCGGCACCGCGATTGGGACGATCACCAGCGGCGGGGCGGCCCCCGACGATCTCATCATCGAATTCAACAGCGCGGTGACGATTCCAGCCGTGACCGCGCTGCTCCGCGCGGTCAACTTCTCAACCACCAGCACCGAGACAGGGCCGCGTTTTATTCGTACCTACGTGGTTGATATCTTTGATGAGATTTCGACGCACGCGTATAAGTCAGTACGAGTGCATGGCGAGGCTGCTGCACCGGTCACCGTGGAATCGATCGACTTGCCCGATAACGATGGCGACCGCAGCATGCTGCAAAATCTGACCGTGCAATTCGACCAGCCCGTCGCCTTCGGAGCCAACGCCTTCGAAGTCATCCGCCGCGATGATCAAGCGGTCGTTGGGGTGGTGGTCAATGATGATTTAGTGGATGGAAAGACCGTCGCCACGCTCAGCTTTACCGGCCCCCTGGTCGACTTTGGGTCATTGGCGGACGGAAATTACCAATTGCGAATCAACGCCGATCAAATTTTCAGCGCCACGGGCGGCAGCCTGGCCGGAGATGGCGACGGCGGCGATTACCTCTTTGGCGACGAAGAAGCTGATAATTTCTATCGGTTGTTTGGGGACATCAACGGCGATCGCGAGGTCGGGTCTGGCGACTTTTTGAGCTTCCGTGGAAGCTTTGGCGAGGGTGCTGAAGATCCCGATTTCGAACCGGCCTTTGATTACAACCAGGACGATAACGTCGGCTTTGTTGATTTCCTCCAATTTCGCAATCGGTTCGGCGACGAACTGCCGTTTGTTTAGAAAGAACGCGAATGACGGTCTGGCGGCGCTCGCTACAGAGCGCCCGGTTGTTAAAGTGCGATGATTTTCGCGTGCTTCCAAGGTCGAGTTGGCTACTTTTGTGAGTCACACTCGCGACAAACGGCAACGGAGCAGCTAAGCTATGAACTGGCTCCTCTTGTTGTGGGTAACGAGGGCCACCCAAAAGGCACTCTTTCGCGAAGCTTTTTTTCTATGGCAAATGACCTGCAGACTGTTTCGGACTCTCCTGACGCGAACTCGGTGGACGTGCTGACGCCCCCAATCGAGCAATCGACTGCGACCAGCTCTCAGCCGGTCGAGCAATTTGAAGACGGACCGGCCCTCGATGAGGAGCCCGCCGGCAAGCCCGATACCAGCCGCATCCGCTGGGACTACACGATTTTCTTCGCAGCCCTGCATGTGCTGGCGCTGCTGGCTCTGCTGCCCTACTTTTTTTCTTGGCCAGGTGTGATCGCATTCGTGGCTGGGGTGGTAATCTTTGGCCAAATGGCGATCCCGATCGGTTACCACCGACTGTTGACGCACCGCAGCTTTCGCTGCCCCAAGTGGTTTGAACGATCGCTGGTGACGTTGGCAATGTGTTCGGCGCAAGAGACGCCGGCCCACTGGGTTGCTTGGCATCGCATGCACCATTCGCATTCGGATCATCACAAAGATCCGCATTCCCCACGCGTCAGTTTTTTGTGGGCCCACGTGCGTTGGTTGGTCCATGAGAACCGCACTCGCATGGCCACGTTCAGCATGTATGAAAAGTACGCTCGAGATATCCTCGGCGATCCGTACTATCGCTGGATTGAAAAACTGCCCAGCCCGGCCGGTATTTTCTATTTGGTGCATGCCCTGGTCTACGGGCTGATCACCACGGCTGTTTGCGTGGGAATGTATGGCAACACTTCACAAGCCTATCAATTGGCTGCCAGCGTGTTTGTGTGGGGCGTGGTGGTCCGCACCGTTTGGGTTTGGCATATCACCTGGGCGGTCAATTCATTGAGCCATATTTTTGGCTACCGCAACTATGAAACCAACGATGACAGCCGCAATAACTGGTTTGTCACTTTGTTGACCGCCGGCGAGGGCTGGCACAACAACCACCACGCCGACCCGTCGAGCGCTTCGGTCCAACATCGTTGGTGGGAAATCGACCTCAACTATTATGCAATTCGCGTCTTTGGCATGCTGGGGCTAGCTTCCCACATCATCGAACCGCGTTTCAAAAGGAAGCGAGCGGAAGCGGCGAAAGCGAAGCTTGCTCGACAAGCATCTGGGCAAGCTGATTGAGAGGATTCAGATACTGCAGCGATTGCGTTCAGGACCAAGCCGGCTGAAGCCGGGACACCAGCAAAAGAACGACAAAAGCCGCCAGCGGAATGACTTCCGCTGGCGGCTTTCTTTATTTTGTCGTGACTGACTTGCATCAGTCACGAAAGCGGAGGGCACGGGACTCGAACCCGCAACCCCTTGCGGGGCAACTGATTTCGAATCAGCCTCCTCACCAATTCGGATACCCTCCGGCTCTGTCAACAGTATGACTGGGAGCAGCCCGCAACGTCAAGTTGTCTCTGGGAGATTCGCGGGCAACTCGAGGCTCAGGCTCCGCTGATCGGTAATCCCCGACCAACGCTGAAACAACTCCATAAACTGCGCATCGTCTTGCAAAGCCATCTCCAATTGACGACCAGCCAATTGACTGTCATCAAGATAGACATTGCCCAACGGCGATAGTTCGAGTTCGACCGCACCGCTAGTGGGAAATTTCGCAGCGGCGACAATTTCCGCTAGCCTCTGGCCGATCTTTTCCAACAACCCAGCGGCGTCTGGGGAGTCGCTCGACGGTTCACCTGCCGGTGAATCGGCTTGCCAAACTCCAGCAAGCGTCTGGGCGAAATCACCAGCCGCTCCCAAGAGCGGGCGAGCGACTGACTGAGCGGCTTTGACGGCCGTCAGCGGGGCGATGATGGTTGAAAACGGATCCATACGGGATCTCTCATCGGCACCGCCGAGCCGGTGAGTTAAACGATTTTGTCGAATATAGCGAAATTGATGCAGAGTATCGATTCGTCGCTGCTCGCTCAGCGGAAACGAAAAAACCCCAACGCGTGCGAACACGCATTGGGGTCTGAAGGGTCACAGCCGATCTGCCATGGTCACCCCCGAAAACCGGGGATCAACCAGTTTAGATACAGCGGAGTGATCAGTTACAGCTGGTGCAACCGCTGCCAACAGCCATGCCGCTGGAGACGGTAACGCCGGTGGAAACAGCTCCACCACAGCTGCCGCAACCGCTGCTCATTGGCACGGTAACGGTTTGAGGAACGCGACGGCAAACGGTCACTTCCACTTCTTTTTGGACTTGAACAGGCGTGCACACTGTGTATGGCTGCTCAACAACTTCGTTCACGGTATCGTAAACGGTGACCATGTACTTGCGTACGTCGGTCTTAGGAACCATCGTGACGTACTTGACTTCACGTTGACGGGGTTGCATTTCGCAACGCACCTTTTGAACTTGCTTGACAACTTGTTCGGTTTCGTAAGAAGTGACGTTAACCAAACGTTTCTGGGTTTGCATTTCCATCTTGGTAACGTTTACCAAGCGGGTTTTTGGCACCATGCGGCACTTTTGAACGGTGTAAGTGCGTTGCTTCACTTCTGGGCGGCAACGTTGCACGTTGATCACTCGCTCACGTTGTTGAGTAACCATGCGGGTCACAGGAACCATTCGCTTTTGCACTTCCATGCGGGTCTTGGTAACGTTGATCGTACGTTCTTGTTGTTCGGTACGATAACGAGTCACGTTGACCATTTGCTTGCGAACTTCGGTCGAGCAAGTGGTGACGGTGTATTCATAAGGCTCTTGGACCATTTGAGTTTGGTAGGTGGTCACAGGAGTTTGCACAGTCACGGGGTTGCTGACGTAGCGGCGACGGCAAACGGTTTGCGTGGTACCGCAACCGCCAGCGTAACCGACCATATCACCACAGCCCGAGGTGCTGCCACAGCCAGCGCTGCTGCCGCAACCAGCGCTGCTGCCACAACCAGC
>CAZHTX010000135.1:4328-12579 GCA_964535475.1 uncultured Pirellulaceae bacterium
AGGTGCTGCCACAGCCAGCGCTGCTGCCGCAACCAGCGCTGCTGCCACAACCAGCCGAGGTGCCACAGCCAGCTGCTTGACCGCAGCCAACCTGGACCATTTCGGTGGTCCAGTAACCTTGATCAACGCACTGGGTACGCATGGTGGTTACGGGAACTTGCTTGCAAACGGTGCGCATCCCTTGGCGAACTTCTTGGCTAGGCACTTGCACGGTGTAAGTTTGTTCAACCTGCTCCGTGTAAGGAACTTGAACTGTGTACTTTTGCACAACGGGTTCGGTGTAAGGGACACAAACTTGATAAGTTTGCTCGACTTGCTCGACCTGTGGCACGCAAACGGTGTACACCTGCTTGACTTGCTCGGTGTACGGAACCATCACGGTGTAGTTTTGCACCATTTGCTCGGTGTACGGTTCTGCAACCATAACCGTTTGCTCGACTTGCTGAGTCACGGGCACACACACTTGGTATGTTTGCTCAACTTGCTTAACCACAGGCTTTTGCACTGTGTAGGTTACGTCCTCGGTGTAAGGAACTTGGACGGCGACCTGATAGTTCTCAACGCGAACTTGCTCTTGAGGAACCATGGTCGTAACCGTTTGCTCACGCTCTTCTTGGCGCGGAACTTGACGGCTCACGGTGACCTTGCGAACACGCTGTTCGTTGCGATATTCGGTGCTGGTCACGATACGCTTCTCAGTTACATACTGAGGCACATACACGGTTTTAGTGGTGTAGGTGGGGCCGCAATCGGCGGGCATACCTCCACCAACAACCATTGCGCCGCCACTGACAGCGGTCCCACCGCAGCCACTGGAGACGGTAGGCTGGGCGCAGGGACTGGCGGTCGCACAACCGCCGCAATCTCCGCAACCAGCAAGGGCTTGTGTTGCTGAAAGTGCAACAGCGGCAACCCCCATGGCGAAACTAAGTACTTTAACTCTCATCAAATTTACCCCTCCACAAGGCTCACCATGGTGAGACAGCTGAAGAAAAAACAAGGAAGTGATTATCAATGTGGGACCAGCGAGTGATCGATAAGCCCACAGTCCAAACTGATGGCTAGTCCCTAAATGTAGGCCCTGTTACACGACTGTCAACGGTTAACGGTCAGTTAAAGTAGGGGAATCAGGGAAAATGAACGGCCGGGATGGGGCATCCTATCATTTTCGCTCGAAATAGAGCTACCAAACCACCCCCCGCCACCCATTTGCACTAAGGAAAACCCGCTGCTGAGATAGAAAAAGATGCGAAACTTTTTTCCACCACAGGTGGTTCGCAGGCAGAGCAGCAGGCAGATCGGCTTGGACGCTGAACCGACCTGCTGCGTACAGCGGGGAGAGACACCAACAACTTTGCGAAAAATACAAAAGTTTTTCTGAGCATAGCGAATGGCACTGGGGGGAATTAAACCGCCAGTGTTTGCCATCAAAGCGGCGACAAATCCCTTTAGATGCTTGATCTCGTTCATCAGCCATCACCCCCCAAGGGTGAAACCCAGGAGAACATGTTCGCAGCTTGCCGAGGTTTTCTATACTGGACTCAGGCAAACTGCCGATTGCAACCGTCGGCGGGAGGAAAACGCGTGAAACCGATACCACGCATATTGCAAATTGGCGATCAGCAGCAGTTCGATTCCAGCGGGGATGCGAACCCGGCTGAGATCGTAATTGTGCAGAACGCGGCCGCAGCGCTCGACTTGCTAGCTCATGAATCTTTCTCGGAGATTCGGATCGCGGCCGATGGATTCGAGGCTGGGCGTGATTTGCTGCTGACCAAGCAGGGCGATGACATGTTGCGGGACATGCCCGACGGCGTCGCTTTGGTTGATGATCAGCGTTTTATCATGTGGGCCAATCGTCGGCTGGAGACTTGGGCCGGGCAAGATTCCTTGGTGGGACTCGAGTTTTACGAGGGTTTGGCGAATCCCGAGATCATGGGCGCTGACTTTTGTCCGTTTCACACGGCAATGGCCACTGGGATGCCCAGCGGCATGACGCTGAGGACTGCCGACAATCGCTTTTTCCAGGTACATGCGGCGCCGCTGCGTACGAGTTGTCCCGTCCCCAATTCTTGTCCCGTCCCCAATTCGCTCGCGGACGATGACCGTTCGCCCGCTGAGAGTGGTTTGGCGAGGCAACCTCGCGGGCATCATTTAGTTGTCACGGTTAGCGACATTACCGAAGAGATTTTGCAGCAGCAGAAACTGGCTGCAATTCATTTGGCCGGTCGCCAATTGGCGGACTTGCGTCCCGATGAAATTTTCTTGATGGATGTTGATCAGCGGATTGACCTGCTGAAAGAAAACATCCGGCATTACCTGAGCGACTTGTTGAATTTTGACGTGATTGAAATTCGTCTGCTCGAACAGGCGACAGGATATTTAATGCCCCTGCTAAGCGTCGGCATTGACCAAGAAGCTGCCGACCGTCAACTATTTGCTCAACCCAACGGTAATGGCGTTACCGGATTCGTGGCCGCCACCGGCAACAGTTATCTTTGCGAAGATGTTAGCAACGATCCGCTCTACATTCCTGGCATCGCCGGAGCCAACAGTTCGCTAACCGTGCCTTTGATGTTACACGACCAAGTTTTGGGGACGATTAACGTGGAGAGCCCCGATGTGGGTGCTTTTTCAACCAGTGACATTCAGTTTTTGGAAATTTTTGCCCGAGATGTGGCCCATGCCCTGAACACACTCGAGCTGCTAGTTGCTCAAAAAGCCAACACGGCTCAACAGAGCTGCGAGGCGATCCATAGCGCGGTGGCAATGCCTGTTGACGAGATCCTCAATGATGCGGTCAACGTCATGGAAGGATATATCGGTCACGAGGGTGAAATGGTCGACCGCCTGCGTAGGATCCTGCAGAATGCGAGGGACATCAAGCAGATGATCCAGCAAGTAGGGCGAACCATGACCCCCTTGGACGCGGTGCCCGCCGGCGTCAAAGGACCGCAGCGAGCGATCTTGGAAAAACGTCGCATCTTGGTGGTCGACTCTGATGAGCAAGTGCGGAACGATGCCCATCAATTACTGGAACGTTACGGCTGCATCGTAGAGACCGCTCACATCGGCAACGAAGCGGTGATGATGGTCCGTGGTAGCGACGAATTTCGTTATGACGTGATCATCAGCGACATTCGCTTGCCCGATTTCAGCGGGTACCAATTAATGTGTCGTTTGCAGAAATTCATGAGTCCCGTGCCAATGATCTTGATGACCGGCTTCGGTTATGATCCAGGCCATTCGATCGTTAAAGCGCGTCAAGCGGGCCTACATCCCAAAGCGATTTTGTACAAACCGTTCCGTTTGGATCAGCTGATCGATGTGGTGGAGACCGTCGTCCAGGTTTATCAAACACAACACGCCTAACGCCCACCGCCAGCGGCTGAATCAGGGGGGCAGATGGATTCCAGCAAGCACACACACGACAGCAAGCACGTGGATGGCAGCGAACAGGAACTGGAACAGTTTACCGCTTGCCTGCGGCGAGTCCGTGAAGGCTCCATGGATGCCATCGACGAACTCTACAAACAATATTTTGCCCGTTCTGTAGTGCACGCTCAGGCTAATTTGCGAGACGGTGAAGGGCGGGTCATCGATGGCGAAGTGGCCGCCAACAGTGCGCTCGACAGCCTCATCCACCGTGTCCGCGGCGGGGCGTACGGAGACGTTACCGACCAACTGGCGATGTGGCGATTGTTGGCAAAAATCGTTGACCGCAAGGTGACCAAGTACCGCCGTCGGATGTACGGCCCAACTCGCAGCCCTCGCAAACCGATCCTTGCGGTCGATCAAATTGGCGACGACAGTTCGCAGGGTGATGGGCCGGTGCCGCTGGTCGCTGGTGGCCCTTCTCCGTTGGCGCAAGCGATCGCTGATGAATCGTTAAATCGTCTGCTAGCACACCTCTCTGACGCTGATGCCAAAGCGGTTCTCTTGTTGCGACTGGAAGGCTACAGTGATTTGGAGATCTCTGAACACCTGGGACACAGTCGCAGTTGGGTGCAACGCCGCTCGGATACGATTCGCCGCGTCGCTCAATCTTTAATGTCGGAAGATGCGTTGTGAGCCGGCCGCCCGATCTGTCTGTTGACACCCTATCCGATGATCCCTCCGACGATCCCGCTGATGATCCCCGCGAGTCTCGACTCGCTGCGAATCCGCCGCCGGCCGATGGCGAGTTACTTGATCGTTTTGAGCACGAATGGGTGACCGGGGCTAGCCCTCCCAATCTGCTCGAGTTTTGTTGTCAGGGAGCAAAAAGCGAGTTGCTCTCCGCACCCGCGGTACTCCAATTGGCGATGACCGATCTAGAGTTTCGTTGGCGCAAAGCGCCCGGCGAACTACCGCTGGCTCTCCGCTGGTATCAAACAAATTTGCAAGAGTTCGGCTTTGGCCTCAGAGAGGTTGAGCAATTAGGCAGGCATGAATTCGTGGTGCGATGTTATTGGGGCGACCAACCGACGATTGAAGATTTAGTCGCGGAGCAATTTCCTGACGCCTCGGCTCGGGCGACCGAGGAGCGAATGCGAGTTTACCTGGAACAGCTCGACCAGGCCTTTCCGTTAACGGCCAGCGTGACGGTTGCCGGACGGCATTACTTTCGCTGCCATCTCACATCACCCTGTGAGCTGGGTAGGCGGCGCACGGGGGAACCGCTGCCTCCGGCACTGTTGCCGCTAAACCACCCTCCCCACCATCGTCTGCTGATCGCCGATCGTCAGCAGAACAACATTTCCCGCCAGCAGTTACTCTTGCGCCGCGTGGCTCTCGACCAAGTTGACATCACGGCACTCAGCAGCAACGTTGGTTGTCACGTGGGTGGTTATCGATTGCCAGTGCGTCAAGCGGTACGTTGCCCGATCATTCCACTCGGCTTGGAAATCCGCTTCCATCACGTCATCCTACATCTGCGACGTGTATAACCAATAAGCTCCACGCAGCTGATTATTTCTTTGCTCCCTTTCGGATGACCCGCGACGATGGGCCCACATGGTTTCCTCCGGATCGCTTGTTTCAGCCCCCGCGTCTCCGTCGCCAATCCGCAGGCCAACATGCGGGCCATCCAATCTGCCCTCTCGCAGGCAGCCGATGCGGATATCTTGTTGTTCCCCGAGTTGGCCATCACCGGTTATTCCTGTGGCGATTTATTTACCCAACAAGCGTTGCTTAGCGAAGCTACCGAAGCCGTGTTGCAGCTGGCCCAGGCCAGCCGACAGATCGCCGGCTTAATCGTCGTCGGCTGTCCGCTACAAGTGGGCTCCGCGCTGTACAACACGGCTGTCGTGATCCAGCAGGGCCGCCTGCTGGCGGTCGTCCCCAAACAACACTTGCCCAGCTACCGCGAGTTCTATGAAACTCGCTGGTTCCGCCCGGCAACGGGTCAAGAACCGCAAACGATTCTACTGGGCGATCAAATCGTACCCTTCGGCATCGATCTCCTAGTCGCCTACGGACCGGCGCTGGTGGGGATCGAAATCTGCGAGGACTTGTGGACCCCCATCCCGCCCTCCAGCCGTCAAGCCTTAGCCGGCGCCCAAGTGCTGTTGAATCTCTCAGCCAGCAACGAGTTGATTGGCAAACCCGAGTGGCGAACCGAACTGGTCACATCGCAAGCCGGTCGCTGCCTGGCCGCTTACGCCTACGCCAGCGCGGGCCCCTCGGAGTCGACCACCGACCTGGTCTTCAGTGGCCATTGCTTGATCGCCGAGAATGGCCGCTTGCTCTCTAGCGGGCGAGCACTGGACAAAACCAACTCGCCACAACTTCCCGACCAGCAGCAACCTCCCGACCAGCAAACCAACAATTCACACCTGCACCTCGCTGCTGACGTCGATCTCGAGTTGTTGGCACACGAACGTCGCCTGCAAAACACCTTTCTCGATCCACGCGGTCACCTGCTAGGCAATTTTCGCCACGTCGCCGCCACCGCACCCATCATCGCGCCTGAAGTCGCGCCTGCGATCGTGCCTGCGTTCGTTACGGGTAAAGCCGCTCCGGCCTCGGAGCGGCAGCTATCCGCGGCGGGAAATTCTTCGGATCGGGCCAACACTTGGCAACTGCGGCGGACGATTTCGGCACAACCCTTCGTGCCCGCTGCGGCGACCGATCTGCGGCATCGCTGCGAGGAGATTCTGGCCATTCAAGTTGCCGCCTTGACCAAGCGTTTGACTCGCCTACCCGATTCCCTCTCGTTGGCGATCGGCGTTTCCGGAGGTCTGGACAGCACGCTGGCGCTGCTGGTCGCCTGCCAAGCCTGCGATGCGCTAGGCTGGGAACGGCAACGCATCAGCGGGCTGACCATGCCCGGCTTTGGGACTTCGGAGACGACTCGCCGACGCGCTGAAGCTTTGATGAATTCACTGTGCGTCGATCAGCGGCTCGTCGACATTCGCACGCTCTGCTTGGACACCTTCCGAGCCCTTCAGCACCGCCCGTTTGGCATCGACAGCAGCGAACTGACGGTCGACCAATTCCAGGCCGCTTTAGCAAACGTGGCAACCGACCGCGGCGACCTGACGTTTGAAAACGTGCAAGCCAGAGTTCGCACGATGGTGTTAATGAATCAAGGTTTTGTGCTGGGAACCGGGGATCTTTCCGAACAAGCGTTGGGTTGGAGCACTTATAACGGCGACCACATGTCGATGTATAACGTGAATGCTTCCATCCCCAAGACGTTGGTCCGCTTTCTCGTTCGCCACGCGGCAGACCAGCTGGCGGAGGGACCATTGTTCTCCATCCTGCAATCAATCGCCGCGGCCCCCATCACGCCGGAGCTGCTTCCCCTGGGCCGGGATGGTGAAAGTCAGCAAGATACCGAAGCGGTGCTGGGACCTTACGAACTGCACGACTTTTTTCTTTATCATTTTATCCGCTACGGTTGTGACCGCGAGAAAATACTATTCCTCGCCAGTCAAGCCAATTTCTCACAACCTTATGGTCGCCAACAGATTGCCGACACGTTAGATACGTTTTTCCGACGTTTCTTTCATAATCAGTTTAAACGGAGCTGTGTCCCCGACAGCCCCAAGGTTGGTACCGTCAGTCTGAGCCCGCGGGGGGACTGGCGAATGCCCAGCGACGCGGATCCCGATGCCTTTCGGGCTTGAACTGTCAGAGCTTGAATTGGCAGTAAATCGACCCAATATCTCACCTAATCGGCTTTACCGATACCGTCCGCTTGCTTTTCGCTGACATGATTTGGCCCGGCTGCAGGAAAGTGCGGCCTGCGCCAACTTGTCAAGCTAGGGTTTCCAGGTAAACGCACTCACAGGGGTGGGGGCGTCGATGATAACCTCCCAGCTTGGCATTTCTCGGCGAGTCATTCCTGATGCGTTTGAACAGTCTTGACAACTTGATTGACGCGGCATCAGGCGATCTCATCGGGGGCTGCCGATGAGCGGTAATTGGCCCACCTCACGTGCTGCGATCATCGACCCACAGCCCGCCATACATCAGACCTTTCATCGCATTTTTGCGGCCCATGCGGTGCAAGCGGCGATTGCTGTCGATGCCTCGATCGCTTTCTCGACCCACTTTGATGAATTCGCCAACTATCTGCTCCCAGGGGCCGGTCGCAGGCACCAACCATTCGTGCTGAACCATGCCTACGATGGACGCCAGGCCACCGAACTAATTGAAGCGGCTGCGGCGTCCGAACAACGTTTTGGTCTCGCCTTCATTGGCCACTCGCCGGCGGATGATCATGACGCTTTAAAGATCGCCCGAGAATTGTGGCGGATCGATCCCAACATTCAAATCGTGATCTGCCTCGCCGAAGCCCAAGCGGAGTGGCCCGAGTTGGCGCTTTCGATGCCTCACGCGGATCAATTATTATTATTGCGAAAACCGCTGCACCGCGTCGAAGTGGTGCAGATGGCTTTAGCCCAGTCAGCTCGCTGGCGAACCACAATGGAGGTTCGCGAGCACATTTGGCGTTTACAGAGTGAACTGGATCGGCGACTGGAGACCGAAGCCAAACTGCGACGTGATGCCGAGCAGGATGCGCTGACGAAGCTTCCCAACCGCGTCGTCCTGTTACAGCGTCTCGATGAGATTCTTCGCCGTTATGAACGGGGTGAACATTCGATCGACGCGGTGCTGTTCATGGATTTGGACAATTTCAAAACGATCAATGATACGCTCGGTCACGCGGCGGGTGATGAATTGCTGAACCAAGTCGCCAATCGCTTGCGAACATCGGTTCGTAATGGCGACAGTGAGCGTGGACGCACCGAAACAATACGTC
>CAZHTX010000136.1:0-8245 GCA_964535475.1 uncultured Pirellulaceae bacterium
CTGCGCAAGTAACCGGATATCGCGGCGATCGTCCACAATCAAAACCCTTCCACTAAGCCGAATCGGTGGGATTTGGTCGACCGCCTCGCGGGGACGATTCAAAAAGGGATCTGGGGTTACCATGTCAATTCCCGCAAGCGCCCCCATATCTACTGTCGCGATAAAGACACTGCCCTTACCAAGCTGCGTATGAATATCAATATCACCGCCGAGCATGCGAGCCAAGCGGCGAGAGATCGTTAATCCTAATCCGGTGCCCCCAATCGATCGTGTGGAAGATGAGTCAGCCTGCGTAAAAGGTTCAAACAGCTTTTCGAGGTCAGATTCATCGATTCCAATGCCGGTATCGATGACACGAAATTCGATTTTGTTATTATGTTCTAAGCAACGAGTCGCCAGAGTAACGGACCCTTCGTCCGTAAATTTAATGGCATTGCCGACCAGGTTTAGCAAAATTTGCCGGAGGCGTTTCCCATCGGTTTGAATCACTGCTGGTAACTGGCCATGATGTTCGACTTTTAACTCAAGCCCTTTTTCTTCGGCCCGCACTCGCATTAGAGACTGAACGTCAGCGACTAAGCAATCTGGTTTTACAAGTTGACGATCAACCTCAAACTTGTTCGCATCGACTCGGGAAAGATCTAGAATATCATCGATAATTTCAAGCAGAAATCGGCCGTTACGACGGATCGTTTCGACGCACTGCAGGTTATCAGGATCTTGTAAATGGTCATGCAGAATTTCAGCGTAGCCTAAAATTGCTGTCATGGGGGTACGAATTTCATGGGACATATTCGCCAAGAACTCCCCTCGAGAACGATTAGCTGACTCAGCGACGTCACGCGCGTGTTTTAAGGACGTTTCAAATTCCTTTCGCTTGGTTATGTCCAACTCGACACCGACCATGCGCACCGGGCTTCCGGTGCTGTCAGCCAATACTTGCGCCATGCACCTGATCCAGCGATACCCGCCTTGGGGACATTGAAGCCGGATTTCAGCAAGAAAAGGAGAACACCGCTGAAGACTGGCCTTTAATTTCGCCTCCGCCGCAGCTCGATCATCGGGATGCAGCATCGCAAGCACTTGATCCAGCGACTTAACTTTTCCGCTCTTGGTGGAACCGAGGTAGGGAGTAAGTTCATTAGACCAAGTGATGGAATTGGTTTCGACATCCCACTCCCAAAGCGTCAAATCAGCAGCATTAAGAGCAAGCCGCAATCGCTCTTGACTTTCAACCAATGCTTTTTGGCTCATCCACGCGTCGTGAATATCGCGCGCGGCGAGTATCCACTCGGATACCTCGCCACTGGCGGCCTGAATCGCCACGCCTCGCACCTCCACCATGCGATAGCCGCGTTGACGATGATGGTATAACCTGGCTTCCATCAAAAAAGTTTTCGCAGCTTCGACAGCCGATGTCCAATTCTTGCCAAGGGACGAGCGATCTTCTGGATGGAATGCATCAATCCAACCAAGACCACCTTGCTCAGCGAAGGACTGGTCAGTGATGTTTTGCCACAGCGGCTGATTGGACGTTACGTGCCCATGGGCATCGGTCGACCAGGTCGCGGTCGCCGTGATTTGTGTTAATGACCGATAACGTGCCTCGCTATCTCGAATCTGTTGTTGCTGCTTTAACTGTGAAGTTAAATTGGTAACAAAAATGACATACTCGTCGTCATCTTCTAACAACCGCTGACCATTAAGCATGACACTTAACTGTGACCCGTCGAAGCAGTGCAGCGTTGCTTGAGGTACCATGAGGCTCGCCTGTCGAACTAGCACCTTCAAATTCTCAGTGCCACGGGTGGGAGCGATTTGCCGCCAGTTCAAGCCCATGGCTTCATACTGTTGCCGAGGAAGCTTCAGAAGATTTAGCATCGCGTCGTTGAGACGTACCACGGTGCCGTCGGACTCCAGGAAAAGAATGCCCACCTGAGCTGCATCGACTAGTTGCTCCAGACGTTGTTTGCCCTTCTGGATGGCACTTAGGGCTTGTTGATAGTCCGTCACGCCCCAGTTCAAGCCCGCCATTTGATCAGGCAACTCCTGTGACTTGTGTGTATGTGCTTCGGCGACGTACGCGGTTAACGCGCCGGCAACTTCAGCCGGGTCCAACAACCGATGTGCAGTCAGTTCACCATTCACTCCCCATTCCATACTTTCCCAATGAGGCGAATCGCTTGTCTGCACGATCGTCAGCCCACCAACGTTCCTAATCGCGCGAATCCCAGTTGAACCCACAGCAGCTGATCCACAAAGAATCAGGCCGGCTACGCGCACCGCACGCTCGCAAGCCAAAGAACAGAGAAATACATCAATGGGGTGGGTAGCATTGGCATCTGGCCCACGTTCGAGCTCGTTTTCGATCGGACTAACACGAAACTTACCAGCCGAAATGCTCACATTCCTGTTGTGTGGAGCAAGATAAATGCAGTCCGACAGGACCTCTTCGCCTTCGTGAAGTGTCTTTACCGTGAGGGCCGTCGATTCCGCCAACAGTTCCCGAAAACCCGCCAGCGTGTCGTGCACATCATGCTCAATCACTACCAGTGCGACCGGAAGCCCGGGCTGCATTTGGGAAATAGTGCGCAAAAAGAACTCCAACTCAACCTGGCAGACACCGATTCCTATGATCGAATGTGGAAATCGAACAGAAGATTCAGACGATTGCGCTTTTGAAAATTTATCCATAAGCTCTACTCAGGCGTTGGATTGCCTCACCAAGCGGGCACGCCAGCTCGGGCTGCGGCGGGGTCGGGGACGGCCAAAAGTAAGCGAGTTCATATCCCGTTACAATAAAATCGATGGCCGGGATGTGCGGGGGGAAGCCAAACAACCATTGCTCGCCCGCCTTAGTCCGCTAGCATTCCCGCAACTTGACTATACGGAACGCGCAGACAATCGTCTATCTTGAGGAGACCTGTATTATCTTCTCTATCGACTAATGTATTACGAATCCACATCGCGAATGCCGCACTCCCTCAGGCGATCCACCTATGCCCACTGCTCATCCTGATTCGCTCCGGCATGACCTTACGATGATGCAACGGCTGAAGCAAGCGACCGCGTCACTGCATGCTCGCGTTGAACAATGCGTCGATCTACACGCGGCGACCACATCCATTGACGCATTTATCTCGCTGCATTACCAATTTGCCTATTTTTACGCGCCATTGGAACGACACTTGCGGACGTTGCCCTGGGACTCGCTGGGGCTAGAATTCGAGCAGCGCAGGAAAATGCCCAAACTGATCGCGGCAATCGAGTCACTTACGCATCTGGGGGCAACTCCGATGCCAGTCACTCAGCGACAAAGCGAATCAAATCTCGACCTTTCCTGGGATGCGCCCCCGTTTACTCACCCCCCTCGGCTACCCGAGATTAGAAATATTAGCCAGGGGTTGGGCTGTCTTTATGTATTAGAGGGCGCCACCTTGGGTGGTATGTTTATATTCAAGCATGCTGCCGCCCAACTCAATCTTGACGCGGACGCGGGTTGTCAATTTTTTTACGGCTACGGTGGCGATACAGGGCTGATGTGGCAGAAATTTGGCGAAATCATCAATAAATACGCAGGCTCGAATTCAGCAGTCGCGGCCCAACTGATCACATCGGCCGAGGATACTTTTAAGTGTTTTGAAGCATGGTTTTCGTCCAGGAGCAACACGTGAGTGATACAATTCCTGACATCGAGTTGACCAACTGTGACGACGAGCCGATTCACATCCCGGGGGGAATTCAGCCCCACGGCGTTCTACTTGTGATCTCCAAAGACCTGAGCATCCTGCAGGTCAGCGAGAATGTTCTCCAGCTTCTGGCTCGCGATCCTCTGGAATTGCTCGGCCAACCAGTGGTCGAGCTGGTGGCACCCCACGTTCGCGAGCTATTTTCCAGTGAACTCTTGACCAAAGATGTCCACTATGACAGCCCATTGCGATTGCCAATCATGGTTCGTGGACAGGAGGTGTTCTTTGACGGCCTGGTTAGCAGGAGCCGAGGTCTAACACTCCTAGAATTAGAAAACCCGTCTATCCCCACCCCACTGCCCTCCAATCCACTCTCTCCCGCTGATGCGCATTTTCGCCTGGTACGCACCGCAGTTTCGCAAATGCACGCAGCGACAAAACTGGAAAGCGTTTGCGACATTTTGGCAACTCAGGTTCGCCAATTTACCGGTTTTGACCGAGTGATGATTTATCGGTTTTCCAGCGATGGTAGCGGTCAAGTAATCGCCGAATCGATGGTCGAAGGTCAAGAATCTTTTCTGGGACTACACTATCCAGCATCCGACATTCCCCAGCAAGCGAGACGTCTATACACAGAGAACTGGTTGCGATTGATCCCCAACGCGAGATACAGACCGGCAACCATGGTTCCCTGCATCAACCCGCAAACAAACCAACCGCTCGACATGAGCTATGCTGCGCTGCGAAGTGTCTCGCCGATCCATTTGGAATACCTCCGTAACATGGGCGTTGCGGCATCGATGTCGATCTCCCTAGTACAGGAGAGAAACCTCTGGGGATTGATCGCTTGTCATCATCGCTCACCGAAATTTGTACCATACGGCGTCCGAGCGGGCTGCGAGCTACTGGGCTCTGTAATGTCGCTGCAACTGAGCACCAAGGAGTTTGGAGAAGCTGCGCAAGATGAAGCGCGCCTGAAGACACTCCACAGTGAACTGCTACAAACGGTTGCGGCAGGCAATTCAGTCCTGGGAATGGCTGCGAATCCAGATAGCTTGTTAAAGATGACAGACGCTCGCGGCGCCGTCATCCAATTTGACGGCCAACGTGTAAAAATTGGCCAGACACCCTCTGACGAACAACTAGATTGCTTGCTGGCTTGGTTGCAGCGGCAAGAAAACCCAGACGTCGTTGCCACGTCCAATTTATCAGCCATCTTCTCTCCGGCGCGAGAATACACTGATCAATGCAGCGGTCTGATTTCAATTACGCTGTCTCGCGTGCGAGGAGACGTAGTACTGTTTCTTCGGCCCGAGGTTGTGCAAGAAGTCAACTGGGCTGGCGATCCGCAAAAAGCAATCCAGGTGTCAGGTGACGGAAAGGAATCCCTTTCGCCTCGAAAGTCGTTTCAAAAATGGAAAAGCACCGTCTATGGGCATGCGATCCCGTGGCGCGCTCATCAAATCGAGATCGCGAAAGAACTACGAAATTCCTTAATCACTTATATCATTCAGCGGTCCGAGGAACTTGATCGCATCAATAGAGAACTGGAACAAAGCAACATCGAACTTGATGCCTTTGCCTATGTCGCCTCACATGATTTAAAGGAGCCACTACGTGGGATCCATCGCTATGCTTACCAACTTAGCGAGCGGACTGACGTCGAGCAAACCTCAGCTGTCAATGAAAAACTCGATGGCATTATGCGGCTAACCAAAAAGATGGATGACTTACTAGACTCGTTATTGCGTTTCTCGCGAGTCGGACGGGTCGAACTAAGCAACCAATTGACCGACCTTAACGTGATCTTGCTCGAAGCACTCGATATGATCAGCCAGAAAACCGTCGAGGAAGGCGGGAACGTTTACATACCACGTCCGTTGCCAAAAGCCCCTTGCGATGCCATTCGTATTCGAGAGGTGTTTTCAAATCTCATCGCCAATGGAATCAAATACAATGAAAACATTCATCCCCGAGTCGAAGTGGGCTACACCGAGAATCACTCCAGCACCGCTCGCGGATTGGAGTACTACGTGCGAGACAATGGAATTGGTTTGGCACCACAATATCATGAGAAAATATTTCAGATGTTTAAGCGGCTCCACGGCCCGGGCCAATACGGCGGCGGGACCGGAGCGGGCTTGACCATTGTGCGAAAAATAATCGAGCGACACCATGGTGATATTCGCGTAGAATCCGAACCTGGGCTTGGGGCTACTTTTTACTTTACTCTACACAAGACCTCTTAGAACCGATGACATCACCTGACTTGGCACCCATTCTGGTTGCAGAAGACAATGATCAAGACTACGAAGTCTTTACGGAAGTAGCGAAAGAACTGGGTTGCCCTCGCCCTTTACGCCGCTCCGTGACTGGCGAACAGTGTGTTGACCTTTTGTCCGGACCCGGCGCGATAAATCCCCTCGTCCTGTTTTTAGATCTGAACATGCCTGGTATGGATGGCCGGGAAGTGCTGAACAAATTGCGCGAAGACAAAAATCGCGGTGTCCTACCAGTCGTTGTGCTCTCAACGTCTTCCAACCCAAAAGATATTCAAGCTTGCTATGCAGACGGTGCCAACAGCTATCATTGCAAGCCCCTCGAAGCCCCTCGTTATCGCGAATTGATCCGCAACATGCTGCAATACTGGATATCAGCCGAAGTGGTTTCATAGTATCTGATCTTCTTGCAGATAACCTCCCTTCGCTGAGCCACGGAAAAAAGCGTGGTTCATCGGAGCACAAGGGCATCGGATTCCGCTTTGGCGTGCCAACGGGCAGGTACGCGAATGGTCATCACTGGAAATCAAGCAACCATCGACTTCGCCAATTCGTGTTCAGCGAGCACTGGGTCGCTCGACCACTTCTTTGCCATCAATCGTAAATAGGGCATTCCACACAGCGACTGGTTCGTCATCCCGAACCGCGCTGACGCTACCATCCATCCAACCCACAGCCACACGCCCATCCACGCTCCGCAGCTTGGCCGCCGGCTCGGCGGATGAATAACGATACTCCTCGTTCGATGTCCATGGAATCGCGTGCTCCAGCCCCAACTCCACCATCGCAATTGTATTGCTGATGCCATCAACAATATGCTCTAAACCAATCCGTCGGTCTCTCCCATAAATCGTCCTATCACTCACGGGTGCAACATATGTGGTATGGTTTGCCTTGACCACTTCGCTCGAGCCAAATGGTATTACCGGCTGGAAGACCTCCGGCATTTGATCGAGCAATCGAATGTTATGTGGACTGTCCCAGGGCTCATCCAATTTGAACTTCCGCCATAATTCTTCGTGTCCGATGAATGGCAAAACGTGGACGCGCCAACTCAAACCGCTAGGCTTGTCGCCCGGTTGCAAACCCTGATAGCCAGGCAGCCTGCTGAAAGCACTCTCGTGGTTATGCATCGCCAATAATAATTGCCGAAACCTGCTGTATGTTTTTGATTGAGCGAGTGGCTTGGCTGTTGCCACTGCGGCGGTCATGATTGTCCGCAGCAGTGATTCTGTTTGCTGAGGGTTCTCCAAAGAAAACCTAATTTGATCACCAACAACAACGGGATCAAACAATCCAACCACGTCAGCCCAGTCTTTTTGGCCGGCTTGACCTAGCTGAGAATCAAAAATGGAGGTCAACAAGGTGGGAACATACTCGCGCATTTTCTCAGCCGTCTGCGAGGAATCCGCCTGCAGCACAACCTTAGCGGTTTGGTTTAGAGGATTGACCCCGATCGACAGCCAGTGGAAACCGGAGACAAGCGGTGCGGCAGGACCGCCGCCAAAGGCGGGTGGCAGATCAGGCTGGAGCTCCGCAAAGGTGTTGCGGAAATATGTCGGTGGGACGACAACAATCTGTAGGGGGAAATCGGCGGATGTTTCCCATGCGGCTTGCCACAAGTCAAAATCGACTGGGAATAGTTTAGGATCAATCGCATCGGTAGTTAACGTTTCCGCTTTATCCCCCAGCGGCACCGCGATCCAATCTCCTGACGTAATCGCCGAGCCAATCTCCCATGGCCAGATCATCTGAGCCACGGATACCAACTGAGCCTGGGGTATTTGGTTGGAGCTAAGCAAGCGCGCGTTAACCGCTGGACCGAGAGGCATGTCGACGGCGAAAAAAGCGGTCTCTCCCCGCATCTGCTGGCGAAATTTTTCCAGTTCGGGCTGAATGCGCTGCAGAATCGACGTCATGGCAGCATTTACAGGCTGGTCGATGCCGCCTTGCAGCGATTCCGGTATCACCGCTGCAGCCGAATCCACTTTTATCATCACAACGGTCGTGCCATTCAAACTCTGCTGAAATATTTCCTCAGCCTTCGACGAACTGGCTGCGAAAAAGCTTGTCAGCGAGCAGATCGCCAGCAGCAAGCTGCCAAGACACTTCCTGACAACCAACCCACTGCCACGCATGAGAGAAACTACAGCTTGCGATACCGATTGATTATTGGACATCATAAGAAACTCCTGGCGGATTAAGAATCCTATCCGAAAACCGAAAATAACCGCGGCTAGCGCCAAAGCGGCTAACGGATTTCGAATAGGCTTTAAG
>CAZHTX010000136.1:8345-12544 GCA_964535475.1 uncultured Pirellulaceae bacterium
GAAAATAACCGCGGCTAGCGCCAAAGCGGCTAACGGATTTCGAATAGGCTTTAAGTCCCATTTGGAAAACGGCTTAGTGATATGAAGAAATGATTTCGTGATGACGGCTCGTTAATTAACCCGCAGCTCAAATTGATACTGGAGACCAGGATGGGGGCTGCCGGTTAAGGTGGCACCTTGGTCGTGCCGTTGGTATGAAAATGGCTTTCCCGTTCCAGGATCAAGTGGCGCAGGCAGCTCGAGTTGATCCAATGTTTCCGGAAGTGCATTAGCGTTTCTGGCCAAATGATGCCGAATCGCTTCGACTGTCTGCAGGAGGGCAAACGCCTGTTGCGAGCGAGTCTGCGCTGACATGACAGCTTGGACCGCTGGTAAGAAGAAATCACTAGGTTGAGCAATGAAGCCGAATTCCCGCATATCTTTTCTTAGATCTTCATTGGCTCGCTGACCGAACTCCGCGCGTTTCCATGCTGGCAAGGCCGTCAATTTAAACAACTCATCACGCTGCCGTTCATAAAACTTTTTCACAGCTAAGAAAAATACTTGAGTGTTCGGCAACCTGTCCAAATCGGCAATTTCAATTTTTTCAACTTCATGCAGGTAACGTTTCGCGCCAGGATATCCAGCGGCGATTGCCAAAGTCCATTCTGCTTCGGTTCGCTCAGACCCGATTCCCGTATCCGCAAAATATTCGTTCATAAAATCAAAGGAGCCATCAACAAAGCGAGTCCAATAGAGCGTAGAACGAGGAGTCAGGTCGACGTCTCGGAGAGGCTTAAACTGTTCAAATAGCAACTCTCGCTCATAGGACATCGCCAAACTCATGTCCACCAGTGGACTCGGGAGCGTAGCGATAGCCCAGTAAAGATTGGGAGCTTCAGGATGTTCGCAGAGGTAAAACGCATCCGCCCAGCCGATGTTAGCGCAAGCAAGCCCAACGAGTGCGGAAACAACAAACGGATCATGCGACAAGTGGGCAGCCATTGCCAGTTGCTGCCCAAAGATCGCGACGGCATCATGGGGACGATCTTCGGCCATTGCCAGCAGGAATCGCAACGACTGTAAGCGAGCCAATCCTCGCATCGACTGAACTTCAGGGAGCAAGAAACCGACGGGGTCATCAACTTCGCGAATGTTACGATTGAAGTCGCACTGACGATATTGGGCGGCAAGAGCCAGGTAGTGCGGCTGAAAAGACGTGTGAGCTAAATACTGTTGCACCTCCTCAATCGGCAAGTCTTGCGGGCGAGTTTCTCTCCAGACGTGCGGTGGCAACTCCATCACTGACACCCCTTCCGCTCGGGCATGCTCGGAGTTTTCCAGCTCAAATTCCAGCTTTCTCTTAAGAGCAAAAGATTGCTCCAAGAATCCCATCGCTTGCAGGTAATGAACTGCGGCATTACCATCCTTCCGCTGAAAGCGATTAGGGATCAGCTGTGTTGACAAGGCGGGCTGTGCTTCTGATTTAGCAACCAGTTGAATGACGCGGCGACTCAGTGTAAGCCCATCGACATGCCAAGACTCCCAGGCACCTTCTTGCGAAAGTCGTTCACCCTGGGGAGGCTGGAAGGTGGGCAATGCATCCTGTCCCAGTGCCCGATTTCCACCATCGAAATGGATTGCCAGACCGAGTACTGCGGCGACTGTAAAAAGTGAAACCGGATAACATGTGCGCATTATATTTGACTCCAGGTGCCATTGGTGTGAGGTTCGTTTATTGGCTCATATCATGATCATTGTGTTCTGATTCCATAGACATCAAGCAACTCCTGGCGAAGTTGGTGTTGATTGGTAGGGGTGGGGACTGGCAATTCGTCGCTGGGCATCGCTCGCTCGATGGTGCCAGATGGTGGCACGGCACTGCGGTTAATTCCCCACGGGTCGCCATTTCGATTGCGATTGGTGACTCCGCGATGATTCCCCGTGGATGGAAAAGCAAAAAAATCAAAGACTTGGCCATTCCGCGTTTCGATCATTAGCGCGAGCGGCGAGAGCACCGCATCTTGATCAAGTAAAATCGCCTGCAAGGGGTTGCGAAGTGGGCTGCGACTGGTTTGAGTATTGAATGAGCCCTGGGTGAACTCCTCAGAAAGCTGCGGCGTAGGCTGAACAGCAGCGACTGTCGGTGCACTTTCGTTTGCAGTTAGGTCGATCTTTGACGAGGGAACTCTTCGGCCCTCAAGACTACCTTGTGTGATTGCCAAGGTAATGATGGCCCCGACCGCCGCCCCGAGCGACCAGTGCATTAACAACCGCGTCACGGGCCAGGCTGCTGGGCGAACGGGAAGGCAGGCAGCGACAGACGAACCGGGATTCATTGCCGGTGCCGCATCTGGCAATTTAAAATTCGCATCTCGCGGCGTGAGCTGACGCAAGCGGCCCTCCAGGTCACTCAAATGGTCTTCAGGTTTTTCTGATGGGTTCACGAGAAGCCTCTAGCGATGCGTTGGATTATTGGGATTGGAGCGTTGATTGGGAGTAATTGTCAGAACCTATCCGAAAACCCAAAAGAACCGCGGCTAGCGCCAAAGCGGCTAATAGTTTCCGGCTAGGTTCTTAATTGCGTCTGCCCAGCGTCTATCGACAATAGCGATTCCAACTGTTTCAGCGCGGCCGAGTAACGTCGATGCGCGGAGCTGAGCGAACAATCAAGGACTTCGGCCAGTTGCTCGAAGCTCAACTCGCCCCAGACGCGAGCGACGACCACTTCGCGTTGGTCACTGCTTAACTGTTGCAAGGCGGCCGCGACATCCTCGGGCAACCATTCCGTTGATAAGCTGGAATCTCGGAACCAATGGTCTGCTTGTTCCCCGGCACGCCGCTGGTGTCGGCGACGGCGATGTTCCGAACGAGCAATGTTCTGGGCTTTTCGACGCGTCGTTGTGTAGAGCCAGGCATGTGGTGATTTCGGGTCTGAAGAGCAATTCGCGAGGTCAATAAAAGCTTCTTGCACGGCATCGTCGGGATAGTCACACCAACCCCGAGCGTAGAGCACCAACGGCCCGCTGAGCAGCTCGAAAAGTTCTTGCAGGAGTTTGGGGTGCATACTGATCGCTCTAACGAACACAAATTCGGCTGGCGGTGCCGCTCGTTATCTGATTGGTTATCGTACAGTCACCGAGACCGGCCTCATTTTCCGCAATTTGCAAAAAAACCAAGAAAGTTTTCGCCAACCTGCCGAGAGAGAATGGACTCGATACAATAAAACCGCAAGAAACACGCGCCGCCACGAGAAATGCGGAGCAGCCATTCATCAACCCCATGGAAAGACGAATGTTCAGACCAAATTTGGCCGTCGGTCGACGAGAAATCATTCGAGGCGGCATGGCCCTGGGAGCTACCGCCTTCGTCACTCCTGGATTATTTGCGGAATGGATCCAAACTGCCAGCCAGACTGAAGGGCCTTTCTATCCCGACAAGCTACCTCTCGACACGGATAATGACCTGCTCATTATCAACGACTCGATCACACCGGCCGTCGGCGAAATTACTCATCTGAGCGGACGCGTTTTGGACTTGAAAGGCAACCCGATTCGCAACGCGTTCGTTGAAATTTGGCAAGTCGACAACAGTGCTGTCTACATTCACACGGGTGATAACACAAATCGTGCGAATCAAGACAAGAACTTCCAAGGATATGGACGGTTTCTTACCGATTCAAAGGGGCAGTATTATTTCCGCACGATCAAGCCGGTGCCCTACCCTGGTCGCACGCCACACATTCACGTCGGGATCAGCATGCATGGTAAGCGCGTGTTGACGACGCAGTTATATGTTAAGGGCCATCCAGGAAATGCTAAGGACGGGGTCTTCAGGCGACTTGATTCGCAAGCCCGCGAGACGGTGGCATGCGATTTCAGCCCGCTCAAAAATTCCAAGCTTGGCGAACTGGCAACCACCTTTGACATCATCCTGGGCATCACGGCTGAGGAAAACGCGGAAGGGAAAATGCAGGGAATCGGTAAGCCAAAACGACTTGGTGGATGAAGCACTCTGCGGACACGACAATCGGCTCAACTCTCAACCCGGCAGCGTGTCGTGTTCTTTAGATAGCAGATCGTCATCATCGCCCAGGTTTTGGACATGCAGCAATTGCCGCATGGGCACCTCGGCTTCCACCATGGTTTGTTCTGCTTTGTCATTTTCCAAGCCAAACAGACCAACGACGGCGGTGATGTTGTCATTACCGCCTCGTTCAT
>CAZHTX010000137.1:0-10632 GCA_964535475.1 uncultured Pirellulaceae bacterium
CGGTTTAGTTAGCCGTATTGGCGCTAGCCACGGTTTTTGCTGTTTTCTAAATAGATACTAATTCACCTCGTTTCTTGCTTTGGATCATTTTGTGTTTGCAATTCTCAAGCGTGAATGGGTTTCCATCCTGCGAACCCGCAAGGCGCTCGCGGTACAACTGATCGTCGCTTTGCTTTTTACCGGCTTGATCTTGTTGCGTTGGCCGAGCGAGGCGAGGGTCGATCTGTCGGGTGAAAACGCTCAACATGTGTTCCGGCTGTTTGCCTATGGCCTGTTAGCGGCGACCGTGTTACTGACGCCAATTTTTCCGGCCACCTCGCTGGTTCATGAGCGTCGTCGCGGCACGCTGGCGTTGTTGCTCAATTCGCCTCTGAAATCGCATTCGATTTATGCGGGCAAATTAGTGGGCGTGGTGGCGTTTGCCATGTTGTTGATGGCGATCACATTGCCGTCGGCGGCGGCCTGTTACGCGATGGGAGGCATTTCGCTGACCGGCCAATTGCTGACGTTATATGGTTTGTTGTTGGTTGTGGCGATTCAGTATGCCACGTTGGGGTTGTTGGTCAGCAGCCTGGCAGCTACAGCCGACTCGGCGGTGCGGGTGACTTATGGTTGCGTGCTGGCGTTGGCCGTGTTGACCTTAGCACCTTACTTTTTCTTTCAGCAAGCGGGAGATTTGATTGCCGATCTATCCAGTTGGGTGCGAGCGCTTTCGCCGATCCCAGCGATGATGGAGATTGTCGGGCAAGGGGACATTGGTTCCAGCCAGGCGGCGGTCGGTCTCAGCGTCGTGGCACGCTACCTGATCTTGGCTGTGGTCACGATCGCAGCGTTCATGGGCATTACAATTTCAAGACTGCAATATCATTTATTAGATCGAGCACGCAGCCAAGGTCGGATCACTGATGATTCGGGCGTCGGTGTGCGAACCGCTCGGAGAGTCTTCTTTTTGATCGATCCCAATCGCCGCAGCCGGGCAATTTCCAATTGGGTTAATCCGATCATGGTCAAAGAGTTTCGCACCCGCAGGTTCGGACGTTCGCACTGGATGTTGCGGCTGATCGGTGGTTGCGCGGTGCTCTCGCTGTTTTTGGCTTTTTCAGTCACGACTGGCGCCATCCAGTGGGAGTTGGAAGTTGTCGGTGGGCCGCTGGTGTTGTTGCAGGTCGCTTTGATCGTGATTTTCATGCCCAGTTTGGCCGCCGGATTGATCAGCGGCGAAATTGAGAATGGTGCCTGGCCGCTGCTGCGAGCAACACCGCTGAGCGGCGGCGCGATCGTGCGGGGCAAAATCATGAGCGTGATGTGGACCTTATGTTTAATGTTGTTGGCCACCTTGCCCGGCTATGCGGTGATGATTTACATCCAACCGACGCTGTGGCTGCAAGTGGTTCGCGCGCTGGTTTGTTTATTGATCGCCGGTTTGTTGGCGATGATGTTGAGCGCGACAGTGGGTTGTATGTTTCGCCGCACCGCAGCGGCCACCACGGCTGCCTACATCGCCGTCTTGGGACTGTTCGGTGGTACCCTGCTGATCTGGCTCGCGCGGGATGCTCCGTTTGGTTTTGCGACGGTGGAAAATGCGCTGCGGCTGAACCCTATGGCCGCCGCGCTCAGCGTATTTAACGTACCCGGTTTTCAAGCCTATGACTTGGTTCCGCTCTCTTGGTGGCTGGCTGGGATTATGACTCTGTTGCTGTTTGCCATGGCCAGGTTCCGCGTGCAAGCACTGACGCGTCCCGAATAATATGCCCTTTTTTTCTAATAGGTTTTCAATGTCAACGAGACAAAGCCTGGGATGCCAGCTGCTGGGGATTTTTTGCAGCCTAGTGCTGTTGGCGAGTAGCGCCCGCGGAGATGCCGCCTACCTGCCCGATTCGATGGTCAGCTGGCTGCACATGGAAGACCCTGAAATTATCTTGGCCGAGACGGAGTTGGCTTGGCCACTGGAATTTCAACAACTGTGGATCACCGCCTTGAGCAGTCCCGAAACCGACTTGCGGCGGGAAGTCGCCGACTCGGTACGGCAAGCCAACGAGATGGGGATGGAGCCGATACCGGAGCTGATCAATGGTTTGGCCGACTTGCTGAAGAACCCCCAGGAACAGGAGCGGACGCGCGTGGCCGCCGCAGCCACGTTGGCGGAGTTGGATGCCAAGGAATATGCCGAGCTGTTGTTCGAGCAAGCTCGGATCGGGCCACAAATGTTGACTTTGGCCGTCGAACCCGCGTTGGCTCGCTGGGGTTATCAGCCGATTCGCGAAGTGTGGCTGCAGCGAGTGGAATCGGGAAAAGCAAACCACGCCTTACTGAAAATGGCCATTGAAATGCTTGGTGAGATCGGCGAACCGAAAGCGGTGCCGGCGCTCCGCGCGATGGCGTTGCCGGGCAGCCGACCAGTCACCCTGCGGCTGGCGGCGGCTCGCTCGCTGGCACGCTGCGCGCAAGACAGTGGGCAAGTGCTCGAGTGGTCAGCCAGCTTGCTCGATGCGGCCAGTGAACCACGTGTTGACTGGATCGTGGGTGCCGCCCTGTTGTCCGAACAAGAGACTCCCGCGGCCATTGAACTGTTGGAACGCTATGCACTTTGCTCCGAGGGGACGGCGGCCGGCTTGGCGCTCGAACGTTTATTGGAAATCGCACCCGCACGCGTGGTCGCGAACGCGTCGCAACTGTTGCAGAATTCTGACAGCCGCGTGCGTCTGCTGACCGTGCGTGGTTTATCGACCGCCCCTTCTCCGCTGGCTGTTGATCAACTGCAGCCGATCCTGAGTGACCACATCAACTCGGTTCGCGTAGCGGCTCGCAAGGTGTTGTTGGCGTATGCCGAAGATCCTCAGTTGACCGCGCAAGTCATCCAGAATGCGGTCGAAGTCCTGGCTGCCGAGGATTGGCGAGGGCTGGAGCAGTCGCTGCTCATGCTGACTAAATTAGAAGTACGCGATGCGGTCGATCGCTACTTTGAACTGCTGGACCATCCCCGGGCGGCGGTGCAAATCACAGCCGCCTGGAGTCTCAAAACGCTGGCAATCGAAGCTTGGATGCCCCGCATGAATCAAGTTATGGAGAAAATGGGGCGGGATCTGGATAGTGCTTGGGACCCCGACCGCACGCAAACCTTTACGCATCTAGTGGAAGCGATGGGGATCATGCGGCACAAGCCGGCGGAAGCCTTTCTGGTGGAATTGATACCCAAGGGGGTTCCCTATTTGCCGCTCTGCCGCACTGCGGCCGTGTGGTCTATTGGATTTTTGCAGGAAGGTGCGATCGATCCTGGAATCCGTGGTCAACTCGAAGGCAGGCTCGCCGATGCGAACTCGACACCGCCGGAGTCCAATGAGGTGCGAGCCTTTTCCGCCGTGGCACTCGGCCGGATGAAATCAAATGAATCGCTCGAACTGCTGGCTAAATGGCAGAGAACGGAGGGAAGCAGCAATTTTATCGGCCGTCGCTGTGCCTGGGCGGTTCGCGAGATCAACGGGACTCCGCTCCCCCCCTTGGAACAAAAGTCGCGGACCGTTGCCGGCTGGTTCTTGCAGCCACTGGATGAGTGATTTTGAGCGGAATGGCTACGGGGGGTGGTGGGCGAATTTCGTCAATTGACTATCCTAGTTAATAGACGTTCCGCAAACGAATCTCGTTGTCGGCTGGATGCCAAAACGGTTTTTTCTTTGTCGCGGCGTGTACTTATTTAGGCAGACGCGCAGGTTACCGTCGGTTATCTGTCGCAAAGGCAACACAGAAAGGGCTTTAATGGCATTTCGACTCCCCGTAATCGCAGCTCCAGAGCTTCCCGAAGGTGCGGAGGTCAGCGGCAGCGGGCGTTTGCCAAAGTGGTTGAAGCGACCAATCCCCAAAGGTAACGCCAACCACTTTACCGAAGGCTTGCTGGAAGAGTTGCGACTGGAGACCGTTTGCGACAACGCCAAATGCCCCAACCGTATGGAATGCTACAGTCAACTGACTGCCACCTTCATGATCTTGGGGAACATCTGCACGCGGCCTTGTGGCTTTTGCGCAGTCCAGCGGGGGCGTCCCCCGGCGGCTCCCGAAGCGGACGAACCGGAACGCTTGGCCGAGGCCACCGCGCGGCTGGGCTTGAAGCATGTCGTCATTACCAGCGTCACGCGAGACGATTTGCCCGATGGCGGAGCAAACCATTTTCGGCTCTGCATCGAAGCAATTCGCCAACGCACCGACGCGGCGATTGAAGTCTTGACGCCCGATTTCGTGCAATGCAAAGAAGCGCTCGAAATCGTCATGCAAGCGGCTCCCGAAGTCTTTAATCACAACATGGAGACGGTGCCCCGGTTGTACCGCCGCGTTCGCGGTCCGAAGAGCGATTACCAGTGGACGCTGGAGATGCTGCGACGCGTCAAGGAACTGAATCCGACGACCCGCACGAAGAGCGGTTTGATGCTGGGGCTCGGCGAAACGCGAGATGAATTGCTGGCCGCCTTCACCGACTTACTGGAGCACGACGTTGATTTTTTGACGCTGGGGCAATACCTGCAACCTGGTGACAAGTATTTACCAGTTGTCCGCTACGTGGCTCCGGAAGAATTCGACGAACTGGGGCAAGTCGCTCGCGAAATGGGCTTCAAAGAGGTCGCTTCCGGCCCCTTTGTTCGCAGTAGTTATCACGCCCGCGACATGGTGGAAAACCACTAGCGGCGGGGCGCGTTAGCGATTGGCTGACGACGCATCGTCTTCCGCATCGAACGATTCTTCGTCATCGATTTCGATTGCCGGAAATGGGTCGGGAAATTGAGACCACTTCTCAGGCCCCAGCAGCCACTCTTGCTCGGTCAAGGAAACTTGATCCAGCAACTCGCGGATCGTCAGCTCATCCATTTCGATGCCGATAAAGACCAGTTCTTGGCGGCGATCACCATACTCTCCCTGATAACAGCTGCGGACTTCCTCCTCAAACGCCTCGTCATCGGGCCATTCCTCTTCCGGGACACTGGCCCACCAGAGCCCGACTGGGCTTAATTCCATGGAAACGCCCGCCTGGGACCAGCGGTAAGCGTGTTCGTGACGGGAGGCGATCCAGATCAAGCCCTTGCTCCGCAAAACACCCGCCAAGACACCCTCGTCCAAGTCCAGGGCTGCCGATAATCGCTCGGGGTGAAAAGGGCGGCGAGAACGATAGACGAAACTAGTAATGCCATACTCGTCGGTTTCCGCTTCCTCCTGCCCACGAGGCACTTCCAGCCAGCCAGCTTGTTCAGCCGCCTGCGACTCGCTGAATAAACCGGTAGCCAAAACTTCCTCTGGACTCACTTGGCCACGAACGCATTCGAGCAGTTTGGCGCGGGGGTTTAATTTGGCAATCACGGCCTTCAAACTCTCCGCTTGAAAGGGTTCCACCAAATCGATTTTGTTAAGCAGGATGACGTTGGCAAACTCGAGCTGGTCGACCAACAAGTCAACCACGTTGCGTTTGTCCTCGTCATTCATCCCCATTTTGCGATCGACCAGGTCGTCCCAAGAGGAAAAGTCGTTAAAGAAGTTGGCGGCATCGACGACCGTGACCATGGTGTCGAGCCGGGCCAGGTCGGAGAGCCGGTGGCCCAGTTCGTCGGTAAAGGTGAAAGTCTCGGCGACGGGCAGCGGTTCGGAAATCCCCGTGGACTCAATCAACAGGTAGTCAAACCGACCGGCTTCCGCCAGTTTGGCGACTTCGATCAACAAATCTTCGCGGAGGGTGCAGCAGATGCAGCCGTTGGACATTTCGATCAACTGTTCGTCGGTGCGACTGAGGGCCGCTTGCCCCTCGCGGACCAATTGAGCGTCCACGTTAACTTCGCTCATGTCATTGACGATGACCGCCACTCGCAAGCCGAGCCGATTGCTCAGCAAATGGTTCAGCAGCGTCGTTTTGCCAGCCCCCAGGAATCCTGAGAGCACGGTTACGGGCAGACGCGTATCAGCGGAGGAATTTGAAATCATGCGACTAGACTGGCACCAGGTAGAGGGTAATCAGTTCGCCACCAGCTTGTGGCGGGTATCGTCGCGGCGGCAATCGATCGCGAATACACACCAACATGCCCACCGCAACCCCATCTTACATGCAAATAAAGTGTAAGTGTAGTGGCCGTGCATTAATTTCCAGCCGCAAATTTTGTCGGTTTGCGGGCCGCCTGTGACCTGCGATCTCCTTGGGGAAGCGATTAAGCTGGTGGCGAAACTAGGCTGCAGCCGGCGACGGCTGTCCAATTGCGCACTCGCCACTGAGTTACCAGCCCTTGTTGAACATAAGGATCGGCTTCCGCAAAGGCTTTGGCGACTTGCTCCGACTCGCCGCGAAAAATTAAGATCGCCCCATCGACCGGATCGGCGAGCGCTCCGCCAAGGACCAATTCGCCCCTCTCGGCGGCGGCTTGCGCAAGGGCCAAATGTTGCTCGCGGTACGGCTGGCGACGTGCAACGTAATCGGAAACGATGTCATAAAACAATATATAATAGTTCATAAAATCTTATTCACTGATGATCGTGTCAAACTGTGAACCGCGGCGAATCTGCACGAATTCGCTGACTTGTCGCGTTATCGCAGTTTCAGTCGGCAAACGCTCCATCGAGCTGGCGCCATAAAACCCATCGACGCAATCAAGTTCCTGCAAGACAAACTCGGCGTCGGCCGGCATGGCGATCGGCCCGCCATGACACAGCACCATCACATCCTCACGAACCGTGCGTGCCGCGTCGGCAATCGCTTGGATGCGGGGCAAACAGTCTTGCAGCGTCAATGCGGTGCGGGCACCGATCGTTCCGCTGGTGGTCAGGCCCATGTGAGCAACAATGATATCGGCTCCCGCTTCGGTCAGCACTTTGGCTTGCGCTGGTTCAAAAGCGTACGGCGTCGTTAACATATTCAAAGCATGGGCGGCCGCGATGCAATCGACTTCCAGCGAGAACCCCATGCCCGTCTCTTCTAAATTCGCGCGGAAAGTGCCATCGATCAGCCCCACGGTGGGAAAATTTTGAATCCCGGCAAACCCCATCGCTTTCAGCTCCCGCAAAAAATGGTCGCGGAGCATCAGCGGATCGGTGCCGCAGACACCTGCGATCACCGGAGTGTGCTGGACTGCGGTCAGTACCTCGTGGGCCATTTCTTTCACGATCGCGTTGGCGTTGCCATAGGGCATCAAGCCGGCCAATGAGCCACGACCCGCCATCCGGTAACGGCCCGAATTGTAGATCACGATCAGATCGATGCCGCCAGCTTCCTCACACTTAGCACTGATCCCTGTGCCGGCACCACCACCAATAATCGGCAGTCCGTCGGCGATTTTGTTGCGCAATCGTTCGAGTATAAACTGTCGTTGTTCAGCCACCGGATACTCCGCAAGATAGTTATTAAAAGGTTGGTTAATTATAGAAGTCTTTCGGTTATATCAGCCGTTGAGCGCTAGCTCACGGTTCCGAGGAACCGGACGCTAGCGAGAGCGTCCCGCTTAGCATTTTCATAACCCGACGCGTGAGCGAGGGATTCGGATTGCTTGCGACTTGATCGCCGCAGCTCCCTCGCTCACGCGTCGGGTTATGATGGCGCTTGCCTCGCAATCCAATGAAAGTTCCGATTCTTAAGCGGGACGCTCTCTAGCGAGTTCCGGCTGATTCCGTTTTCTCGAATGACTTTTGCGGAGGTGGCTTTTCCTACACAATCGTCAACGCGTGAAAACGCTCCACGACGGCCGTGGCAAACTCCGGGTCATTGATATGATACGGCAGATGAATCATCTGATGCTGCGGAGAGCATTGCAATTGTTGCTGCAACTCCGTGAACAATGCTTGATTGGCCGCTGGATCATAAAAAGGTTGTCCCGGCGCGTCGAGCAGCGAAAGCCCCCGCTCGGGAACCAACAAAGTATAAGGCGCCGTGGCTTGATTTAATTTGCCGGCGATCCAGCGAGCAATCGAGCGATTTTCTTCGACATTTGTTCGCATCAAAGTGACTTGCGCATTGTGCACATGCAGCTGGCGATCCCTAAATGACTCGGGAACGGTCTCGATGGCACCGAAGTTAACCATGTCGAGCGCGCCGAGGCTGAGCAACAAGGGAATGCCTTGGCGAAGTGTCGCTTCAAAGCGATGGGGGCCAGCCGGAAAGACGCCACCGACAACTTCATCAGCCACCTCGGTGGTCGTAATGTCCAGCACTCCGCGAATCAGCTTGGCGGTAACCAATTGCTCCATGGTCTGGCCACCGATGCCAGTGGCGTGAAACACGAGGCAATCATACCCGGCAGTGGTTAGTTGCTGACGGACCGCCGTCACGCAGGGCGTGGTCACACCAAACATGGTCAAGCCAACGGCAACCCGTTCCGGTTTCGCGGGCACATCGTGCATCACCATCCCGGCGATCGCGTTGGCCGCGTTCGCCAAGATCCGTTCGGAGACCGCGTTAATGCCAGCCACATCGACGACCGCGGGCATCATGGTGATATCGCTGCAGCCGACATAGGGTGTGGTGTTTCCGCTGGCCACGGTGGAGACCATGATTTTCGGTAAACCAATCTCCAGCCCCCGCATGGCGGCTGTAATTAACGCCGTTCCCCCGCTGCCGCCGATGCCGATGACTCCCGCCACGTGCCCTTGCTGACAAGCCTGCTGCAGATAAGTCTTCAGTGCTTGCCCCATCAGCGTGACCGCCGTTCCGCGCTCACACCCAGCGGGCAAAACTTGTTGGTTCAGCACCAATTCGCGCGGGATATCGGGCACGACGGTGGGAGCCGCCTGCGTCCCCACGTCGACCGTGCGAACGCGGGCACCGGCCGCTTTCAGGCAATCGGCGACGAAGGCCAATTCCTCTCCCTTGGTATCCATGGTGGCGATAGCGTAGACGGCTGGTTCCATGCGTGGATCCTCACTGCGAAGTTGCGGACAGCAACTGACGCACCGCCAATCCTCGATGTGTGGCCGCGCACCGCTGCTGGTCGTCCAGCTCCGCCATGGTTTTTTGAAATTCGGGCATTAAAAACAGCGTATCATAACCGAATCCCCCAGTTCCTTGGGGCGTGTCCACGATGATCCCCGGACAACTGCCCACCGCGCTGGCCACGATCCGAGCCTGGGGATCGGCGACCGTTAAGTGGCAAACGAAACGCGCTGTTCGCTGGGAGTGGGGAATCCCCCGCAGCTCCGTCATCAACAGGGCACGATTTTCGGCCATCGTGGCATTGGGACCTGCGAACCGCGCCGAATGAACCCCCGGTCGACCGTCCAAACAGTCGACCTCCAGCGCCGTGTCGTCGGCCACCACCCAAACACCGCTGGCCCGCGCATAGCAAATCGCTTTCTTGGCCGAATTCTCAGCAATGGTCAGCCCATCTTCGAGCACCTCGGGCAGCGTGAGCGACAACTGCTCCGGGGTGCGGACTTCCATCCCAAACGCGGCAAAGGCCAACTGGAACTCGGCAATTTTATGCCGGTTTGTCGTCCCCAACAGCAAATAGGGCGCGGCGGAAAATTTCACGAGTTCTGGCTCCCCAGCAGGGTGTTGGCGACTAAGAACCTATCCGAAAACCATAAAAAAGGCCCGCGGCTAGCGCCGTCGGCTCACAGTTTTCGGATAGGTTCTTAAAGAATTGCCAGAGGATCTCGCCGCTGTTCCAGGGTGCCGCGGGTGACTCCCACGCGGTTTGCAGCTTTCAGCGCTTGCCAGACCATCGACGGCTCAATCTCGCCGGCTAACAGTTGTCGATAAAGTGACAATACTCTTTTCGTTTGCTGGGCATCGTCCTCCAGCAACTCGACGCGAAAATGTTTGACGCTGGCGGCTAGCAGGTCGGCGACCACCTCCGCGCCACTTTGCGGCACCGCATTAAAGAGCGTGTTGCGACAACCCACGTCGGCTTGCAGTGGATGCTCCATGCCGACGCGATCTCGCAGGGTGACCTGATGCCGATCGCATGGTCGACCACAATTCGTCTTGTTCGTCCCCGGAGACATCACCGCGCAAAAAACACAATGCTCCATGTGGAACATCGGCATGTGCTGGTGCACCACCGACTCCAGCCAAGCGCCGGGGACCGCGCCGATCAAATCGGTGACTTGGTCACGATTCAAATCATAGGAGATCGTGACACGCTGGGCTCCCCGATCACGCAGCCAATCGGCGGTCAGTTGATTGGCCGTGTTTAAAGAAAAGTCAGCGATGGCCGGCATTTCCGCTTGCCGACAAACCTCCAGCGCGGCCAAGTTGCGAGCCAGGATTCCATCGGGCTGGAGGCGAATTAATTTTTTCACCAAGCCCAATTCGTTTGGCTTTTGAATTCGCAAAGTCGCCAAATAAATCTTGATGCCTGCCTGCCGCGCCGTGGCGACAGCCGCGGCATATTCGCGGATATCATGATACTCGACGTAGACCTGCTGGACGCCAGATTCGATCGCAGCTTGCAATTGAACGGGGGTGCGACAGAGTGCCCAGAGCATCGGCTGCGTGGCAGCCTCATCCGCCGGGGCAATGATTGCTTGCCCGAGTCGCGTCAGACCGGCGGTATCGACATGACGCTCGGGGACCGACTCGAGCGTTGCGGTCAGAGCCTCAATCAGCTGGCGACGGAGCACCCCGGTGACGCTGTGTGGCAACATCGGGCCGCCCACGATGGTCGCCGCTAGGCCGCG
>CAZHTX010000137.1:10642-12486 GCA_964535475.1 uncultured Pirellulaceae bacterium
CTCAAAGGGCGAGCCGCCCAAGCGATCGAATTGCTCGCGCAAGCTTTGTTCGGTCAGCGGATGGCGGCGGGCTGCCTCCAGCGGTTGGTCGCTGTGCAGTTTGACTTGACGGCCGCCTCCAAGTTGAGCGACAAGCTGTAAGGGTTCACCGACCGCGGCGCGAATCTCAAGATCGATAGGCAACCGCCGCGCAGGATCCGCCCCGCTGTAGCTGGCTCGCAACTTTTTATTGAGTTGCGGATCATCAGTCTTCCATACCGTTTGGCCGGGATATAGCAAATCGGCATCCAGCCCCGCGCCCCCGAACAACAATTCAACAACACCGCTGTCAGCCTGTCCGCTGGTGATTTTTTCGCCCCGCCGAAACAAATCATAAACGCGTCCACCGCAATCGCCGCCGGTGGTGCGGTCGCCGGCAAAAGCCACACCGTCACCGCGGGAAACGGGGGCGGCCAGTTCCACGGCCACGCGTTTACCACGCACCTCGACGACTTCGCCCAAACGCACACCGCGTTTTGCCGAGTTATCACCCGGCACCAACATCTTATGGTCGCAGCCCTCGAGCCAACCGGGAGAAAAGCCGCGTGAAAACGACAACTCCATCTCGCGGACTTGCCGCGGCGTGAACTCGACCCGTTGACCGACCATCGCTTGATCGATGGCGGCACGATAATGCTGAGTCATGTTGGCGACATACTCAGGCGTCTTTAAACGCCCCTCGATCTTCAGCGAACAGACTCCAGCCTCAATCAATTCAGGCACCAAAGCGTAGGCGGCCAAGTCTTGCGGGCTGAGTAAATACTTTACGTCTCCCAGATCACGATCTTGTCCATCGACCGTCAGTTCATAAGGCAACCGACAAGCCTGCGCGCACTGGCCGCGATTGGCAGACCGTCCGCCCAAAGATTCGCTAGTCAAGCATTGACCAGAATAAGCAACACAAAGAGCACCGTGCACAAACACTTCCAGCGGCATATCAGTGATCGCGCTGACTTTCTTAATCTCGGCAACGGAAAGTTCACGTGGCAAGACGACGCGGCTGATCCCCAATTGGCGAGCCACTTCAATGCACTCGCCACTGGTCAAAGTCATCTGCGTGGAAGCGTGGACTTCCAGCTGGGGACAAATCTCGCGGACGAGCCGGGCGATGCCAAAATCTTGCACCAACACCGCGTCGACACCCGAGCGAGCGAGATGCTCAATGGCCATAGCGGCCCGCGACAGTTCGGCGGGGAAGACCAGGGTGTTAAAGGTGACATAGCCTCGCACGCCGCGGCCATGCAGCAGCTTCATCAAATCGGGCAGATCACTGACACCAAAATTCTTGGCGCGAGCCCGCGCGTTAAACCCGCTATCGAGTCCGAAATAGACTGCGTCGGCACCATTTTCGATAGCTGCTCGGATGCAATCCCAATCCCCGGCTGGAGCGAGTAATTCGGGTGCCAGCGACGCGTTCGGTAATGAATTCACAGCTAATAGATGCTCAACAAGTTGTTTTTTACGGGAAAAACGATCCGCCACGCGCAGCTTCCGCTGCTGCTATTCTGACGACCGCTGGTCGGCTGGTCTATGGCTAAGCGGGCTGGAAATGGGGGCTAAGCAGGCTGAAAACGAGATGTGATCGCTTGCAGCGCTGGATGCAGATGCCGGTTGCTGGCCAGCAGACTGGTCTTTGCCAGCGGCAGTTGCGCTCCGGCGGTCGTCGTCACTTGACCACCCGCTTCTTCGACAAACAGTTTACCTGCGGCGAAATCCCAAGGAGCTAGCTGATATTCAAAGAACCCACCGAATTGACCGCAGCCGACCTGACAAAGATCGAGCGAAGCGGTGCCAAACCGGCGGAT
>CAZHTX010000138.1:0-1444 GCA_964535475.1 uncultured Pirellulaceae bacterium
CTAAAGCCGGGACACCAGCGCATGCTGGTGTATAGCCTTTAGGCGATTCGGCACAAGCAACTTCCAACTAAACCGCATCGAGCCTTTTCAGAATGGCCTCGGCGGCGCGGAGCCCGCTATTGAGCGCACCTTGAATCGACGACGTTTCACGATGGTCCCCGCAAACCACTGGCGCGGTCGCACCGAGCGGTTCAACTGAGCGGACAACCGGCTGCAGATCGCCGACCGCTTGCTGCGGCAGCGCGTAGGGGACCGCATACGTTCGCACGTGTTGCCAGGCGTCGGCTGTCGCTCCAAACCAAGTGCTCAATTGGCGACGCGTTTCTGGCAACGAGTCGGTGGAGAGTTGCAACAGATCCTTGTCCGGTGGCGTCGGTTTCAACGTTACGGAAATCAACGACTTGCCAGCCGGTGCGTACTCGGGTGCCACTTCGCTGAGCACCACCAATTGGTTGATCGGCCCGGACGAATCACCTGAGAGCGTCAAGTAGCCCCCCAGCCCCACAGGCTGGTCGGCAGAAAAATAATGACAAACGGTCCCATTCCAGGAGCGTGCGAGTCGCCCGGCCAACTGTTGATTAAAGTCACCCAGCAGGCGAGCCGCGCTGGAACATTCGGTGGCGATCACCCATTGCTTGGCAGCGATCTCTTGCCCATCGCTCAAACGGGCGGCGGTTGGGGTCAGCGACTCGACCGCCGTCCGTAACGACAACACGCCGCGAGGCAGCGAGTCGGCCATCTGACGAGGAATTGCCGCCATCCCCTCAGCAGGCACGGCGATTGGGCCGGCCGCGAACATGCGAAACACGAACTCCAACATGCGACTGCTGGTCGCCAAGTCGCGTTCGAGAAAAATCCCCCCCAAAAAAGGCCGAAAAAATTGTTCAATCATTTGGCTGGAGAACCCCCATGACTCCAGCCGCTTTTCAGTCGCCTCGGCGGGTCGCCCGTAGAGTTCACTGAGCGACCCTTGTTTTGACGCCGCCCGCAAACGCCCCACTTTCCATTTGTCACTGAGACCACCCACCGGGCTGAGCGCGGTCTGCAATAACTTGGTCGGAGCCCGCCACGGATCGGCCAACAGATGAAACGCATCAGCCACCCGAACCTGGGCCCCGGTGGGGAACGCTCGCAACCGCAGTTGGTCGTAGTCGAGCAACATTTGACAAGCGGGATAGGCGGTCAATAAGACTTGAAAACCGTGATCCAATTGATAGCCATCGACCACGTCGGTCCGCAATCGTCCCCCCACGCGATCGCTGGCCTCCAGCAACCGGCAATCGATGCCCCCTTCCGTCAAACGCCGCGCGCAGGCGAGTCCGGCCAAGCCGGCACCGACAATTACCACATCGGTCTTCAACATAGATCACCTACTCAACCTCAACGAACTCACGGAGCACCCCAACTCAACCTGCTTCAACTCAACCTGCTTCAACTCAACCTG
>CAZHTX010000138.1:1544-12418 GCA_964535475.1 uncultured Pirellulaceae bacterium
TCACGGAGCACCCCAACTCAACCTGCTTCAACTCAACCTGCTTCAACTCAACCTGTACCCACTCAACCTGCATCGACATCGTAGCCCCGCTTCGTTAACTCAGCAGCGAGGGTATTTTTAGGTTGGTATTCACCATGAACCAAGCGAATTTGTTGGGGGCGCTGCTCGAATCCCTCGACAAAGCGGATCAGACCTGCCTGATCCGCGTGGGCCGAATAGCCGGACAAGGTGTGCGACTTGGCCTGCACGTCAAACCGCCGCCCATCGAGCGACACCCAATCGCTACCCCGCTGCAAGTAGCTACCGGGAGTTCCCGAAGCCTGGTAACCGACAAACACCAGATCGGTTTCAGGTTGGCCGACAAATCGTTTCAAGTAATTCACGACTCGGCCTCCGGTGCACATCCCGCTGCCAGCGATCACGATGGCTGGCAATTCGTGTTTATCCAAGTAGCCGAGCAGATCGGTGTGCTCGGCGTGATTACGGACGGTCGTCAAATTTTCGAAGACCAATGGTTGCTCGTCGATCCTGAGAGCTTGCTGGGCCTCTTCGCCCCAAAAGTCTTGCAGCGACTCGTAAAGGTCGGTAAATCGAGTTGCCAGCGGTGAGTCAACAATCACGTCGACCTGCTTCATTAACGTGCGATGTTCGGTCTCCTGAATGTGCTCAAAAATTTGGTTGAGTTCGAACAACAGCGACTGGGTGCGCCCCAAGCTGAAAGCGGGAATAATGGTCACTCCGCGATCGGCCAACGTGTGCCGCAGCACACCCTCGAGTTGGTCCAGCCGATGTTCGCGGCTGTCATGCAACTTATCGCCGTAGGTACTTTCCAGGACCAGCAAATCGGCCCGCGGCGGGCTGGTGAAATCGTTCAGCAGGGGTTCTCCCCCCGGTCCCAGATCACCTGAAAAGACGACCATTTCTCCCTGCTTGGTTTCGACTTCGATGATCGCCGAGCCCAGCACGTGACCGGCGGGTCGAAATCGACAACGCCCCCCCGCGGGCAGATCGACCCAGCGGTGGTAGTGCACTGGCTGCAGCTGTTTGCCGATTTTCTTGAGAAAACTTTCGATCATGCGGCGGTTGCGAGTGAAACCGATCCGCAGCGCATCTTCCATGACCAGCGGTAGCAATTTGGCAGTCGGTTGGCTGCAGAACACGGGGCCTTCCCAGCCGGCAGCCAACAGATAGGGAATGCGGCCGACGTGATCGATATGCACGTGGGTCAGCAAAAGTGCCTCGAGGCCGCGCAGAGAAAAACGAATCTCCGGGTTGGGACATCGCCGCGCGTCGTCCCCTTGGAAAGTGCCGCAATCGACCAATAGACTGTGGGATTCGTCGGTCCAGAGCTGATGACACGAGCCGGTCACCCCATTATGGGCCCCGTGGTGAATTAATTTAATAGCCATTGAATCGCAATTTTATGGGATGACCGGAAAAAGTAGCTGGAAATGACGTAGGCAGAAAACGTGTTTTCGGTAAGATGTTAAGGGACGGAGTGAACCTGCCCACCCGCCACGCGTATTAGACTGCATGCGAGACCTTCGGTTGATCCCCTACCCGCCCCACCGATGCGCCTTTCTTTGCCCGTTGACCACGGGGAACAGACGCCTTCGGTTTTGTTTGGGCTCTACTCAAACTGCGTCCGCCTTGATTGCGGACTGTCTGGGATGAATAGCTACAGCCTGGACTACATTGACGATTTATACGTCAAGTACGTCAATGATCCCAACAGCGTCTCCGACAATTGGCGACGCTACTTCGAACAATTCCTCGTCGCTTCCGACGGTGCGATGCGGGCCGCTTCGATTCAAGATGCGTCCGCAGCCAGACGTCCGGGATCGGGAGATGGCCCCACCGGCAATGGCTCGCCGGGAGGCGGCCCCGCGGGAGACAGCGGGTCGTTGGCCGCTGGGCATTCCCCTGGCCAGACGCACGGCCTGGCGGCTGCTCATCAGGGCGACGGAGTCCCCAGCCAAGCACTCTGGCTGGCACGGGTCCAAGATCGGATCGATCAACTGGTGCGCGAATATCGTGTCCGCGGACACCTGATCGCCTCCCTCGACCCACTCGGGCTAGCCCGCCCTGCCTGCCCCGAACTGAACCCCAGCTCCTACGGGTTGAGCGACGCCGACCTGAGTCGCCCGTTCGATTCCAGTTCTCTGGAAAACGTCACGGGGCGAACCCTCGCCGACATTCTGGAAAAGCTGCGGAACACTTACTGCCGCAGCATCGGTGCGCAATTCATGCACATCGATAATCGGAATATCCGCGACTGGCTGCAACGTCGCATGGAGACCACCGAAAATCGACTTCCCCTCGCCCACCAAGTGCAACGTCGAATTTACACGCGGTTGGCCGATGCCTCGATCTTCGAAGAATTCGTCCGCCGCAAATTCGTCGGCGCCAAGACTTTTTCGCTCGAAGGCTCCGAGAGCCTCATCCCGATGCTCGACTTGGCTTTGGAAAAAGCTGGCCAGCATAAAGTCCGGGAAGTCGTGATGGCGATGGCCCACCGCGGGCGATTGAACGTGTTGGCGAATATCTTCAAAAAGCGGGCCATGAATATTTTCTGGTCGTTTGAAGATCCGCGCCCAGAACTCAGCCGCGGCGGTGGCGATGTCCGCTATCACCTTGGCTACAGCAGCGACTGGACCACCGCGGCTGGCGAAAAGCTGCACATTTCACTCTGTTTCAACCCCAGCCACTTAGAGTTCGTCAATCCGGTGGCGCTAGGACGTTGCCGCAGCAAGCAAGACCGCCGGGAAGACTCCAGCCGTGCGGAAGGGCTGACGATTCTGATCCACGGCGATGCAGCCTTTGCCGGAGAAGGAGTCGCCCAAGAAACATTGAACCTCAGCCAACTGGCCGGCTACGAAACCGGCGGCACGCTGCACATCGTGATTAATAACCAAGTTGGCTTCACGACCGAACCATCTCAAGGACGCAGCACCACTTACGCGACCGACATCGCGCGGATGCTGCAAATACCGATCTTTCACGTCAACGGCGAAGACCCCGAAGCGGTCGCTCAAGTCGTTTCATTGGCGATGGACTTCCGTAAAGAGTTTCGTCGCGACGTCGTCATCGATTTGTACGCCTATCGTCGCTGGGGTCACAACGAAGGGGACGAGCCACGATTTACCCAACCGCAGATCTATCAAGCAGTCGATAGTCGAGACAGCGTTCGCGAAAGCTATCTGCAACGCCTGCTTGAATTGGGCGAAATGACCCAGCAGGAAGCCGACGAAATTCATCAAAAACGCCAGCAGAAACTGGAACGCGAATTCGAGGCTAGTCATACCGAAGACTTCGTTCCCGACCTGCAAACTCTAGGGGGTTGCTGGCAAGAGTACTTCGGTGGTCCCGAGCCCCAAGAGTCGGCCACTGAGACGGCAGTTCCGACAGAAGAGCTAGCCGCGCTGCTGGCACGCCTGACCGAAGTTCCGGAAGGCTTCCGGCTACATAAAAAACTCAAACGGCCGATGCAACAACGCTTGGAGATGTCAGCCGGCAAACGCCCGCTCGACTGGGCAACCGCCGAAGCGGCAGCTTTCGCCACGTTGACCACCGAAGGCCGGCGAATCCGCATGACGGGCCAGGATTGCGAACGTGGCACTTTCAGCCAACGCCATGCTGTCTGGCACGATACCAAAAACGGGGCGACTTACATGCCCCTGGCCAACCTGGCGGAATCCCAAGCGCCGATTGAAATTGTCAACAGTCCGCTCAGCGAAGTTGGCGTGCTCGGATTTGAATATGGCTACTCGCTCGACTGCCCCGAGGGACTAGTAGTCTGGGAAGCCCAATTTGGCGACTTCTGGAATGTTGCCCAAGTCATCGTGGACCAGTTCATCGCCAGTGGCGAAGACAAATGGAAACGACTCAGCGGACTGGTAATGCTACTGCCGCATGGCTTTGAAGGCCAAGGCCCCGAGCACTGCAGCGCCCGCCTGGAACGATTTTTGGCGATGTCCGCGGAGCACAATATTCAAGTCTGCCAACCGACAACGCCGGCTCAATATTTCCATTTGCTGCGTCGACAAGTTCACCAACGCTGGCGAAAACCGCTGATCGTGCTAACTCCCAAGAGTCTGCTGCGGCATCCGCACTGCGTTTCGCCCATTGAGGAACTGACAGCGGGTGGCTTCCAGAAGATTTTGCCCGATCCAAAAGTCCTCGCCGACGACGCTCGCCGAGTTTTGCTGTGCACCGGTAAAATCTACTACGACTTGATCGAAGCGCGTGCTCAACGTGAAATCGAAGATGTCGCCATCATGCGGCTCGAACAACTCTATCCGCTATCCAGCAATCAATTGCTCAAGTCGCTTGAAGGCTTTGCGACCGGCACCGATTTAATTTGGATTCAGGAAGAGCCATCGAACATGGGCGGCTGGACTTATATGAAACACCACTTCGGCGACGAACTGCGGGAGCGATTTCAATTCCGCTGCATCAGCCGTGCGGAGTCAGCCAGCCCCAGCACGGGCAGCTTGAACGCGCACAAGTTGGAGCAAGCCGAGCTGCTGGAAGCCGCCTTCGCCGATCTGCGTGTCACCGCTTAGGCTCAAGCGGCCGTCACGACAAAGCTTGGAAAGGCAGATAGCCGCCTTTCGCTCCGCAAAAGTGGATAAAATCTCTGTTGTCGCCGAGCGAAAGACGACACTGACTCTCCGATCGTTGTGAAATCGATCTATTTACGACGGAAATTGCTACCAAACCGGTCATCGACTGCGATACAATTCATTAAAGATAATTGGCACGCGTTTGATGACGATTTACCTTTGCTAAAGCATCGGAGGTTTGCGTGGACTGGCTCAACTACCATCACCTGTTAAATTTTTGGCTGGTTGCTCGCGAAGGTAGCGTGCAAAAAGCCAGCGAACTATTGCACGTCACGCCGGCCAGCGTGAGCGTGCAAGTCAAGCAGCTGGAGCGTTCGCTGAATGTCAAGCTGTTGAGAAAAGAGGGGCGCGGGCTGGCGTTAACTGAGATGGGCGAGCAGGTTGCTGCCTACGCCACTGAGATTTTTTCCACCGGTCGCGAACTGATGGAAATGATCAAGGGGAGACCCGTCGGTAAACCGCTGGAGTTGCGAGTTGGCATTCGCGACGTGATGCCCAAGCTGGTCGCATTCCAGCTGCTACAACCAGCGCTGCGATTGGAGCAACCGGTACGCTTAGTCTGTCACGAGGGCGAGATGTCCAAGCTGGTGGCCGATTTAGCCATTCATAAGTTGGATGTAATCTTATCGGACACCGCGCTCGACCCGCTCTATAAAGTCCAAGCCTACTCGCATCGACTGGGGAGATCCGACGTAGTCATCGTCAGCACCAAAGAGCTGGCAAAAAAATATCGTCAGGGATTCCCCCAGTCGCTCGAAAATGCACCCTTCCTGTTACCGATGGATAACAGCATTTTGCGACGCGCGATGGATCAATGGTTCAACGATCTGCGCATCAGCCCCCGAGTTGTTGGGGAGTTTGCTGACAGTGCGATGCTGAAAATCGCGGGTCGCCAAGGCCTGGGTTTGTTTGCCATTCCCAGCAGCATCCTGGAGGATGTCACGACCATCTACGGGCTGTGCGAAGTTGGCCCAGCCGCCGGCATTCAGGAACAGTTTTACGCCGTGTCGGTTGACAGAAAACTGAAACATCCCGCCGTGATTGCAATGATCGAACAAACCAAGTGAACGTCACCAGTCGATCAGACCGGCGCGTAAGCTTGCTGAATACGATCAAGCACTTGTTGTTCCGCAGCGCAAATCGTCCCGTAGCCAAAGATACCTCCCGAGGCGATCGCGATGCGCTGGGCGAGCTCGAAAATAGCCTGCCCATCAGGTTCCCAGGAACTCGAGTCTAGCGATCGCGCGTCCGCGCTGACTTCGGAGCTGGCTACAGATGCGGCGCGGACGTAATCTTCCCACAGCATCCACCACTGCTCGCTTGGCTTCTCCACCAACCAGTGTTGAAATTGCTCGATGGCCTTGCCTTTGCCAGTCAGCTCGGAAAACAGAGCTGCCTGCTCGGCGTGATACAGTTCCGCGGCGGTGACTGAACCACTGGCCCAGGCAACCATCGCAATGGGGAAGAACGGCAAAGCGGCAACGGTTTCGCCATTCAAGCCGAACTGCCGTAAGCGTCGCAGCAGTGCTTCATCGTCGATGCCCGCTTCGGCGGACAATGCCTCCAGCGCTTGCTCTTCGTCAAGGCGCTGCCGAAAGTGGTTGCGAAGATGCGACTCACTGTGAACGAATTTCAGCTCAAATAATCTTGCAGTTCTTCGGCTCGGACTATTGAAAGTAACCATTCCACAGCTCCATACTGAAAGTTCGAGACTAACCCTGTCTTCGTGACACTGGGTATCGACCCACGCTTTCATGATAGGAGTCTTGCGACAAAATGTCGCGTTAGAAAGCCACTTGCAAAAGTCAAATTCCCTTTAATGTTTCAAGCACACGCCAGCGAGTCTCCAACGACGGTATCTGTTCGAGGTGCTACGGAGCGACCTCAACCAAACCAGCCCCACCGCGTGGCGTGACGTGCATGCGACGCTGGCCGGCATCCAAATGAAACGGACCTAGCATCGCATCAAAATTGAATAGCACTAACGTCGCTGCATCGGCCTCTAAGCGTCGCTGGGGCTCGAACTCGCCGCTGTATCGCGCCCCCTGACTCAAACGGAATTCATCGATGAAACCGTGGAAGTAAGACATCGGCGCCCCACTCCCATCAGGGTCGGCTCCGATAAACAACGGCAAGTTATTCGACGTCCTCCGCCATGCTGGATCAATCTCGGTAGCTCCAGCAAGCTTTCCATTGACGAACAGCTGGACCGCCGATGCGCTTTGCACCAAAGCGACATGCGTCCAGACTCCGCTGGGAATCTGCATACCCGAATTCACACTCCGATACTTTCCATCCAAATGCACGCTGCACGACGGCTGCCCGGCGGACAAAAAGATGCTGAACTCACTGCTCTGCGTCTTGGCCAACAACGCGACGCGATCGCCAAAACTGGCCGCTTTGAACCAAGCCTCCATCGTGAATGGCCCCTCGGGCAGCTCAAGCCGGGAAGAGTCGAGCGCGATCGTGTCGTCCCGACCATCCAGCGCCAATGCCATGTTAGGACCAGCCGGCTGGCTCGGGTCCATTTCGATGTCAAACTCCGCCAAAGTACGGGACTCCGGCACGGCATAGCGAGCGGTCTTCGTCAAATAGTCTTGGGCTAACACAAACTCCAGCGCTCCGAAGGAATCGTCGATTTGTGAACCGAGGTAGTCGATCTCGAATTGGACCGCCTCTTGGCCTCCCGCTGCGATGCGTCCATGAAGGTGATCCGGTCGCACCCGCCAGCGACTGTCGGGGCTGCTCGGTGTCAGCGTATAGTCAACATCGGCTGCCGTCGGATTGGAGACAACGGCGGAAATAGTTGTCGCTCGCGGTTTGCCGCTAGCAACGGGAATCCGCGACTCGAGCCGCACTCCCTGGGCAGCCAACTGCTTCATTTGGGCCTGCAACTCCGCGGTGACTTCCCTCACGTTGATCGCTCCGCCGACCGGGAACGCCGCCATCGCCACTTGCTGCGGCCGGACCGTGACCAAGTGGTATTGATGCAAATACCCGGCGTCTGGCAAAGTTGCCGATTGCCCACCCCCGACGGTCGCTAAAGTGACATACTCAATGCCGTCCTGGGGATCGTACCGCATGTAGTGAATGTGGCCAGCAAACACGGCAGTCACGTTACCCGTCTCTTTCAACAACGGATGAACACGCTTGCTCCAATCTTCGCCGTATCCTCCACCAAGCCAACGCGGGTGGTGCAAAAACAAGAATTGATGGTCGTTGTCTTTGCCGCGCTGCAAAGCCTCTTTTAAGAACGCAAATTGTTCGTCGCTGATCTCCTGTGACTCGGGCTTGCTAAAGTTCTTTTCACCCGTCTCCGGATTACCCTCATCCGAATACAACACGATGAAGTTGCAGTTCTTGTGTTGGAACGAATACCACAGCGGACCGAAATGCATTTCGTAGTCTTCATCATGCTGCGAGGCGGGCATGGTGGGATCGTCCGTCGGACGCCAGTACACATCGTGGTTTCCCGCAACTGGAAACCAAGGGCACAGCAATTCACTCATGATCGCTTTGAATTCGCGCATCTGCACCAGCCATTCCGGGCGGCGGTTGTAGCCGTTGATCAAATCGCCGACGGTCATTACCAAATCGGGCTCGATCAAGTTCACATCGCGGACGGCATCGGCCAATACGTCGACGCCCTCCGCCGGGCCTCCGGTGCGGTCGCCAAAAACGGCGAACACAAACGCATCCTTCTCCTCGGGTAAGGGCAATACGACTTCACTTGATCGCGTCGTGAAGAACCGTGCGCCGGTGGGACTAGCAGTCGGATGCGACGCATTGTGGTGGTGTCGATGTCGCTGGTGGCTCAAATTCGGAGTAAGCCCGGCATCCGCTTCTTGGGAAGCGGCGGTGCGAGGATGCGAACAAACGGCCACAACGGCACAGATGAAAATTAATCGGCAGCGAGTCATAACGGAGATCATTTGTCGTCGGAGTGTAGAGTTCTTTAGAACCTATCCGAAAACCATTAGCCGCTTTGGCGCTAGCCGCGGTTTTGCTGGGTTTTCGGATAGGTTCTTACCCAATCGGAATCAATGCATGTTTCGGCACGATGAAAATCGCACCCCAGAAGCCCGCAGGGCCAAATCGATACCCAAGAGGTTAGCCGCTAGGCTGTTGATCGGAAAGCAACAAATGATGAAGATTTGGTTCGAATTGCCCCCCCATGTACGCTATGGAACAACCGATTGAGCACGTTTTGCTGAGCACAAACGCATCAGGGTACAATCGACCTAGAGACTAATTTCCGGACGGACATCAGGCTAAACGAAGGCAGAACAAGCCACCCCTCTGCCTGCTCACTCTTATTCAGCGCCGGAAGACGAGAAATCTTGAACTATTGCGAAAACGATTACCTCAATCGAGACTGCTCTGATTTGCTCCAGTAGCAGATAGAGTCCTCAATCCTTACTTTTTCACGCTCACAATACGAATTTGGATATTGATCATTCGTCAATAAACAGCTTTTTGAGTACTCTAGAAACGCTACAACAGTTTGTCTCTTGCCGGCATCAAGGGGCCCAAATTTCGTTCGGAACGCTTTCACTCGAGGTGTTTTTTTAGGAACACGAAATTCAAATGTAAGCCTATCGGTTAATTCTTCGCAATCAATCGCCGCAATTAAGAAACCTGGTAAGAAGTAGCGAAAAGAAGCATCCCTCAATAAAAAAGGATACGGACAAACAGAACGAAATACTTCCAAGGGAACCTCGTCCCAGTTCTGGCCTAAAAGAATTCCGTATATCTCCTCATTTTCCAGATATGGCGAGTACGATGTCAGCTCCTGTTCGACGTCCTCTGCATATTCTGATTTGCTAAAGTTGATGGACACATGTGTTCTCAATTCCCCAGCTAATGCTTTTGTTTTTCTGGATAATGACATCAAAATAATACCTCATATTTTTATGCAGTTCGTCCACCCCCACACACTCTTTCTCTTAGCGAGATTAAGAACCAGGCCCCTCAATCCCGAAAGATCGTTGCCATCTTAAATGCAAACAGTACTCACCTTTTTCGCGCACCAAAACCCACTGAGACATACGCGGATTAATCGTAAAGTTTCGCACGTTGCCTGCGTGCTGCTTTCTCCAAAACGGATCCAAGCTGGGCGATCTGTGTCCAACGCCCGCTTCAACATTGAAATTATAGTTCAACCGGCGGGAGCCGCTCCATACATGTCTGTTGACAGTAAGGAGGGCCTCCATTGTTCTGAATGCGAAGCCAGGACCAATCCTTGCATTCCGGATGCTTAAAACGATACTCGCGACGAGCGTTAAGTGAAGTGAAATTGTCCCGAGCGATCCAAGAGCGGACGTGATCTAGTTGGATACGCATCGCATCATCCGTGCAAGTAGGAATTATGCCGTGCCACCCCGAGCATAGCCTATATCCCATCGCGTACACGCATATTCCGTATAATCTAGAATGCTGCAGCGGTAGCGGGTTGACCTGCAAGTACAGCTGGGAATCCATCTCTCCGATTGTGAAGAAATATTCCATCAGTGGGTGAGCAGATTCGCTTTGTTTCTCTACTGGTGCGCGTTCCATCTGCAGCCCCTCCCACCCCAACCAATGCAGGATTCGCCGCAGTTGCGTGAAGGACTGGATAGGGGAAAGCGGCTGCATGCTCGTTCCGATTGAAGTAATGACTAGGTCGAACGCCGCCAGTCACACGATATCAAGATATCAGGGACAGCTCCCGTTGACTTGGTTCAGACGCTCTCATTTCAAAATGACCTAAGCTTCTCAAGCACCTCAAAGCAGCGTCAAGCGGTGACTTACCTGTCCCCGGCGCCCTGCCGCGTCCCCAATGAAACAACTCACTTGAGACACCACGCACGGGGACAGGCCCCGTCGATTTGGCTTGAGCGGAGCCGACATGCACGGGGACAGGTCCCGCTGATTTGGCTTGAGCGGGGCCGGGGGGGGAATTCGGGGCTGGTGGCGGGCATTGGCGTGGGGAAATTGGGCGGAGGCGAGCAATTTCGGGCTGGTTTTGCCGATTTCTTGCCCGTTCGGCGCGCACCCTCAGCGCCAACCGACGTCAAATTCTTTTTTTCGCCGGATGCTCGGTGAGGTTTGCCGCTTGCCGCGATCAAACCGCTGGCTATTTGGGGGCGACAGTTTCCGCGATAGCTCGGTCTTTCCGCGACGGTCTGTTGCGGGCAAAGAATTTCATGCTGGCGATCAACGCGTGACCACCCAACTCGGCGTTGCTCCGCCGCCGCAATTCCTTGGTCT
>CAZHTX010000139.1:0-12367 GCA_964535475.1 uncultured Pirellulaceae bacterium
TTAACACATCCCCCGATCGCCGAGCGACCCACTGTATATCATCTTCGACTTGCACTTCATCAGCTACTTGCGACTCCGCATCAGCAGCTTGCTTGTTACGAAGCAAAGTTAGCTTGCCGCCTCGACAAACTTGATGAGTTCGTTTGAAGCCGGCGGGCAGGCTAAATTCGTTATCGCGAAATTGATAGTGAATGGTGTCTTGGCTAGCATTTTCCAAACTAAAGCGAAACGCCTGCGACTCGGGCCGAGCAAGCAACTGAACCGCGTAGTAAGCTCCCGTGGTATCGCTCTGAGCAATCGCTACCCCAGTTTCGGTTGCTGCCTGAATCAACATGTTCTCCCGATGTGACGGCGACTCTTGCCAACCATTCACAATCGTCTCAGCCAACGCATCAGTCGCCACTCCCTTGGTTTTAAACGTGAAAGAAATATTCTCCGCTACCAAACAGATTTGGTAATCGGCAGCTTGCACCCGTTGGCTTGGCTGGCGACCATCCGCCCGATGCCCGTAACGATCTTGCTGAGCCATAAACTGGGCAAACTGCTCAGCGGCTTGTCGAAGTTTTTTATCTTCTCGCAGCGCATCGAGCCCCTCTTCATTGCGGAACTGGTTTGTTGCGCGAATCACTTGCTCGGCAACTACTTGCACGTCTGCGGAAACTTCCGGTCGATAGGGGCCGAGCTGACTCTTGGTCAATTTCTCGACATCGAATTCTTCCACAGACTGTGCGTGGGCAATGCAAAAACAGGCACCCCATGCTAACAAGAACACGATGATCATGAGTGGCCAATTACGACTGAAATCGTTCATTTGGAACCTCATAGTATAATGCACGGGCTTCATTTGTGAGCTTGTTTTTATGAGCTTTCATTACTGTGGGCCGGCAAGCGTCAAAGCGGCTAATGGTTTTCGGATAGGTTCTAAATCTCCTGCTGCCGCTGCCGAATGGTACGTCGACGATTCCATCGCTGAACTTTCTTCTCCACACGCCCGACAGCGAACAGCACCACGAAGGCAAACAAGGAGACCCCTGCCGCCAACCAAAACTGCTTGACGGCCGTGGCGATTCCGATGCCAGATGTCAGCAGAATAGAGGATGCGGTCGTCAGCCCTTCGACACCATGTTCGGTGCTGTGGATGATGGTGCCCGCTCCGAGAAAGCTAATCCCAATCACAATTGCCTGGATCACGCGAATCGGATCGGCCGTCAGGTCGCTGGCCCCTTCGATTCCTTGAAAATTCCTGATCACAATTTTGCCGACCAACATCAACATGGCAGCCGCGGCGCACACAAACATGTGCGTCCGCAAACCGGCCGGCTTATCAGCCAATTCCCGTTCAAAGCCGACTGCCGCACCGAACAGAGCAGCCAGCATAATTGTACCAAGTTGACTGACCTGCTCCTGAAAATCAGCCCCCAGCCAGTCCATCATCGTTGGCTGAAGGACTCTTGAAACTCATTCACTTGGCGGTCCGCCTCTTCCTTTTTAACGCCATACTTCTCCTGGACTTTACCAACCAACTTTTCCCGATTGCCTTCGATGACATCGAGATCATCATCGGTCAGCTTACCCCATCTGGTACGCGCATCACCTTTAAATTGCTTCCATTTTCCGGCAATCTGATCCCAATTCATGTCGATCGCTCCCTTAAGAGTGGCATACTGAAACTGCATCACCCCAAAACGAACCGCAATTTCCGTGCCTAATAGATGCCCAACGCCGACCACCTAACCGAATTGAAATTTACCAACGGTTAAATTCTGACACCCTGGCAAAGCGGCATCCGAGCTGCACAACTTCACACACAAGCTATCGCGCAACAAAGCCAACGAACACGGCCAACCCCAATGAGCGAACGAACACCGGCTAGGGAGCCATTTACAGATGAATACGATGACGGACCAACAAGTACTGTTGCGGGACCCCCGCACCGCCTATGTAACCCCACCCTTTACTTCGCAAGATTCATTTGCTCCGCCAGGCAAAGCCGATCAGTTGACACCCCGCGCTGACCATGGTGAAAAGACCTATAAAGGCTCGGGCAAGTTACGGGGCATGAACGCTCTGGTCACGGGCGGTGACAGCGGCATCGGCCGAGCGATTGCGATCTGCTATGCCCGCGAAGGGGCCAACGTAGCCATCAATTATCTGAGCGAGGAGGAGGATGCCGCAGAAACGCAACAGCTCGTTGATGCGGCTGGGGTGAAGAGCAAATTAGTTCAAGGCGATCTTACCGACGAAACCTTTTGCGAATCACTGATCGAGCAAGTCGCCGCTGCTTTTGGCGACATCAGTATCTTAGTAAACAACGCGGCAAGACAACGCAGAGCGGAAAGCTTAGAAGAGTTTAGCAGCGAGGAGTTTGATAAGATTATGAAGACTAATGTGTATGCTGCTTTCTGGGCATCCCGTGCCGCACTGAAGCACATTCCGGCTGGCGGCAGCATCATTAACACCGTCTCTATCCAAGGCTATACCCCCGCGGGCCGACTATTGCATTATGCGACCAGCAAGTCGGCGCTGATTGGCATGACAAAAGGCATGGCCGACCTGGCGATCGAACAGGGAGTGCGAGTCAATGCGGTAGCTCCGGGCCCCGTTTGGACGCCGCTCATTCCCTCCACGCTGGCGGTGGATAAATTCCAGCACTTTGGCGAAAACACGGTGTTCGGTCGTCCCGCCCAGCCCGCTGAATTAGCCCCGCTCTACGTTTGGCTGGCCAGTCCCGAGGCGAGCTTTGTGACGGGTGAGGTCTACGGAGCCACCGGAGGGCGAAGCCCAGTTTAACCCACTTTTTACGGGCACATAGACACTCCACACCGGCCAACAACCGTGAATTTGAATCGTCGCGCGGGCGATCGGTACCCAACTTGCACAGTTCCTCGTAACAGACATCGGTCTCAACGCCCAGCCAGACAACTTCCGCTTCTTCGAGGACATCGTTCATGGCAACTCCCACATCAGATCAACTGGTCCCACAAACCTTGAATCCGAATCAGCTTCGGCAACTGGCGAACATCAAGGGCGAACCTTGCATCTCCCTAGTCATGCCTACCAAAATTAGTGGCAAAGAGACTCGCCAAGGGTCAATTCGTTTGAAAAATCTGCTCTCCAAAGTGGAGCAACAAGTGGACAAACGCAACCAGGCAGCCAACACTCTGGCCGAAGTGCGTGAACTGATTGATTCGGAAGAGTTCTGGCAGCATCAGGGTGAAGGTCTGGCTATCTTTGTGACGCCCGAGCAGGTGCGAACCTGTCGGCTCAGCCATAGCGTGCAGGAAGGTATCATGATCGGATCACAACCTTACTTAAAGCCAATCATTCCCTCATTGGCTAACTTTGCGAACTTCGCCTTGTTGGCACTTACCTGGGATGATGCTCGCCTCTATCGAACCGAAAATGAACGGCTAAAAACTGTAGAAACCGAGCAACTTCCCACTAGTTTTGAAGCGCTAATCACCGCTCGCGACCCAGAGGTCCAGCTACAATATACCAGCCATCAATCAGCGGGCAAAAACGCGGCCACTCCGATGTACCACGGCCAGGGAGAAGGCGAAGGGAAAATCCACGCTGATCGCCGGCAATACCTCGGACGCGTGGGAGAACTCATCAGTCAAGAACTCTATGAGTCTAACTTGCCACTGGTGCTGGTTGCTACCGAAGAAGTTGCGGGGCATTTCCAAGCGCTGACAGAACTCAAACTGGACGGCGTAATCCACGGCAGTCCCGGTGATTTCGAACTCACCAAACTTCACGCGGCCGCACGCGAGAAACTAACTGCGAAAAACCGTTTTGACCTCAGTCAATTCGGGGATCGCCTTGGCTCAGCACAGGCTTTAGGCCAAGCTTCTACCAACTTGCAGGAGATTGTGCTGGCGGCGCAGCAAGGCCGAATCGATACGATCGTGGCCGACATGGACCATGAAGTTTGGGGCATGATCGATCTTGAAAAGAATGAGGTAACAATTACCGAAGCAGATCCCCATTCAATTGAGTTGGTCAACCAGGCGATTGTGTCGACGGTGCAGCAAGGGGGTAACGCCCAGGTGTTGGTGAACCGATCTGCGGAAATCTTTAGTCACCCCGTCGCCGCGATCTACCGTTACTAAAGAGGAACGATGCAAACTGGCGAAGAATCCGAGACGATGCAAGCTTGGATGCGAACCGCCCTGAATACTGCCCGTCGCGGCATTGACCGAGGGCAATCTCCGTTCGGCGCGGCGATCGCGGCGCCAGATGGAAAAGTAATCAGCGTGGCCTATAACCGGGTGCGAGCGATGCTCTCTCCAGCGGCACACGCGGAGGTGCTGGCGATTGAAAGTGCCTGTAGGTTTCACGGCGCCCTGGAACTCACAGGACATACCTTAATTGCCACAGCGGAACCGTGCCCGATTTGTGCGGCCACGGCGGCAACTGCGGGGATCGCCAACATTGTTTACGGCGCCCACCACCGCGACGTGCAAAAGGCTGGGTACGAAACTTTACATCTCGGTTGCCGCGAGCTAATCGCACAGACGCCGATTAGCATCGAGATCATCGGCGGTGTGCTGGAGAGCGACTGCCTCAAGTTATTTTCGTAACATGCTACCGCTGCAAACGCTCACGCAACTTTTTGGCCAGCGTTTCCGCGAGCTCTGGTTGCTCGGCAGCCAGATTTTTTGTTTCGCCCTCGGCAGAGGTGTGATCATACAACTCATACCAACCATCTCGGTGCTCAATCAAGCGATGCGTATCTGTGCGAATCGTGCGGGCACTCGCGTAGCTAATCGCATCTCCCCCTGCGGACGTCGAATCTTCCAACAGCCCGACAAAGGATTCGCCATGGGTGAATTCTGGCATCGGCAAGCCGACCAATTGACACAGTGTGGGAAAGATATCAATCGACTCCACAATCCCTTTGGCCGTTACTCCGCGGTTCACCTGTTGTGGATAACTAACAATCAATGGCGAACGCAGCGACTCTTCAAACAGCGTATGCTTGCCCCACACGGCGTGCTCTCCCAAATGCCAGCCATGATCTCCCCACAGCACCACGACGGTCTCTTCAGAAAGTTTCAATCTCTCTAACTGAGCCAGCAGTTTACCCACTTGGGCATCGGCGTAGGTGACGCAAGCCGCGTAGTGCTTGCGTACTTCAGTGGCGAACTCAGCATCCTGATTTGGATCTTTTCCCCAGCTTTGATACCGCTTAAATTCACCCGACCCATGCCAGGTCGTTTTGCCAACTGGCCGATTCGGATGAGGAATGAGTGGTAATTCAACTCCATCATATGGTCGCATGTATTTGGCCGGACTGCCAAATGGTAAATGAGGCCGAATCAATCCAACGGCCAACAAAAAAGGACTTTCTGCCTCGTGTTCAGCAAACTGCTCCAACTGCTTAAGCGCCGCTGCGGTAATGAGTCCGTCGGGGTAGATCGAATCTTCGCCATCGACCGATTCAAACACAGCCATCGTGCCGGCGGACTGGCGAATTTGGCCATTTGCCAATCCATGCATAGCGCCTCGTGGATGCTTCCAAGGCCCGGCGGGTAATTGGTGAGAATTCCACGACTCGGGCATTTCTAAGTCCGAATCATCATCCCAATCAGGACCACCTCGCCCCCCCGGGTGATGCGAAACTTTGCCAATCGACACGGCGCGATATCCATGCTGGCGGAAATAGGCGGGCATACTCGGGGGAATATCCTCAGCTCCCGCGGTCAGCCGCTGGCCTCTTTGAAACAGGGCCCCATTACCGCTGGGACCATATCGCCCGGTCAGCAACGCGTAACGTGAGGCACCACAGGTCGGTGCCTGAACATAATGACGCGTGAACAAACATGCCCTGTCCGCCAACGCGTCGATGTTGGGGGAATGGATGTACGGAACGCCATAGCAGCCCAGTTCCGGCCTGAGGTCGTCGACACAAATCAGCAGCACGTTAGGCTGCTTGGCAAAGCCAACAGCGGGCATCCAGAGAGAGAAGAGAACTAGGCAGAGTGGCTCCAGGCGGTTGACGGCTCTCTTTTTTAAAAACATTAACTGGTTCCGAAAGGGGGAATGCATGGAAGCTGGTGCGGGAAGGCGTTATGATCGACGTTATATCGAGACTACGGGCGGGCTCAGGCAACTCTCGTAACCCCAAACCACGCTTTCGTAAAACAGACTCATGTCGACCGATAGTACTCAGCTCTTGCTCCGGTTCGACCGCCAAAAACTCTATTTTACCATACCGCAAGGCACCACCCTCATCGGGCGTCTGCCCCGCTGCGGGATCGTGCTTGGCGAGCAGGGTAAACGAGTCAGCCGCGACCACGCGGAATTACTTCGCAACGGCGAAGGCTTGCTAGTGCGAGATTTGGACAGTCGCAACGGCACCTTGGTCAACGGACGTGACATCCGCGGCCAGGGGCTGATTGAAGTAAAGATTGGAGACCGGTTACAGATCTGCGAATATGAAGGCGTGGTGACAAATGCCAGATCACCCTTCAATGATTCCGGGATCTGCCATGTTGATGATGATGACCCGACGGACGCTTCGACAAAGAACCTCCAACTCGACGCAACTTACTCGCCCCGCACTCCATCGACAAACCAATCTCCAGATCGACTAAACGCATTGGTGACGATTGGTCGCTGCTTGGGCGGCGCTTTGCAATCCGAGCAGATGATTGAGAAGGCCGTACAGACGATTTTGGATATTTTCCCGGCCGCTGACCGTTGCGTGCTGGGTTTAAGATCATCCGATTCCCTGTTCGTGCCGAAGTGGTGGGTGCTGCGTCATGAAAATCAAAACGGCGAGATCAGAGTAAGCCAACGAATTTTTCGTCACGTCGTCGATACGTCGGACTCCGTGCTCCTGAAAGACGCTTCCAGCATTTTCACCGGAGCGGGCAGCATTATTTCAGGACAGTTGCGTTCGGTCATGTGCTCGCCATTGATCGATACCGACAATCAAGTGATTGGGATGATTCAAACCGACTGTCGGATCAGCGATCAGTTCACCCAGGCGGACCTGGAGATCTTCGCCACGGTAGCCGCGCAGATATCACTGGCGTTAAACTTTTCCAAGCTGCACCAAAACGCTATCGAAGACGCAGTCATTCGCAAAGATATCGAACAAGCCAGGGCGGTCCAGTTGCAATTTTTGCCCAAGGAGCCACCCTCGATATCAGGCTACCAGTTCGCACATTATTACTCCGCTGCCAGGCACGTGGGAGGTGACTATTATGACTACATTAAGTTGTCCGATGGCCGTCTGGCGATCGTGCTTGGCGATGTGGTTGGCAAAGGGGTTCCAGCTGCGCTAACGATGGTCAAATTGGCGACGGAAACCCGGGCCGCCTTTGAGATCACTTGCGATCCGGCGGAGGCAATGACTCGTTTGAATCGCCGCTTGGCTGATTCATTCATCACCTGTGTGATTTTAGTACTCGACCCATTGAATCACACGTTACAGATTTCCACAGCCGGACACGACACGCCCTTACTGAGGGAACACAGCGGCTCACTGATCAGGATCGGTGAACAGACTTCCGGGTTGCCGTTGAGTGTCTTTGCAGAATCTACCTATGAGTCCGAAACGATTCCATTGGCGAACGGTGACACCGTCTTAGTCTACAGCGACGGAATCGCCGATGCCGAAGCCAGCGACGGGGTCGCACAGTTTGGTAAGGAACGAATCGCAAAAACTTTAGAGGCTCACTCAGGTTCCGCCCAGCGAATCGCCCGCGACCTCATTGAACAAATCGATAACTTTACCAGTGGCTGGCCACAGTTCGATGATATGTGCCTCGTCTGTTTTCAACGCATTGACTCAACCTCCTGACTATCAAGTCCCGCCCCAAGTCCCCGCCCCCAGTCCCCGCCAGTTGGAGTCGCTCCATTGAATACCCCGCAGTCGCATCTGCGAGTCAGCGTCGGCCTCAGCGTCGGCCTCATTGCCAGCCTCACTGTCGGCCTGTTGCTGACTTGCGCTCCGCCTTGGATGCAGCCAGCTCTCGCAGTCACGGCAGAAGCAGACTTGACCTTCGAGCGTGACATCCGGCCGCTGTTCCGCGCTCACTGTTATGATTGCCACGGCGCGACCGTCGAAGTGGAAGGGGGACTTGACCTGCGACTGGTCCGTTTCATGCGTGCCGGTGGAGACAGTGGCCCGGCAATAGAAGCTGGGCAACCTGCCGATAGCTTGCTGTTGGAACGGGTTCAAAGTGGCGATATGCCGCCCGGTGAAGTCAAGATGAGTGAGGCGGAAATTGCCATCTTATCGCGTTGGATTAAGGCGGGCGCGGAAACAGCTCGCCCCGAACCAGAATCAATCCCGCCCGGGCTGGGGATCACGGCCGAAGAGCGCAGCTTCTGGGCATTTCAACCACTTGATGAAATAAAACCGCCAGCAATCAGCGACCTACCACGTACTTGGCGAGCCAATAATCCGCTCGACGTCGTTTACATCTTCGATTCACTAAGTACCACTGATTCATTGGGACATCGCCCCGATCTACCAATCGACGAGGCAACCGCGGAAGCGGCGACCGACTTGATCGGACCGACTGCCCCGCGGCGGGTGCTGATCTTGCGCGCCTACACCGACCTCACAGGCCTGCCGCCCACGCCTGCGGAGGTTCAGACCTGGCTGGAGTATCCCGGCGAAGATTGGTACGACGCATTGCTAACTCAATTGCTAGCCTCGCCACAGTACGGTGAACGCTGGGCACGCCACTGGTTAGATGCCGCGGGATATGCCGATTCCGAAGGCTACACGACGGCCGACGCGCCGCGGCAATGGGCTTGGAAGTATCGCGATTGGGTCGTCAATGCGCTGAACGAAGACAAGCCATTTGATAGGTTCATCCTGGAGCAGTTAGCCGGTGATGAATTGGCTGGACCGATTGCCGGCGATTTAACCGCTGAGCAAATTCAATTGATTACGGCCACTGGATTCTTACGGATGGCGGCCGACGGAACAGGCAGTGGCGCCAACACAGCCGAAGCTCGCAATCAAGTGATGGCCGACACTCTAAAGATCGTGGGGACCTCGTTGCTCGGGCTCAGCGTACAGTGTGCGCAGTGTCACGATCACCGTTATGATCCAATTCCGCAAACCGACTACTTTGCCCTGCGAGCCGTTTTTGAACCAGCACTCGACTGGCAAGCCTGGCAGATACCCAACGCGCGGCTAATCTCCTTATACACAGCCGCCGACCGCCAACTGGCCGCCGAAGTCGAGTCCGAAGCGGCGGTGGTCGCAGCGGCGCGAGCGGAGAAATTGGCCGAGTTCATGGCGCAAGCTCTCGAGCAGGAACTCTCGAAATTCGACGAACCGCTACGGACGCAACTTCGCGATGCCTATCAGACTCCTGCGGGAGAACGGAACGAAGCGGCACAGCAACTTTTGAAGCAACATCCCAGCATCAACATCACAGCCGGAAACCTTTATCAATACTTGCCCAACGCGCCCGCCAAGTTGGCCGAGTTCGACAAGCAGATTACCGGGATTCGCAGCAAAAAGCCTGCCGAAGAATTTATTCGCGGCTTAGTGGAACCAAGCAACCACGTTCCAACCACCAAACTCTTTCACCGCGGCGATCACCAACAACCCAAACAGCCGATTACTCCCACCGCACTTACGGTCGCTTGCCCAGAAGACGAATTGGTCAGCTTCACGGAAAACGATCCCCAGCTGCCAACGACAGGTCGTCGCTTGGCCTTTGCTCGCTGGCTGGCCAGCGAAAACAACCCCTTGTTTGCTCGCGTGATTGTCAATCGGATTTGGCTGCACCACTTTGGTCAAGGGATCGTTAGCACTCCCGGCGACTTTGGCCAGCTGGGGGCACGTCCCTCGCATCCCGCCCTACTTGATTGGTTGGCCAAAGAATTCATGGCCAACGGCTGGAGCCTCAAGTATTTGAATCGCTTGATCATGAGCTCCGCGTTATATCAACAAGCGCGCGGAAACAGTGCGGAAGGACCAGCTGGTCCATTTAACCATTTACAGCGATTGGATGCCGAGTCCCTCCGCGATGCAATGCTGGCAGCCTCCGGACAACTGGACCGCCAGCTCGGCGGCCCACCGGTGGCAATTAAAGAGGACGAAACAGGTCAGACCGTAGTGGCGGACCAGCAGCCAAGGCGGAGCTTATACATTCAGGTGCGTCGCACTCAACCAGTTGCCATGTTGCAATCGTTCGACGCCCCCGTGATGGAGACGAACTGCGAAGTCCGAGCCAGCTCCACGGTGGCAACACAGGCACTGATGTTACTCAACAGTGAGTTCATTCTGCAGCAAGCGGCTCGGCTGGCTGATCGAGCTGCCTCAGAGCGCACGCTCGTCGCCGTGGAAACTTGGCAACATTTACCACCGATCTCAACACCCCACGGTTCAGCCTGGAGCTATGGGTTTGGCGACTTTAATCCGGAAACAAAACACGTCGGCTCGTTCACTCCCCTGCCCCATTGGACCGGTTCGCAGTGGCAAGGTGGCAGCTCACTTCCCGATCCGACGATCGGCTGGGTGCTGCTAAACGCTAATGGCGGCCATCCCGATGGTCCCGAGCGAGCCACAATTCGACGCTGGACGGCAAACCAAACAGGCAGCCTCAAAATTTCCGGGAAACTCTCGCATGGCTCCGCCAATGGCGATGGCGTGCGCGGAAGAGTCGTCTCGAGCCGCGATGGCCTGCTGGGAGAGTGGGTGGCCGCCAATTCCGCCACCGATACCGCTATCACCACGGTGGCTGTCGAAGCTGGTGATACCATCGATTTCATCACCGATTGCCGCGAATCAATCAGCGCAGATTCATATAACTGGCCAGTCACGTTGACGTTGCAAACCGCCGACGAAGGCGAACAAACTTTCGCTTCCGCACCCGACTTCGCTGGTCCACAAGAGTCGGTTACTGAGGTACCAGGTCAAATCGTGCGAGCCTGGCAGTTGGCTTACCTGCGAGAACCAAGCGAAGAAGAGTTCTCCGCGGCGCTGGCATTTGTCGCCGAGCAAGTTCGAACGATGAATCAACACCGTGAGGCCATTCCCGCCGGCCGCGGTGTACTCAGGCAAGCGATGACCAATTTAAGCCAAGCGTTATTGAGTTCAAACGAATTCCTTTATGTCGAATAGGCGCCCCATCATGCTCCCCTCCCGCCGCGGATTTCTTCTGCAAAACGCTTTTGGCATCGGCTCGCTAGCGCTCGCGTACTTGCTGCAACAAGATCAAGCCAGCGCGAAGAATGGCCCCGTTCCCAAGCAACCACAAAGTTTTGATTTAAAGCCTAAGCCGACCCCCTTGGCCCCTCGCGCCAAAGCGATGATTTCGCTGTTTCAGCATGGCGGTCCATCTCATATGGATTTGACCGACCCAAAACCGGAGCTGAGTAAACGCGATGGCGAAGAGTATGCGGGCGAAGTTGGATTTAGCTTTGTTAACGAAGCCAGCAAACGATTAATGGGAACTCGCTGGAAGTTTGCGCCTCGCGGAGCATGCGGCACGGAATTATCAGAGCTGCTACCTCACACATCGGAGATTGTGGATGACATTTGTTTAATCCGCAGCATGCACACAGGCGCTAACGGTCACGAAGTTTCGATCCGCTATTTTCATGGGGGCATTCCGGGCGTGCTGGGACGGCCGCACCTGGCTTCTTGGTTGTTATATGGGTTGGGTTCAGAAACGCAAAACCTACCCGCTTATATGGTGTTAACCGATCCAGGCGGTCCTCCCGTGGATGCCACGCACAATTGGTCCAGCGGCTTTATGCCAGCTCTTTTCCAAGGCACAGTCTTGCGACCCCGCGAACCACGAATTCTTAACCTCGATGCACCACCCCATCTACGCGGGATCCCACAACAACAGAATCTAAAATTCTTGCAATCGCTAAATCGTCGACATGCTGCGCAATTCCCTCAGGAGGATGAATTAGAAGCTCGCATCGCCAGCTACGAATTGGCGGCTCGCATGCAAGTGAATGCCAGCGAAGCACTCGATATTTCCCGCGAGACCAAAGCCACGCATACCATGTATGGTCTCGATAACGATGCCACTCGCGAGTACGGTACCCGCTGCCTAATCGCCCGCCGCTTAGTCGAGCGTGGCGTACGGTTTGTGCAACTATTCCTGGCCGGACAACCTTGGGATAACCACAGCAATCTCGGCTCCGCACTTCCGGCAGTCTGCCGACGCACCGATCAACCAGCAGCCGCACTCGTGAAAGACCTTAAACAACGCGGCATGCTGGATGATGTCATTGTCCACTGGGGTGGCGAGATCGGTCGGCTGCCAGTCACGCAAAACCAGGGGTCCGCGGAAAAACATGGCCGCGATCACAACGGCCAAGGCTTCAGCATTTGGCTTGCCGGAGGAGGTATCAAGCCTGGCATGACCTA
>CAZHTX010000140.1:0-12328 GCA_964535475.1 uncultured Pirellulaceae bacterium
CCACTAGCAACTAGCCACTAGCAACTAGCCACTAGCAACTAGCAACTAGCAACTCAACATTGGGGGCTCGCTTGTCAACTGCCGGCCAAACGGAGGAATCCTCTGAGCAACTCGAAAAGCCGTTGGGGCTGTTCGACGTGTATGCGATCAGCACCGGTGCGATGTTTGCCTCGGGCTTTTTCCTGTTGCCTGGCGTGGCTGCCGCCGAGTCGGGACCGGCCGTAATTTTGGCTTACGGAATCGCCAGCTTAATCATGGTCCCGACCGCTTTGGCGATCGCCGAGTTAAGCACCACCATGCCCCGCGCCGGTGGCCCTTACTATTTTATCGACCGCAGCTTTGGACCTGGCACGGGAACGGTCGGCGGGATTGGCGTGTGGTCTGTATTGGTGCTGAAAAGTTCATTTGCGTTAGTCGGAATGGGAGCTTATCTGGGATTAGTGCTTGATGTTCCCATTGAGCCGGTAGCGATCACCATGACGGGCCTGTTCGCCGCGCTAAACATTTGGGGAGCCAAGCAGGGGGCAAAGCTGCAACAAATCTTAGTCCTCGCCTTGGTCATTCTCATGGTGTTTTATTTGCTAGCTGGATTTTGGGCTATCAACCAAGAAGGGTTCGGGAAAAATTACCGCCGCCAATTAACTCCCTTTGTGCCCTTCGGTCCGGCATCGGTGCTGTCAACGATTGGGATGGTATTCGTTTCCTTCGCGGGGTTATCCAAAGTTGCCAGCGTTGCCGAAGAGGTCGATCGACCCGAGCGGAACATCCCACTGGGCATCGCCGCCGGCTTGCTATCGGTAGCGATCATTTACGTCACCGGTGTGTACGTGATGGTGGCTAGCCTACCGGCGGAGGAGCTCCGTGAGGATCTCACTCCGGTGGCGACTGCCGCGGCGAGTTTCGTTTCTTGGCTGCCCAGCTGGGTAGTGACATTGCTGATTACCATTGCCGCGCTGGCTGCCTTTGCTTCCACTGGAAATGCGGGTTTGCTCGCCGCCTCGCGAATCCCCTTGGCGATGTCTCGCGACGGATTGATCTGGACCGGCTTTGATCGGCTTGGTCGTTTCGGCACACCCACCCGCGCGATCATTGCTACAGCCGTGGCAATGGTGACGATTATTTTATTGTTTGATGTGGAGAGCTTAGCACGATTGGCATCATCTTTTTTGCTGTTTACCTTCGCACTCTTAAATTTGACCGTCATCGTGATGCGCGAGAGCCGGCTTGAATCTTATGTCCCCGAATTCAACGTCCCGTTTTATCCCTGGACGCCACTGCTGGGTATATTGATCAGTTTGGGATTGATCGGCGTGTTAGGTTGGTTTTACGCACTCTTCTTGCTGGCAATGATTGCCGGTTCATTGCTTTGGTACTTTGCTTTTCCCGCGCGACGTGTTGAGCGGCGGGGGGCGATCTATAACGTTTTTGCCCGCTTGGCAAAACGGAAATACGAACCGCTCGAGGAAGAGCTTTGGAATATCATGCAGGAACATACCAGCACGGACGAAGCCTTGTATGACGAAGTGGTTGCGCAATCCATTGTCATCGACCTTAACTCGCCAGCGAATTTTGAACAACTGGTTGACCGAGTTGCCGAGAAGTTGACAAACGAAACTTCTCTGTCTCAACATGAATTGGCCGATGCATTTCGCCAAGGTGGCGGCGCTGGAGGTCCACCAGTTACGGGTGAAGCCGTGCTGATCGATCTTTGCCAAGCTGACTTTGATCATATCCGCTTGGTCATGGTCCGAGTCGCCCCGGGTAGCCATCGCGAAGATGTGGAGGAGATCGTCGGTGAAACAAAACATTCTTCGCAGCGACCGACCACCCCGGTAATTTACGCGGCCTTATTCCTAGTCAGTCCGTTGGCCAGCGAAGACCACCACCGTCGCATTTTGGCCGCGCTCAGCGCGCGGATTGATGAACCTGGGTTTCTCGGCATTTGGCAGCACGCCCGCTCGGACCAGCAGTTGCGAGAAACTTTCCTGCGGTCAGATCGGTTTGCCATGTTGCGACTCGACCAAGGTCCCGCTCGCAAACAACTGAGCGGGCGGCGGATTGACGCTTTAAAGTTTCCCGATGAAGTGCGAGTGGTGGCTGTGCATCGCGGCGGCGACAGCTTGTATCCTGATCCCAGTTTAGTGCTTCAAGACCATGATCGCCTAACCATCATCGGAGAACCCGCGGCAGTCCGAAAAACGTTTGTGACTTTCGGGCATCCAGAAACGTAATTACCAAACGGGGCAAAAGGCTACGACTCCGATTGGCTTTCGCCGGTATGCCCATAAGGTCGACTGCCGATCACCCCTTCCGTGGGACTGCTGGCGGTGGCATAAAGTCGTTTGGGAATGCGTCCGGAGAGATAGGCATCGCGCCCCGCCAAAGCCGCGTAACGCATCGCTTGCGCCATCCGGATTGGGTCGCGGGCGTGGGCAATTGCCGTATTCAACAACACCCCATCGGCACCCAGTTCGAACGCCTCCGCCACGTCACTTGCCGTTCCAACGCCAGCATCAACGATGACCGGATAGTCAGGATCGCCTTGCTTGAGATATTCCAGAATGATGCGAAGGTTATTGGGGTTTAGTAACCCCTGACCCGAACCGATGGGACTACCGGCAGGCATCACGCTGGCCGCTCCTAGATCCTTCAACCGTCTGGCGATCACCGGATCATCGCTGGTATAGCAGAGCACATGAAAACCTTCTTCGACCAGTTGTTTACAGGCGGCAAGGGTCTCCACCGGGTCGGGCAACAAGGTTTTGCTGTCGCCCAGCACCTCCAGCTTGACCCAGTCACTGCCGGGATTGCCCAAGGTGCTGAGAATTTCCCGCCCCAACCTGGCCGCTCGCACGGCATCGGTGGCGTTGTAACAACCTGCCGTGTTGGGCAGCAGGACTAGTTTGTCGAGATCCAAAAAATCGAGAATGTTTTGCCCGCTGCGGTCGTATAGTCGCTCTCTTCGCACAGCCACCGTGGCGCAATCCGATCCCGACGCGACGATCGAATCTCGCATCTGAGTCATCGTGTCGTAGCGTCCGGTCCCGACAATCAATCGGCTTTGTAAGCTTCGTCCGGCAACGACAAATGGTTGTTCGGGGAGAGGCGTTATGGCAGCAGCAGATTGGGACGTAGATTCAGGCATGGGGATCATTAGTTGAGCGAACAAGCAGAAAGTCGTGACAGATTTTTGCGGCGCTCAATTTTCATCCACCACCGACTAAAGTGACAACCTCCACCGCATCACCTTCGCAGAGCACATGGGTTGCATGCACGACGCGCGGGATCACTTCTTGATTCACCTCGACCGCCAGATAATTGGGCGGCACGTTGGCAATTTTCAATAAGTCGATGATGGTTGTCTCAGCCGGCACGTTGTGCGGCTGCTCATTGACGGTGACACGCATAAAGACCTCAGCAAGGGCTATTCGTTGGCTTCATCAAACGCGGCATCGAAGGCCCGACCGCTGGATTCGAAATCGATCCGTTTGGTAAACTCACACGCTTCTTTGGCACCAAACTGACGGTCCATCCCGGAGTCTTCCCATTCGATCGATAGCGGTCCGGTGTAACTAATATCGTTCAACGCGCGAATGATCTCTTCAAAATTCACTCCACCACGACCTGGTGAACGGAAATCCCAGCCACGGCGGTAATCGCCAAAATTAATATGGCTGGCCAAAATCCCCGCTTTGCCATCGAGCGTAACGATCGCATCCTTGATGTGCACGTGATAGATGCGATCGGGGAACGCCCGAATGAATTGCACCGGATCGACTCCCTGCCAGTGCAAATGGCTGGGGTCAAAGTTAAACCCAAATTCCTCGCGATGCCCCACCGCCTCAAGCGCACGCTGGGCTGTGTAAATGTCGAAAGCGATTTCCGTGGGGTGAACCTCAAGAGCAAACTTGACGCCACATTCCCCGAAAACATCCAGGATCGGGTTGAAGCGTTCCGCAAAGAGATCAAAACCAGCGTCAATCATCGACGCCGGTACGGGAGGGAACGAATAGTTGAGATGCCAAATGCTGCTGCCGGTAAATCCGTTGACCACGCCCACACCAAACTTCTTTGCCGCTCGCGCTGTTTGCTTGAGCTCTTCGGCAGCCCGCTGATTGACTCCCGCCGGATCGCCATCGCCCCAAATATAGTCGGGCAGGATTGCTTTGTGCCGCTGGTCAATCGGGTCCAACACGGCCTGTCCAGCCAAGTGGGCACTGATCGAGTAAACCGCGAGTCCCAAGCTATCGAGAAACTCACGCTTTTTATCGCAGTAATCATCCTCGGCCATCGCTCGGGCCACCTCAAAGTGATCGCCCCAGCAGGCAAGCTCAATACCGTCGTAGCCAAAATCGGCGGTCAATTGAGCCATTTCTTCGATTGGCAAATCGGCCCATTGACCAGTGAATAAGGTGACGGGGCGAGGCATAGTCAGACTCCGAATGGGAAACGAGTGGTAAAGCGAAATAACCGCGTGTCAGTGAACGAACGTCTTGGCACGCTCAGTTGTGGGGAACGGCATTCTGATGCGTTCTTCCCGCAGGTGCAACTATGCGAGTCCGCTTGGAAGTAGGTTTTTTCTCAGCGGCCTCGCTTCGATTACGGCTCGATGCGACTTCCCAGCACGCTGAGGAACTGGCGAATCCAAGCCGGATGCGCTGGCCACGCCGGTGCGGTAACCAAATTGCCCTCCGTGTGGGCGGAGTCCATGGTAGCTGCCGGCTCCATATACTCCCCTCCGGCGATACGAACCTCCGGGGCCACGGCCGGGTAAGCGCTGCACTGCCGACCGCTCAATACGCCCGCAGCCGATAACAACTGGGGCCCGTGACAGATCGCCGCAATTGGCTTGGAATGCTCAGCAAAGTGCCGGACAATTTCCAGCACGCGAGCGTTCAGGCGCAGGTATTCGGGAGCTCGCCCACCCGGCAAAACCAAGGCGTCATAACTGGTCTCGTCCAAGTTGGCAAAATCAGCCGTGATCGCCAACCTGTGCCCAGGCTTTTCACTGTAGGTCTGCTGCCCCTCAAAGTCATGGATTGCCGTGATCACGGAATCGCCCGCCGACTTATCAGGACACACCACGTCGACCTCATGGCCGACCATCCGCAACATCTGTAGCGGAACCATGGCTTCGTAGTCTTCCACGAAATCACCGACGATCATCAAAATTCGCTTTACCGTCATCGTTCACTCTGCTCCAAAAAATATGATCTTTAGTGAGGGTCGGGCAATTACAACCGATCCGCAAACTGTTAGCCGTTTTGGCGCTAGCCACGGTTCTATTTCTTTAGAGAGGGTCGGGCAATTGCAACCGATCCGCAAGCTGTTAGCCGTTTTGGCGCTAGCCACGGTTCTATTTCTTACTCATTCCTCTGCATCCTCAACTTCCAAAACCAACACACGTCCATCGGACATTCGTAACGTGGCCGCTTCGATCACTTCTTGATCCCCGAAGGTAATGCTGCGAACTTCCAAACGCCCCTGGCCGAGCGTGCCTCGCACATCATAGATCATCGTGTCCTCATCTTCGTGCATCATCGACGCCGCCCAGTTGACCTCCATCGACTCAATCCCACCCAGCTCATTTTTGATCGTGGGATCGTCCTGCAACTGACTGCGGATATCTTCCACGAGGACTTGTTCGCCGAACGAAAAGACTGTGTAAGTCACGATGCCACCGGCACCGCAGCACAGCACGCCCAAACCGGCCAAAATGGCAAACACGATTAAAACCGCCCTGCCACCACTGCTTCCTTGCTTCTGCGGTGCGACGGAGCCGGTTGGTGGCTGTTGCGGAACTGGTGGGTAGGGAGCAAAGTCATTCACCGCGACTTCCTAATCTTAATGCCTGTTGAAATGCACTCCGGCCAGTCCGCTCAAACAAGCGGAAAGCGGGGCACAGCTCCCAGTGAAGTAAACTCGGTCTCAGCCATAAAGATCGCACCCGCGCGGGGCGATTGAGGCTGACGCTCCGCCGGCATGTGCTCTATGGCTGTCGTGATGACTAGGTATACCCGACCTCCGAACTCGACCAAATTTGGACAAGTATTTTGCGGGCTGCCTGGTGTTCGCCAAACGCATTGCAGCGAGCCATCGGTCAACGAATACTGCCGCGTTTCGCCCGCTTCGGCCGGTTCCGGATTGTACATCGAAATAATCATCGACTTTCCGTCTGGCGTGAGAATCGCCCCGTCAGGGACCGCGGGGTCCGCAGTCAAATCGAGCAACACGCTGGGACTCCCCAGCTGTCCGCCGGCAATGTCCAAATCGTAACCAACCACTTGCCGCGTCGGCGAATCGATGTCGACTAATTGCAGCGCACCGTCGAGCTGGCGAATCGCTTTACCATTGCTGCAGATTTGATCGTCGCGCAATCGGATCAACTGCTGGTCAGCTCCGCGAAACAAGTAGAGGCCCGCTTTCTTATTGGCAAATTCCAAATCTTTGGTGCCGAAGACGAGATTGTCTTCCCAGACCACTCCATCGTTAATGATCGTGCCAGAGCGATCCGAATCGACTTCGCCGCCAAAAGGGGTCCAATGACCGGTGCGCGTGCTGTAAAAGCCCAAACGCCGCTCGCAACCAACGACAAACTTGATACCATCGGAGCAGGGGAAAGCAAAACCAGGCCGCCCCGGCAGTTCATACGACTGGTTTACGAGAGTTGTTAAGTCCAGTACGTTCAGGGAACCGTTGGAGGCCTCCGCGCCATGCTGGATAGCCACCCAGCTGAGCTTGTTGTCACCGAGCGGGTAGGGACCTTCCGGCAAGAAACGCAACTCGGGCGTCGGCGGATGAAAAAGGACCGTGGCATCGACAGTGGTTGTCATGGGCGTCCTGCATGAGTTAGAGAGGCTGTTCCAGCGACGCGGAGTGACCGTCGCCAACATGGTGGGATCGTGGCTCAATGGAGTAGCTTAACGTTCGTAGCAGCAAGCCTATCAGGATGACAGAAAATCAGCGATCAGCCAAGCACCTGGCCCGCCTGAAATCGGCTCTAGCTCGCCGGCTCTCGCGATCTCTTGGTATTTTTTAGCTCCCAGCGATTTTGGTACTCGCCCGTGAATTGGCACTCGCAAAAGCTGTTAGTCGATCCCACGGTCCTGCTCACGCTGCAGAGTGATTGCATTGATCGCTGGCACCAAGGTCCGTTGGAGCACAATTACCAATCCGGCTTGGGACTGGTAGCCGACCAACTCGTCTTCAATTTTCAACTTTGGCACGAAGAAGATCAAGCTCGTTCGCCGGACGCCTCCGATGCCACGATTGCAAGTGTCAAACGCAGTATTGATCGTTTGAACCAACAGCGTCACGACGCGATTGAACGTATTGACGAATGGATTGCCGATCAGCTGGCGAGCCTGCCGCCCAACCCTGATGTTGCTGCCGTGGATACATTACCACTAAACAGCGAAACGCCCGGTAGCGTCATCGACCGTTTGGGAATCCTGGCACTGCGAATCTATCACCTCCACGAACAACATGAGCGGGAGGAAATCGACGACCAACTGCGAACATCGATAGCACAAAAGTTGATCATTTGCCAACATCAACAGCATGACCTAGCGATCGCGCTCCAACAATTGTTGGACGACCTTTGCCAGGGGCGGAAGCGACATAAAACGTATCGGCAATTGAAAATGTATAACGATCCGAACCTGAATCCTTTTCTCTATCGCAACCGGAAAGGACTGGCATGAAACAGTCGGTCACAACGCGTCCGTTTCAGCAGATTACTTTGGTTGGAGCTGGCGTCGTCGGGCATGCCATCGCTGACGCCCATCTACGAGCCGGTTGTCCAGTGGAGCTGGTCGATAATAATCTCGCCGCCCTGCAAGCATGCGGCGAAGCACTGGTTGCGGCAGGCCATCGGCTCGTCCACCGCGGCGAATTCCTAGCTTCCAGCGAGCTCGTTAGCTTTACGCCCGCGAGTCCCGGCGAAGGGCCCAGCCCGCCCACCGGACTGGATCAGGCAACCGAGTCACTGAGAATTGAGGCACTGAGAGTTGAGGCACCTAGCATTGACGCATTGCCAGATAACGCCCCACCCGACCAGCCGGCGCGGTTGATTATTGAATCGATCGTGGAACGTGTGGCGGAGAAACGAGCATTATTTGCGGAGCTCAGTCAACATCTTGGACGCTCCGCCGTGCTGGCTAGCAACACCTCGTCGCTGCGGATCGCCCAGCTCGATTCGGCGGCTGCCCATCCCGATTTGGTTTGCGGCTTGCATTTTTTTATGCCGGTGGCCGGTCGCGATATGGTGGAGCTGATCTCCGGCCCTGAGACTTCTCAGAACGTGATCGATCAAGTTGCCGCGCACGCTCGGCGAATCGGAAAGCCTCCGCTGCTGGTCGCTGACAGCCCTGGATTTCTCGTCAACCGCCTGCTCTGGCCATATCTGAATAACGCCGTCCGTCTGCTGGAATGCGGTGCCGACCATCAAGCGATTCGCCGCGGTGCCGAGCGTCTGGGGATGCCACTCTCGCCGCTGGAATTAATCGACATGATTGGCTTGCGAACCGCCTTTGATGCTGGCCGAGCGGCTTGGCAAGCCTTCCCCAGCCGCATCGAACCAAGCCCGATTCTGCCGGGGCTGATTAAACGCAAATTGTCAGGACGCAGCGGCCTCAGCGGTTTCTACGATTATCCAGAGAACAGTCAAACCGCTGACCCGTCCGCAGAGCTGAATCCGGTGGCCAGTCAAATCATTGCCAAATATCAGCGCGAAGTTCGCCGATGGACTGATGATGAAGTGTATCTGAATCTGGCCGTACCGATGCTGATCGAAGCCCTGTTGGTGTTGCAAGCTGGGGTGATCACCGAACCCGACCGCTTGGAAGACGCTTTACGCGCCGGCTTGGGATGGCAAAACCAAGAAGGCTTTTTCGGCCAATTCGATGCCTCTACGGTGCGCGGGGCAATCGAGCAATTCAGCCCCCTGTGCGCCGCGATGCGAGCTCCCGAAGCGTTGTTGGCCAGCTTGGGCGAGTCGCTACAAACTGGCACCTTGAAATCCAAATTATGATTCCATGACCGGCCAGCAGCAAAAGGCGAACTGCGACCGGCGAGCTGATTCAAGTTCGGTCAATACGAATCAGGGCAGCAGGCCGAGTTCTTCACCGGTGGCTCGGAAAGCGGCGATCGCCTGATCCAAATCTTCGCGGCTGTGCGCGGCGCTGATTTGCACGCGAATTCGCGCGAGTCCCTTGGGAACCACTGGATAGCTAAAGCCGACGACATAGACGCCGCGTTCCAACATCTTGCTGGCAAACTTAGTCGCCAAGGCGGCGTCGCCAAGCATGATTGGCACAATCGGGTGCTCTCCCGGCAATAAATCAAATCCCAGGTCGGTCATCGCGGCGCGAAAATACTTCGTGTTCGCTTCGAGCGTATCTCGAAGATCGGTGTTGGAGCTGATCAAGTCGAGGGCTTTCATTGTGCCGCCGACAATCGATGGGCAAACCGTATTGGAGAACAAGTAAGGGCGGCTTCGCTGGCGGAGCAAGTCGATGATCTCCTGGGGCCCCGAAGTGTATCCCCCGCTCGCCCCGCCGATCGCCTTGCCCAGCGTTCCGGTCAGTACGTCGACCCGTCCCATCACGCCGCAGTGCTCGTGCGTGCCACGCCCGGTTTTGCCCATAAAGCCTGTGGCGTGACAGTCATCAACACAAACCAACGCGCCATATGATTCCGCTAGATCGCAAATCCCAGCCAGATCGGCAATATAGCCGTCCATGGAAAAGACCCCGTCGGTGATGATTACGCGATGACGGGTCGCCGCGGCGGCTTGTAATTGTTTTTCCAAATCTTTGAGGTCATTGTTGGCATAACGGAAACGCTGGGCCTTACAAAGCCTCACGCCGTCAATGATCGATGCGTGATTCAGCGAATCTGAGATGATCGCATCCTCGGCCGTCAGCATCGTTTCAAATAAACCACCGTTGGCATCAAAGCAGGAGGAATAAAGAATCGTGTCCTCAGTACCAAGGAACTCACTGATACGCCGCTCTAAATCGCGGTGAATGGTTTGGGTGCCGCAAATGAATCGCACGCTGGCCAATCCGTAACCCCAACGGTCCAACGCCTCGTGGGCTGCTTGGCGAACTTCGGGGTGCTGGGCGAGTCCTAAATAATTATTAGCACAAAAGACGAGCACTTCCTTGCCATCCTGCAGTTTGACACGAGTCCCCTGCGGAGTGTCGATCAAACGTTCATCTTTCCAGGTACCCGCGGCGCGGATCTCGTTTAATTGATCGTTGAGCGCGGCTTCCAAGGATGGCACAAACATAAAGCCTAATCTTCCCAGTTTAAGATAACTTTCAGAGCACTGCCGTCTCGCATGGCGGCAAAACCGGTTTCAAATTCTGTGTAATGCAGACGATGGGTGATCACCGGTGAGATGTCGAGCCCGCTTTGCAGTAACACCGACATCTTATACCACGTCTCATACATTTCTCGACCGTAAATACCTTTGATCGTCAACATGTTGAAGATCACGATATTCCAGTCGATGGCAATCTCTTCGCCTGGAATCCCCAGCATGGCAATTTTGCCACCATGCGACATGTTGCTGAGCATGTCACGAAGCGCCGTTGGATTGCCCGACATCTCCAAACCGACATCGAAACCTTCAGTCATGCCAAGTTTCGTCTGCACCTCAGCCAAGCTGGTTTGGCGCGGATCGATCGCCAAGTCGACTCCCATTTTCTTGGCCAATTCCAACCGCGTCGGATTCAGATCGGTGATCACTACGTAGCGAGCGCCCGCGTGCCGAACCACTGCGGCTGCCATGCAGCCAATCGGGCCGGCGCCGGTGATCAACACATCTTCGCCCAACACATTGAATGAGAGGGCCGTGTGCACCGCGTTGCCGAAGGGATCAAAGATGGAAGCCACATCCGTGTCGATACCGTCGGTGTGATGCCAGACATTGGTCATGGGGACGGCGATCAATTCAGCAAAAGCGCCCGGCCGGTTCACGCCAATCCCAAGTGTGTGGGCGCAGAGGTGGCGACGTCCAGCCAAACAGTTGCGACAGCGACCACAGACGACATGCCCTTCGGCACTGACGAGGTCCCCGGGATGAAAATCGACCACGTTCGAGCCGACTTCGATGATCTCACCAACAAATTCGTGTCCCACAACCATGGGAACGGGAATGGTTTTTTGAGCCCACGCATCCCAGTTGTAGATATGCAGGTCGGTACCGCAAATGCCCGTTTTCTTTACACGTATCAGACAGTCATTGATGCCAATGGTGGGCTCAGGGACATCTTCCAGGGAGAGTCCTTCAGCCGCAGTTTTCTTAACGAGCGCTTTCATTCCCGTGCCAAATAAGCCCGATCAAAGTGAATTGGAAACAATAAAATCAGTCACCAACGCGCGCCGCCACGCGACCGACGCTAGTTTCTGTAATCAACGGGGCTTAGACTTCCAGGAACATCCGTGCGGGATCTTCCATCGCCTCTTTGATCGTCTTCAAGAAAGTCACCGCTTCGCGACCATCGACAATGCGGTGATCATACGTCAGCGCGAGATACATCATCGGACGAATCACGACTTGCCCTTGCACAGCCATCGGACGGTCTTGAATAGCGTGCAGCCCGAGGATGCCACTTTGCGGTGGATTCACAATCGGCGTGCTGAGCAACGATCCGTAGACGCCGCCGTTGGAGATCGTAAAGGTGCCGCCTTCAAGGTCTTGCGGGTTGATGCGATTCTCGCTGGCAGCTTTCCCGTACATCCCAATGGTCCGCTCAATCTCAGCGAAACTCATCGATTCCACATTTCGCAACACCGGTACCACTAGACCTTTACCGCCACCGATCGCGATCCCAATATCGCAATAATGCCGATAGACAACATTGTTGCCGCGGACCTCTGCGTTCACCGCCGGGAACCTTCGCAAGGCCTCCACAGCCGCCTTGGCGAAGAACGACATGAAGCCCAATTTGACTCCATGCTTTTCCGCAAACAAATCCTTGTATTTCTTTCGCAAGTCCATCACGGGGCCCATGTCGACTTCGTTAAAAGTCGTCAACAAAGCGGCCGTTTGTTGTGCTTCCACTAACCGTGCGGCAATCGTCCGCCGAATCATGCTGAGCGGTTTGACCTCTTCACCGCGCTGATGCCCAGCGGCGGAGATCAGCGTGCTCTCCGCTGCCGCCTTAGCAGCCGGGGGAGACGCCAAGTGCTGGGCAACGTCTTCCTTGAGCACTCGCCCACCGGGACCACTGCCGATGACCTGGCCTTGCCCAATGGAATTCTGGTCCATCATTCGCTGGGCGGCCGGCATCACGAATCCGCTCGACTGACCCGCGGT
>CAZHTX010000141.1:0-2385 GCA_964535475.1 uncultured Pirellulaceae bacterium
CCAGCCTGCGGTTTTCACAGCACAACACGCCACCGGGAACCGCACGCTGGCGCGAGGCGGCTGATTGATTAGTACTAAAAGTCCGATTCGCCGACCGCAAGAACTGGCACAGTTGTTGCTTTCCGCATCCATTCGCTGGCAAATTTGCCATTTTGGCAAATCAAAATCACCAGCATTGTGCGGCGCCGCACTGTTTTCGTTTCCTGTTCACTGTGGAGAGCAAACTGATGAATCGAATGCTACTAGGCAACCCCCGTTTCTTGCGAACCTTGGGCGGCATGGCAGACCTCGAGCAAGTCATGGATCGATTCCTGCGCGACGTTCCAGAAGGTTCCGATGCCGTTTTTGCACCAAGCTTGGACATTGCCGAACGGGAACAATCTTATGAGGTGACCGTTGATTTACCCGGCGTGAAGCCCGAGGACATCCGCGTCGAAATGAATGAGGACCGTCTCACAATCGCCGGTTCGCGGGAGTCAAAGCAAGAAGAGAAGGACAAGCAGTTTCATCGCATCGAGCGTTCAACGGGGGCTTTTTCTCGCACCGTGATCCTGCCCGCTTTTGTCGATTCCGACAAGATCGAAGCTTCCTACGAAGAGGGGGTGTTGCACATTTCCCTCCCCAAAGCGGAAGCCCACCAGCCGCGGCGAATCCAAATTAACACCTCCGGTGGCCAAAAACGCCAAGACGTCGAAACCGTAACATCCGGTGATGGCGAGCCGGCGAAGAGCAAAAAGTAGTGATTGCTCGCAGAAATTGTGAAATCCCATCTACGGAGAAGCGATATCCAGTTTAGAATAGGAACTCCGGCGACCCCCAGCGGGCTCACCGGAGACTCCTTTTCTAACTTGATCACTGTTTCTGGGATGGCGATTTCTCGTGGCGGACGATGCGGAGCTGATCGAGGCTGCCCTCACCGGCGACCGGACTGCATTCGAAGGATTGGTGCTTCGCTATCAAGATCGCCTCTACGCCGCGATGGTCCAGGTGGTGGGCTCGGCCGACGAAGCCGAAGATGTAGTCCAGGATGCTTTCGTCCGCGCATTCCTCAAACTCGACACCTTTCAAAACAACAGCCAGTTCTTCACGTGGCTGTATCGGATCGCTTTTAACAGCGCGCTGAGCCGGATGCGACGCCGCAAAACGACCACTTCGCTCGATCAAGCACGCGAAGCGGTGGGCGACGAACCGGTCGATCAATTTGCCGGTCCCGACCAGCGTATGCTGCAACAAGAACGGGTGCAAATGGTGCAAAAGGCGCTCGGGCAGCTCAGCCCCGATCACCGCGCTATCCTCGTGTTGCGGGAAATGGAAGATCACGCCTACGAGCAAATCGCCGAGATCCTCAACATCTCCATCGGCACCGTGCGGAGTCGGCTGAGTCGTGCTCGCAGCCAACTGAAGACCGTGCTGGAAGAACTCGAAGAAGCGGAAAATTCGCCACAACCGGCCCCCGATACCCGCCGGCCTTAAACTGCTACGGGATAACATTACCGGCGCTCACAGCCCCCATGCTTCAGTTCGATGAACGCGAACATGCAGGTACTGGCAAAGCACTAGCGGCGACAGCTGCGATTTGCTAACTGAGATGCGAAGTCTGGGGGTCCTGAAGTTGCTCACGGAGATCGCGACAAGTGGCCGGTAATCGCCTCAACCTAACTAGTGGCGGGGAACCTCCCGAAGAGCCCAGAGAAAGTCGCCCCTTTCTTGGTGCCCGCTTTGCCTGCTGCGGTGTCTACGCGCGAATCTATCGGAACCGTCAAGCAACTGCCTACGAAGGCCATTGCCCCCGCTGCGCCAAACCAATCAAGATCCACATCGGCCCCGGTGGCGGTTCGGCAAGGTTCTTCGAAGTCAGCTGACTGGGCTTTCAGGGCCGGCGGGGTTGTGCTGCCTGAGCCTCTTTTGGTAACAGACACAATTCAACCCTTGTGGATCACTCAGGAGCGACGGTGCGAGCGTGCAAAGCGAATATAAAGTCAGCCGGTGTTCTCGCCGTTGCCATTCGCTCGACCGCCCCCTGGCACCCGGCGAATGGTACTACTCGGTGGTCTCAGAATCAGAAGATGACTCTTTAGTGCGGATTGATATATCCGCTCAGGCCTGGGATGGGCCACCGGAAGGAACCGTGGGATGGTGGAAAAACCGGATGCCGGAAGCGGGCCAGCGAAAATTGAAACTGGCCCCCGATGCGCTGTTGGTCGACCTGCTGAAACAATCCGAACCGCCTCCCTCAGCACCCCCCCAACTCCCAGCACCGCAAATCCACTTGGCAGAACTGGAAGAGCTGCCCGAGGAAGAGCTACCCGGAGAAGAGCTGCTTGGGGAAGAACTTCCCGAGGAAGAGCAGCCAGCGGCCGAACTGGCCGAAGAAGAGCTGGCCGA